>NZ_CP095482.1:2487379-2798302 GCF_023028225.1 Halorientalis litorea
ACGTGACCCTGCAGGTACAGAGTACGTTCTTCAGGGCCTGGGGTGACTACTTCGAGGAACAGACGGACCGGCCGGTGCAGACCTACGAGAACAACCAGACGGTTCAGGTGTTCTTCGGACAGCAGGACCTCCCGGAGGCGACCAACGACGAACTCAACCGCGTCGTCAATCTCTCCGCGAGCGCGTCGTACATGAACGAGGTGAACGTCACGGCGGAGAACATCTCCATCTCGAAGAACGCGACGACGTCATACCGCGTCTCGACGCGCCCCATCGGGAACGGGTCGACCAGTATCGCCAACAAGACGACGTTCAAAACAGCCGACCTCGGGAACTCGAACCCCACCGATGTCGTGTACGTCCTCGACACGTCCGGGTCGATGTCCGGGACGAAAATAACCGACGCGAAGCAAGCGGCCATCGACTCGCTGTCCGTTCTGAACACCACCGACCGTGCTGGCGTCGTCGAATACAACAGCAGGGCAGACATGCTCACCTCGGGTGGACAGTTCCTGACGAATACCCTTCGTGGCCCCAACAGCGTCGAGAGTACCATCAACGGACTCTCGGCGGGCGGTGGCACGTGTATCAACTGTGGGATTCGGAAGGCACTGGACATGTACGCGACGAGTAGCAACCAGACGCGGAACAAGACCATTATCCTCCTCAGTGACGGCCGTAACGACGTCTCGTGGGAATCGACGCCCAACATGAACAGTAGAACGCGGGACATGGCACGCCGAGCGGCCGCCCAAAACGTCACTATCTACGCTGCCGGGTTCGGTACACAAGCCGACGTTAACGAGTGCCTATTGGGTGGTCGCGGAGTTAGCTGTTCCCAACCGGGGATTACCAACATCACCGGCGGCGAGTACAACTTCTCCAGTAGCCCCGACGAACTTCGCCAGTTCTTCAGGGATTCTGCCACGAACATCGTCGAGCAGGAGCGGATTACGAACGTCCCGCTGACGGTGAACGCCACTCGGAACAACGCCGTCCAGCCACCCTTTATCGCGGGTAACGACGAGGACATCGCCCGCATTCGGAACGGTGGCCGCGCGTTCCCGAACGTCAACGACCCGACCGCACCGTCGCAGTTCCAACAGACGTTCATCGTTCGGAACGGTGACAGCGTGGAACTGAACGCGACGTATACGGCCTGTGAGGAGTACGAGACGGTCCCGTTGACGGCTGGCGGCACGCCGGTCGCACGGTGTGCCAACGTCAGCAACGCCGACCTCATCGGCCCGGACCACATCGGCGTCTATCGTGACGGCTACGACGCAGAACAGGGGCCGCGCCCGCTCCTGACGGACAACTCGCCATCGTGGGACGACACGATGTACGAGAAACTCGAATCCGAGAACCTCCTCGACAGCAACAACCACACCCAGTTAGAGAGCAATCAGGTGCTGGTCGTGTTCAACTTTAGCGTCGAGAGTGGGCACGACTGGGACTGGAATCGGATGCCGGTCCTCTACGAGGTGGGCCTCTCGGAGGGCGAAGCACGGCCACCCGTGGGGTACCTCCAAATCCGGGACGTGCGGATAGAAGACGAATCCTGACGCCACGCCGCGACAGCCGTCCTCGCCGTGCTCCCTGGCTGTCGTCCGTTACCGTTCGATTTCGATGCCGAGTACGGCACGTCTGATGTAGACGACACCGCTCTCACCGACATCGCAGACGTACGTGTCGTCCTCGACACTCGACTCCTCCCACCCGTTCTCGTCACGGGTGAAGTACCGGCCCCACCCTCCATCGAACGTCGAGTTGATAGTCACGTTCAGTTGCGTCCCGTTCGCGGCCGTGTTGGCGGTGGCCCCGGTTCGGTTCTCTGGGTAGAGCAGACTGGAGTTGTGCTGCCGTCCGGAGATTCGGGCGACGCCACCGCTGACGATTCGCTCCGTGTTACCGGTCAACCGGACTACCGAGACGACGGCGTGGCCGTCACCACAAGTGAAGCCCGGTTCGACTTGCATGATGCTGCTGTTGCTGCCGATGGCACCCCGGAACGTCGCACCGCTCTCGTACCCGATGTGCTCGCCGCTAATCCGGTACTGCAGGCGGCGTATCTCCACGCTCGTGTTGAAGTTCGGTCCAGAGGACCGGTGTATTTCGAACGTCATGTTCGGTCCGTCTACGAGTCGCAGACTCCCACTCCGGAGTTCGATTTCGCTGGTCCGCCGCTCGGCGGTGCCGGTTTCCAACTCCTTGAAGTTCTGTCCGAGCAGGACGAACGACCGCTCCGTGTTCGTGGCGAGTTCGGCCTCCCGGGCGTCTTCGAGCGCGCCGAACCCGAACGTCGAGACGAGTGCGACGGACGTGATGATGACGGCGAACGCCAGCACGAACCCGACGAGGTCACTGACCGCCCGGTCGGACTCCGGTTCGCTGCCACTGTGCTTTTTTCGCCCAGTCATGGCAGTCCACCGACCTCCTCGGTGAATCGGGTCGTGTACGTCTCGCCACCGACGCGATAGCGGACACCGATGGTGAAATCGGGGTCGGCCGGGAGTCCCTCGACAGCACGGTACTGGATAGCGAGGTTGCCTCCGTCCTCTACGTCTATCTCGACCCGGTCTCGCGGGTCGAAGTCACACTCGTAATACGTTCCCGAACCGTAGATAGCGTACGCGGACATCGATACCCCTCCATCAGGAATTGTGAGGCCCTCACAGCCGAGGTCTTTCCGCCCGATATACACCTGTTCGTCCTCGGTATCAGTGTAGTCGTTGTCCTCGTTTTCGTTCGTGTTGATACGAATCTCGGGGAAATAGTAGAAATTGCTGTTGATACAATTTCCGAAGAAATTGTACGAGGTACAGACGTATCGGTCCTCTGCAATCATCTCTCCGCCTGTGCCTTCGGGGTCGAAGAATACACCGGTGATAGTGATGTCGTTGCTGTGAGTGTTCTCGAACCGAACCATGATATCGTCGCCATCGAAGTCGACGTTTTGCCCGGCCCGCGTCCTGTCGTCGGCTGGCGTACGTGTGAGCGTGAGTGGTGCTAGTCCGGCGACAGTGATGTTATGCGAGTGCCACGTCGAAGCGTTCTCTTCGTCGGTCACTCGCAAGGTCACGTTTTGGGGGCCGTAGTTCCCACCGCCGTACGTGTGGGTGGTCGTCGCGGTGTTCAGGTTCTGTTCCTCGTAGGTTCCGTCCCCGTCGAAGTCCCAACTGTAGTTCAGGCCGGGACTGGCGGGATTGTCGGGGTCCGGGTCCTCGGCATTGGCGGTGAACGTCACGCCCCGGTTGGTGTCGGGGTACTCGGGGTCGACGGTGAACGAGACGTTCGTCGGCGGGAGGTTCGTCTCCCCGATGATGCTCCCGCCCGTTCGCTGCTTGGCAACGTCGCCGCCGATACCCAACCGCAGCGGCGCGTCAGTCGCCCCTGTCTCGTCGATGGTTCCGGGAGCGGAACTCCCGTTCCATTCGAGACGGTAGTGGCTGGCACTCACCGTCGAGATGTTCACGTCCGTCTCGTTGACCGAGAGCGGGATGTTCCGAACCACGTCGAGCCGCGTGACCTCCAGTTCGAGACACGAGTTCGGCGTCGACCGTAGCTCGGTACACTCGGACCCGTTGACGATGCGGACGGAGTAAGACGACCCGGAGACTCGCTCCGGGAGGTCGACCTGTATCGTCGCCGACCCGTTCCCGGCCGACAGTCGCTGGAGTTGGGTTATCGTCTCGGCGAGTTCGTTCCCGATGGTGTCCAGTCCCGACTGTGCGGCGTACTCCTGCTGGTTGTTGAGGTACGACCCGCCCGCGACGAGCAAACCGGTGATGAGGATGGTCGTGATACCGATAGCGAGGATGTGGTTGACGAGCGACGCCGCCCCCCGTCGGTCCGTGCGTATCGTCCATCTCATGGGTAGATGCTCAGGTTGTGCCTCCGCTCGTAGTCTATCTCGGTCGAGGAGTACGCCATGGTGACGTTCGTGCTCCAGATGGCCGGCACTTGGCACGGGTCGGTGAAGCCGGTCACCGCCGGGTCGCCGCAGAAGTCGTACGACCCGCCGAAGTTCGCGCTCACGTTCGACCGTGCCACGAGACTGTACCGACCGTTAGCTCTGCCGCCGTCAGATATCTCGACACTGTAGGGCGGGTCGAGGTTCTCGGTCGCGTTGAACGCACACTCGCTGTTGAAACTCTCTCCGTCGAGTACGTCGAGAAGCACCCGACCACGGACCGCGAAACACTGCACGTTCCCCGTGTTGGGGCCGTGTGTCCGCTCGGTACTGATGTCGACCTTCGTGGCTCCTCCTGTATTGTTACGCTGGATGCCAATGTCTACTGATTCGCTCGCGTTTCGTATCGTGATATTGAATTCGTCGCTGTTCATCCCTGAGACGTTCAGGTTGACGACGAACCGGCCAACCGCCACTCGGTCGCTGTTCTCGACAACCTCCCAGTCCGAGACACTGGGTGTCGTCGGTGACTCGAAGGTCCCGTCCTCGCTCTGGACGACGCGTTGGCCGTACGTGACGTTGTTGTACGAGACGTTCACGAACACCGGTCGGCTCACCGTGTAACTCTCGCGCAATAGCCGCGTGTAGTTCGTGACGTTTCTGACGACGCTGTCACGGAGTTGTGGCCGCGAGAAGTTCTTGTCCCGGTGGTTCATTCGGAGGACCAGCGACCGTGTGCCCTCCCGTGCCGTCTGGTCGAACCGGACGGCGTCGTCGCTGGCGTCGACCGTCACGTCCGTCGTCACCGTACTCGTGAAGAGGACGGTGTTCAGGACGACGGTGAGGCCGATGATGATGAGCGCGAGCGAGACGGCCCCGACGAGGATGAGTTGCGCCCTGCGGTCGTCGGTCGCTACCATACTGTCAGGCGCACCTCCACGACGTTGTACACCGGTCCGTCCATGGCGTTCGGGATCGGGTAGTACCCTCGGTCCCCGGTGGCGTTCGTCCCGAGGTCGGTCAACTGCACCCGCGTCGCGTTCGGCCCCGACAGCGTCTGGTTGTCGTACAGCGTCACGCGGTTGGTCGCCGTCACGGCGTTGTCCGACGGTTCACCACGGTACACCATCGGAAGCGTCTCCGTCCCCGACGACTCGTTCTGGTACCGGAGGACGATGTTGTACGTGCGGCCCCGTGACTCGAAGGTCTGATTCAACACCTCGCCCAGTTGTCTCGGTGGTTTCCGGTTCCCGTACCCGATTTCTTCGTTGACCGCGCCCACGAACGCGAGCCTGTTGCGCGACCAGTACCGGACGTACTCGGAGAGGCCGAACGTCTCGTTCTGTGCCGTCAGCCTGAGCACGTCGTCGGCCTCTGTCTGGACTTGTGACCGTATCTCGGGGTCGACAGTCCCGCCCGTCGTCGGCGTGATGATGATGGCCTGTATCGCAAAGAGGACTGCAGAGAGGATAACCACCGACCCGATGACGGCCTCCAAGGTGAACGCCTGTCCCCTGTCTTCGCCCGTCACCATACTTTCACCACCAAGCGACAACTCGGGTCACAGCGCGTCCGATTCGAGAGCGAAACGATACGCGCACGCGCCGCCGCTGGCTGGTTTCGGCTGTCTTTCTCCGTCGCGAGTGGCGTCCCGTCGACGGTTACCAGCGACCGACTGCCCCCTTCCCTGACGGTTATGTTGATGGCTGTCCCGCGTGTGAACCCATATTGGTCCCGGAGTTGCGACTGGTTCTGTGAGAGCGTCGCGTTGAGTTTTGTCTCGTTGAGAATATTCTCGCCCTCCGCCGTCGCGTGTTCTCGAATCAGGTCTTGGCTGAGCCTATCCGCTCGCATCCCGTCGCTGTCGTCTATCCCCGCGGTGAACGGTTCGAGATAACTCGGGAACAACCCGAAGACGAACGTCACCGTGATGAGGAACAGCGAGATACCGAGCGCGAAATCCTGAAGCGTCTGCCCCTTCCTGTCACCCCTAAATGCTGACTAACTCATCGTGAGTTACGTAGTGAGTAAAATACCTTTTGGCAACAAGTATATAAAACCACCGCCGGGCCAGTTGGCATCGTCCGCGGTATGGTTCAGCCAGAAACA
Organism: Halorientalis litorea; assembly: GCF_023028225.1. Taxonomy (NCBI): domain Archaea; kingdom Methanobacteriati; phylum Methanobacteriota; class Halobacteria; order Halobacteriales; family Haloarculaceae; genus Halorientalis; species Halorientalis litorea. Next base: position 2,493,402 of record NZ_CP095482.1, read on the forward strand.
GTCGACCGACTGATAGTAACGTCCGTGCTCACCCGACGGCAATCCACGTGATGAGCGCGAACGTGGGCAGGATGACCGCGAACTTCACCCCCGAGATGAGGTCGACGTTCCGGATGTAGCCGCCGATGAACGACGACATGATGGCCTGCAGCGTCACTGCGTGGAAGAACAGCAGCGAGAGCAGTTCGGTGTCGACACCGCCACCGAAACTCTGTCCGCCGCCGGGGGCAGCACCACCGCCGCCACCGCCGCCGGTGTTCGCAAGCCCGGCCATCACGTCGAGGAACTGCGTCTTCAGCAGTGCCATGACGCCCAGCAGCGTCATGTAGGTCATGATGATGATGACCAACTGCATCCGCGTGCGGGACTTGCGCTCGCGGTCGATGTCGTCTTGATTCTCCGAGGCCTGTGCGGCCGTCGTCAGCACGTCCTCGATTTGACTGGACGCCTCCTGTGCCTTGCTGATGAGTTTGACCGTCCGGGCTAGCCGCGGGATGTGGTACTCGTTGTTGAACTCCCGCATCGCGTCCTTGAGGCTGGTCCCGTACTTGACCTTCGCGTACATCGTCTCGAAGTCCTCGGCCAACCGCCCCGAAGACGTGTTCGAGACGGTGTTCAGCGATTCGAGGAGCGTCAGCCCCGTGTCGTTGGCACTCGATAGTTTCCGCAAATTCTCCGAGAGTTGTGTCACGACACCACGTCGCGACCGGACGTTCCACTCGTAGAAGATGGTCAGCGGGAGGAAGTTGATATACAGCGGGACGTACACCCAGAAGAACGTCGACATGACTGGCTTACTGACCATCCCGTCGATGCTGAGCGGTGCGAAGCCGGCGACGACCGACCCCGCCATCACCACTATCGTCAGCGGAACTGTCAGGCCCAACACCACCGTCGGGTGGTCACGGAAGAAGATGTGTGGCTTCTTCAGTATTTGGCCCAACTCGTAGGACCGTTCTCCGCTCTTCACCTTGTCGAAGATGCCGTACCCGCCGGTGAAGTTCTCGACGAGGCCGAGGTTGAAGATACCCAGCCCCTCTTGGACGACCACGTCGTCGCGTTGCCCGTCCGGCGTGAGGTAGCCGTCGCCGATTTCGTCCTGCGTGACCGTCGACACCATCACGAGGAACCCGACCCCCGTGAGCGGAATCAGCCCGTACACCGTGCCCAGCAGGAGCATCTGCTGGGACTTGCCCATCATCTGCATGATGACGAGGATGATGATGAGCAAGAGGGGGAACAGCGAGAGCGTCATGTACATCTCGCCGAACAGTTCCATCGTCTCTAGCACTTGCTCTTGCTCCTGCTTGGCGGTCCGCATGTGCTTGTCCTTCTGGTCTTCGAGGAAACTCGTCATGTCACCGCCGGAGTTGACGATGGAGAGCATGTCCGTCAGGAACTGCGCGAGTTCGTCGCTCGGCGTCTGGAGTGCTTGGTTCCTGATGGCCGTCCGGTAGTCCGTATCGAAGTACTCGGTTTCGAGGACGAGCGACTGGAACTCTTGGGCAACCTCGCCGTACGTGTCGTCGGCTTTGGCCATCGCCTGCAGGATTTCGAGTTGGTTCAACCCCCCGACCGACAGCGCGTACATGAACGAGATGGAGTCCGACAGCAGGACGTTAATCTCGCGTTTCCGTCCGCCCGCCCGGAAGTACGGAATCGAGACCATCGACCCGAACCCGATACCGAAGCCGATGAGGCCGAAGACGATGCCGGTGATGAACACCAGAATCGGTATCTTCAGCGCGAGCAGGATTTCCGGAACCGACTCCACGGGAATCCCGAGCAGAGTCGGTGCGTCCTCGAGAAAGAGGACGAAGATGGCGTAGCCCAGAAGCGACCCCATTATCCACAACACGAGGCCCGCCAGCACGCCGACCCCCAACGCGCGCGCGACGAACAACTCGACGTTCTGGGGCATACGCGCCTGCGCGAGTTTCTTCTCTACACCGGCCACGAAGTCGCTGTTCTCGTTGAACAGGTACTGATAGAGCGGGTAGAACGTGTCACCGAACGAGCCGCCGCCGCTGAACGACTGCCCGTCACGCGTGTCGAGACTCATCTCACTCCCCTTCTCCTGCTTCCGTTCCGGCCTTGGTCACGAACTGGCCGAAGTCGATTTCGGCGTCTTCGTCTTCGTCGTCGTCCTGTTGGACCGGTTCGATGTTCTCCTGCGTCTCGATACCACCCAGTGCCTTCACGATTTCCGGCGTCTCCATGCTCTTGTACTGGTCGAACATCGGCTGTGCGTTCTCCAGAATCTCGTTCGTCTCTTCGAGCATCTCCTCACTCGCCGACGGCCGCGGGACCATCTCCTCTTTCTCGGGGTCGATGTCGATCATGACCGACTCCATGTCCCGCAGGTCTTCGAGGCTCTCTTCGAGTTTGTCGTGGGCGATGAGCGTCAGGATGGTGTCCGGGTCGTTGATGAACGCCTGAATCGTCGCCGCCACCTGCTGGTAGGTGTTGATGCCGTTCTGGATGAGGTGGGCCAGCACGATTTTGCGCTTGAACAACTCCTCGTCCAGTCGTTCCTGTGTCCACCCACGGTCGAACTTGATTTCCTCCAGCGTGTTGGACTGGCCCATCTGGATGAACGTGTCCGTCTCGGCCTGCCACTGGTAGACGTCCCTGACGTTGATTTCGTCGTTCTCGGCGGAGTACTCGTTGATTTCGGTCAGGGTCTTGCTCCGGCGGACCTTCTTGCCGTCCGTCCGGCTCTGGGTCTGGATAGACACCAAATCGAGTGCCGTGAACAGCGTCTTCGAGACGTTGATTGGGTCGGTAGTGAACCGCTTGATGACCTCGCCCACCGAGTCGGCGTGGAACGTCGTGTAGGTGGTGTGGCCCGTGGACATGACCTGGAAGAGGGTCCGGCCCTCCTCGCCACGAATCTCACCCATGACGATGTAGTCTGGTCGCTGTCGCAGTGCGGCCTCCAGCAGGTCGAACTCGTCCACGTCGCCCGTATCGTCCTCACCGAAGGACGGCCGGGTGACGGACGCGACCCAGTTGCGCTGCGGCAGTTCGACCTCGCGGGTGTCCTCGATGGAGACGATTTTCGCGTTCGAGGGGATGAACAGCGAGACGGCGTTCAGCGAGGTGGTCTTCCCCGAGGCAGTACCGCCCGCGAAGATGAGCGACTTGTGGTTCTCGATACAGAGCCACAGGAACGCCATCTGGTCGAGTGAGAAGGTGTTCCAGTTGATGAGGTCGATGGGCGTGAACGGCACGTCCTTGAACTGCCGGATGGTGTAGTTGGTCCCGTGGTCGGACACTTCCGCACCGAGGGTCAACTGCGAGCGTGACCCGTCCGGGAGCGTCGCGTCGACCTGTGGCTGACGCTTCGAGATACCCTTCCCGGACCGCTGGGCCAGTTTCACGACGAAGTCGTCGAGTTCCTCCTTGCCGTGTTCGACGTTCGAGATAATCTGTTCGTAGTCGGTGTGGTAGACGAACACCCGACTGTTGTACCCGTTACACGAGATGTCCTCGACGTTGATATCGTGTTTGATGGGGTCGATTTTGGCGAACCCGATGAAGTCCCGTTTCAGGTTGTACAGGAGTTTCTCGACCTGATACTCGTTGAGTGTGCTCGGGTCTTCCTCGATGATTGCCGGCTCGGGTCGCGCGCTGATACCGTCTAGCCCGCTCTCCTCCGCTGACTCTCCCTCGGGCCCCATCCCCAGCATCGACTTGACGGCGACGAGCGCGCCGCCGTCGCCGTTGGTGGAACTGCCGCTCGGACTCCCGCCGTCGTAGATGTCGTACCGTTCGAGCAGTCGCTCGGATTCGCGCTGGATGACCTCCGCCCGGTCGGACTCGTCGCCTTGGACTACGACATCGTCTTCGGAGTACTTGATGGCGGTCTTGAGTTTGCCGGAGAGGAAGTCCTGTAGGTCGCGCTCGATGGCGTTGAGGTACGGCTCGATGACGTAGTATTTCTTCTCGTTTTCCTTCCGCGAGTGGAAGATGATGACACAGGCGTATGGTTTGTTGACCCAGTACCGTTCGAGTTCTTGGAAGTGCTTTTTCTTCTCGATGGGGACCGCCTTCTCGATGTCGTACCGGTTGGTGACCGTCGTGTTCCCGTTCACGTCCGAGAAGAACATGTCCTCGTCGAGTTCCTCGTTCACGTCGACGGTGAACTCGTCGACCGTCTCCGTAAGCGTACTGGCGATGTTCTCGGCGTTGCTCAGTATTCCTTCCGTGTCGTCGGGGTCGAACCCGAGGTACTCCTCCGGTTCGAACGGCTTTTTCTCCCCCTCGCTCGTCCGCGGCGGCTCGCCCTCGTCGTCGTAGTAGTGTTCGCGCTTGAAGTGTTCCCACGTGTACTCGCCCTTGCGCACCGGCATCTCCTCGGGGTTGAGTTCCCGCTGGAGCGGCTTGTAGATAGATTCGGCCGCCCGCGCCCCTCGTTGCAATCGCTCTTCGGTCTCCCGAGGGTCGAACCCGAGGAACTCCGTCCTGTCGAACGGACCGCCCGTGTGGAACTCCCGGCGAACGTCCTCCCACGTGTACTCGCCGACAGTGGCTCGCTCGACCCGGGCGAGGACTTCCTCGGCGTCCGACGGGTCGCCCCCCTCTTTGTCATCAGTTGCCATTGATCCACCCGTCGTGACAGGAGCAAAAAAAGCTTATGACGAGGTTATCGATTTTGAGGCACTCTCTCCCGGGAATATCCTCACAAGCGTCCAACTGCTTCGCCCGATAAGACTCTGTATTCTCGCTCGTAAGCACCGTTTGTTCCGAATTATATCACTGTACAGGAAACGCTACGGCTCGGGTCAGGAGATGAACGACTCGATGCGGGCCATCGCCTGCTTGAGTTGGCCCAACCCCGTCGCGTAGGAGACGCGGAGGTGGCCGTCACCGCCCTCGCCGAACGCTGTCCCGGGAACCACGGCGACGCGTTCCTCGCGGAGCAACTCCTCCGCGAACGCCTCGGCGTCGTCCCCCGGACACTCGGGGAACGCGTAGAACGCGCCCGCGGCGTCGAAGCAGTCCAGCCCCATCTCCTCGAACCGTGAGAGGACGAACTTCCGGCGGCGGTCGTACTCCCCGACCATCTGCTGTACGTCGTCGTCGCAGTTCTGGAGCGCGTCTAGGGCCGCGTACTGTGCCGTCGTCGGTGCCGACAGCATCGTGTACTGGTGGATGCGGTTCATCCCCGCGATGGCCTCGGGCGGCCCCATCGCGTAACCGAGTCTGAGGCCGGTCATCGCGTAGGCCTTCGAGAAGCCGTTGAACACGATCGTCCGCTCGGCCATTCCCGGGAGCGTGGCGATGGACGTGTGGTCGTGCTCGTAGGTCAACTCCGAGTATATCTCGTCGGAGAGGACCACGAGGTCGTGTTCCCGGCAGAACTCGGCTACCTCCGCCAGTTCGTCGCCGGTCATCGTCGCCCCGGTGGGGTTGTTCGGGTAGCAGTACACGAGGGCGTCGGCCTCGGCCGCGCCCGACTCCGCCAACACCTCGTAGGTTAGCTTGAACTCGTCTTCGGCCCGGGTCGGCACCGGGAGCGGGTCACCGCCCGCGAAGATGACGCCCGGGACGTACGAGACGTAGGACGGCTGTACCACTGCCACCGTGTCGCCGGGGTCGACCAGCGCGCGGAACGCGAGGTCGAGTGCCTCGCTCGCCCCGGCGGTGACGACGATTTCCTCGTCGGGGTCGTAGTCGAGGCCGTAGCGGTTCCGTTGGTCGGCGGCGATGGCCTCCCGGAGTTCCTTCTTGCCGCGGTTGGCGGTGTAGGAGGTCTGTCCCCGTTCGAGCGAGCCGATAGCGGCGTCGCGGGCACTCCACGGTGCGGAAAAGTCCGGCTCACCCACGCCCAGCGAGATGATGTCGTCCATCTCCTCGGCGAGCTCGAAGAAGCGTCGGATGCCGGACGGCGGCACGCTGTCGACGCGGTCCGAAACCTCCATCATGGTGAGACCGACAGTCTGTCCTCGTCGTCGCCGTCGCCGAACTCGATGCCCCGCTCCTTGTAGGCCTCCATCACGTAGTGGGTGACCGTCTGGGTTATCTCGGGGACCGGCGCGACCTGTTCGCTGATGAACCGCGACACCTCGCTCATCGAGTCGCCTTCGACCGACATGTCGAAGTCGTAGTCACCGCTGACGAGACGGAGCGAGGTCACTTCGGGGAACTTCGCCAGTCGGTCGGCGATGTCCCGGTAACTCGTCTCGCGGTCGAGCGTCACGTTGAGTTCGACGAGCGCGCGGACCTTCTCGTCTTCGAGTTCGCCGTAGTCGACGATGGCTTGGTACCCACAGATGACGCTCTCGGCTTCGAGGTCGGCGATGACTGCCTCGACTTCTTCGGGGTCCGCCCCCGTCTGGCGCGCGATATCCTCCGTCGACGTGCGCGCGTTCTCTCGCAGTATCGCCAGAATCTCGCCGCGACTGCTCATACTATACCCCACCCGGGCGCGGACTAAAGGCTTGCTACATCTGCGCGGCTCCGTCGAAATCCTTGGACGGGAAACGCTCGCTGCATACAGAGGGTGAGTTCAGCAGGACGAATGATCTCAACTCGACAGTCATAGTGGTACCAGCGACTGTCTGACCCTTTCAATCTCGTGTTAACAACAGCTAAGTCTGAAATAGCCAATTTTATTATTTTAGAATTTGATCTTAATAACTGATGGCACACATCCATCTCGGCGAAGGTTCGTTCCCGCTATGGGCACTGGCACTTTGGACCGCTCTCGGTGTGACTTTCATTGCCGCGGTCGTCCACCGCGTCCGACGTGGCGGCATCAAACCGCATCAGATCGCTCTAGCTGGGATCGGTGCTGCAGCAAGTTTCGCGGTGTTCCAGCTGAACATCCCCATCTGGGGCGGCATCCACATGAACCTCACCGGCCTCGTCGGAATCCTCGCCGGGCCGCTGCTCGGGGCACTCATCGCACTGGTCGTGAACATCTTCTCGGCAGCCCTCGGCCACGGTGCAGTCGGCCTGCTTGGGGCGAATACGCTTGTCAACGCGAGTGAAGCTATCGTCGCCTACTACGCGTTTAAGACGCTGATGGGGATGGACTGGGACGTCTTCCCCGCCAGCGCGGGTGCCGCGACACTCGGCCTCTCAGCAGGCGCGTTCCTGATGGGGGCGATTATCGTCGTCAGCGGCGTGAACGGGAGCGCGCTGCCGCGTAGTGACCTGACGATTGCCGTCGCCGGTCTCGTGGGGCTCAACCTCGGTGTCGCCGTCATCGAGGGGATCCTGACGGGCTTTATCGTTCAATTCCTCGCCTCCGTTCGTCCCGACCTCGTCGGCCTCGCCGACCGTGACACCCAGGAGGAACCGACTGGGGTGACCGCCTGATGCAACACTGGAAGCAGTACGGTGGCCTGGCCGGCCTCTTCGCTGCCTTTCTCGCCGCTGGGTACTGGGGCTTCACCGCGACCGGCGGTGCCCTGCCGTGGGCTAAACGCTCTGCGAAGGCCCTCCAGCGCGGTGTGCAGGAGGGCGGCGGTTCGCTCGTCGACTTCGGCCGCGGTATCGTGGTGGCCGGCCCCATTCGGAACGGCGGGCTGATGCTCGAATTCGGCGCGCTCGTCCTCGTGCTAGTTGTCCTCGGTATCGGGCTGTACGTCTACGTCGACCGCTACGGCGGCCTCGAGGACGGAGAACGCCCGGCTCGGTAACCGTGACGACACTCTCGAATCACGTTCCCGACCCGCGGCTCATCACGGCGTTCGCCGAACGGCGAGACGGACCGTTGCACCGCGTCAATCCATGGACGAAGGTCGGCGTCGTCGGCGCACTCGTCCTCGCCGTCACGGTGTTCGACCGCCTCGCGCTCCTTGCGGGACTGTACGGAGCCGTACTGGTGGTCTATGGACTCGCGGGGATGCCATATCGACGGCTAGCTGGCTGGTACACGCTCCCGATGCTTTTCATCGTCTCGGTCGCCGGGCCGCTGGCGTTTCTCGAACCGGGGACGCCTGTCGGCGGCGCGCTCTCGACACCGGTCGGTGAACTTTCGGTCACGTGGGCGGGGCTCGTCCTCTTCGGGGAACTCGCCTGTCGGTCACTCACGGTGGTCACGTTCGCCCTGACGGCGTCGATGACGACAAAATACACCGACGTCGCGTACATGATCGGGAGGTTGCTGCCGCGACCGATCGACCAGGTCGCGTTGCTCACCTACCGGTTCACGTTCGTGATGCTCGAGACGCTCGAAGACTTGGTGAAAGCCGCACTCTCCCGGGGGGCGAACTTCTCGGATTTCTGGTCGAACAAGCGACTGTACGCCAGAATCCTCGGAATGACGATATTGTCGGCGATCGAGCAGTCCGAACGACTCGTCAAGTCGATGGAAGCCCGTGGCTACAACGGCGACATCACGCTGTACGGCGACGTCTCGCGGCCACCGATCCACGAACTACTCATCGTTGCCGGGTCGTATCTCGCTGTCGTCGGCTACGCGGCAGTCGCGGTCTACGGGGTGAGACTGTGAGTCGAGACGATTCACCGCTGGTTGATCTCCAGTGTGAGGCCCACACCTACCCCGACGGGACGGTCGGCATGCACGACGTCGACTTCTCGGTGTACCCCGACGAAGTCGTCGTACTCGTCGGCGGCAACGGTGCCGGGAAGTCGACACTCCTCGAACACCTGAACGCGACGCTCGTTCCCGACGACGGCGAACTCGTCGTCGACGGCACGTCGATCACCGAAGACAACAAGGCACACGCACGGAGGGAAGTCGGCTTCGTCTTCCAGGACGCCGATACGCAACTCGTCGCGCCCACGGTCCTCGATGACGTGATGTTCGGCCTCCAGAACTACGGCGTCCCCAGTGACGAAGCGAGAGAGCGCGCTCGTGAGGCACTCGCGACCGTCGACGCGAGCCACCTCGAAGACCGGATCCCTCACTACCTGAGCGGTGGCGAGAAACGCCTCGTCGGCCTCGCCGGCGTGCTCGTCCTCGAACCGAGCGTGGTCGTGCTGGACGAACCACTCGCAGGGCTTGACCCGGAGCGCTCCGATCTGGTTGCCGATCGAATCGAGCAGATTCACCAAGAGGGTATCAGTGTCGTCCTGTCGACACACGACCTCGAATTCGCCGCCGAAGTTGCAGACCGTGTCTGTGTGATGGTCGACGGAAACATCGTCGGGAGTGGCACGCCACGGACGGTGTTCTACGACGATACGCTGCTAGCCGAAGCGAACCTTCACCCACCCAGTGCCGTTCGTGTGGTTCGCGATGTAGGATTGGATTCGACCGCACGGCCAGTAACGGAAGCCGATCTCGTCGCGCTTCTCGCGGGAGCCGGTGATTCAGACGCCAAACGAACCCCCCGATTCGAAGAGGCAGAAGACGTCTGACGCTCTTCCGGATTCGCTCCCACCACCCTCGTCAGGGCGAGAGCAGGAGCCTGCGGTCCGTATGAGCGGTCTTCCTGCCCGATATCGCGGGGGCAGCATCGTACTGGGGCTCCCGTTAGCTCTGATCTTCGAGTTGCGACCGCGCGGGATTCGCGCTCCGTCTTCAGTGAGACCTCGAAAAATATATCAGCAGATTAAAACTCAACGGAGGCATCCACACGGAAACAGGGCTCTCACGTCACTGGTGTCATCGCCCGCGGACGCCGACGGTTCCACCGCCGCCCTGCATATCGGGCTTCGACGCTCACCCCGAAGCCTCCGCCCTCGGCGGTCACTCGGCCTCGCGTTCGCGCAGTTCCAACCGCCGTATCTTCCCGGTCGTTGTCTGTGGCAGTTCGTCCACGAACTCGATTTCCCGCGGGTACTCGTACTCCGCCAGGCGGTCACGGACCAGTTCCTGTATCTCCGCGCGGAGGTCGTCGGTCTCCGCGACGCCCGCCGCCGGTTCGACGAACGCCTTGATGATTTCTCCCCGCGTCTCGTCGGGGACGCCGACGACGCCGGCCTGCACCGCGTCGGGGTGTTCGAGGATGGTCTCCTCGACTTCCATCGGGCCGACGCGGTACCCGGCGGTGATGATGACGTCGTCCTTCCGCGATTTGAACCGGACGTAGCCGTCCTCGCCGCGCTCCGCGAGGTCCCCGGTCAGGAACCACTCCCCGACCTGTTTGGCGGCGGTCTTCTCGGGCATCTTCCAGTACTCGTCGAAGAACACGCGCCGGTCGTGCGGGCGAAGCGCGATTTCGCCCGTCTCGCCGGTCCCGAGCCGCTCGACTTCGCCCGCGCTGGCGGCCTCCGGGTCGAGGATGGCGAAGTCGTACCCCGGCAGGGGTTTGCCCATGCTCCCCGGACGCGTGTCGAACCACTGGCCCGAATTGCCGACGGCGAGGTTGAGTTCCGTCTGTCCGTAGAACTCGTTGATGGACACGTCGGTGAACGCCTCCCGGACCCACGTGACGATTTCCGGCGTCAACGGCTCCCCTGCCGCGGCGAACGCCTGCACGTCCAAGTCGTAGGTTCCGGCGGGGTCGTCGACTTCCATCAACATCCGGAGTGCCGTCGGCGGCATGAACGAGTGGGTCACGTCGAAGTCCGCGAGCAACTCGAAGGCCGTCTCGGCGTCGAACCCCTCGGCCGGGTAGCCGACCATCGTCCCGCCGTGGTGCCACGTGGCGAACAGCGTCCCGCCGAGTGCCGCGCCCCACGCCCAGTCCGCGGGCGTCCACACCGTCACGTCCGGGCCGAGGCCCTGGTCGAAGTAGTTGTACGCGGCGGCCGCACGCCCCAACCAGAGCGCGTGCGAGTGGAGAACGCCCTTCGGCGGCCCGGTGGACCCGCTCGTGTACATGATGGCCGTCTCCGTCTCCGGCGTCGCGTCGTGGGCCGCGACCTCGGTTCCGGGTGCCGCCAACACGTCCTCGAACGCCCGGATGTCGTCCGCTGGGTCGCTCGTCTCGATTTCCACCACGTCGTCGAGAGCCGGGCAGTCGTCGCGGATGGCCGCGATTTCCTCGCGCACGGCCGGGTCGATGACAACCGTATTCGCACCCGCGTCCGCGAGGCGGTACTGGAGTGCGTCCTCGCCGAACAGCACCGTCAGTGGGAGCGACACCGCCCCGAGTTTCCAGTTGGCCAGATGCGTGAGCGGGTTCTGTGGCTTCTGCGGGACGACGACGCCCACGCGGTCACCCGGCCCGACACCCAACTCGGAGAGCCCCGCGGCGAGCCTGTCCGACCGCTCGTCGAGTTCGCGGAAGGTGAACGACTCGCGGCGACCGTCGGGGTAGACCTGTTCGAGCGCGGTCCGGTCCCGTCCGGTGGCGTCGCCCTCTCCACGGGGTGTCTCCGACGCCTCGCCGTGTTTCCGCAGAAAGTCCACCGCCGGATTGAACGATTCGGGGAGGTCCCACGAGAACTCCTCGCGGGCCGCCTCGTAGGAGTCGAAGTCCGGCATCACCGTCCATGGCATACGGGAGTGGTGGAACGCCGGGTGATTTCACCTTTCGGGTCGCGACCCGCTACTCACGGCGGAATCGGGAGCGACGACCCGACCGGACGAATCAGACTCGCCCGCACGTCGACGCCGGGGCTGTAGTGAACCAGCGGGTCGCCACCGGGGTGGTCGAACCCGTTGGCCTGAAACAGGTCGTTCTCGCGTATCGTCAGGGCCGCCGATTGCAGGTCCCACGGCGGATGCTCGACCGGGCCGGCGTACAGCGTGCCCCCGTCCGAGGCGGCGTAGAAGCGATACCGCTCGGTCAGGAACGCATCGAGCGTGCCCGGGTCGGCCGGCGTCGGGTCGCCCGTCGGCTGATACGTCGCATCGAAATCCGCCGCCGGGACGCCGTCGTGGGTCCGCTGACTGCGGAGTCGGATGCCGTCGCCGGTCCCTTCGACGGACATCGCGGCGCGGTAGTACGGCAAGTTGAACACTCGACGGGCGACGCCGACGCTCAGTCCGTCGTCGGCGTCCAGGTTGTAGAAGTAGATGCCCGGCCCGTTCGGTCCAGTCACGTACGTCCGGAGGTTCAGTTCGGGGAAGGACCGTCCGATTGGTGCCCCACGTGGCCGGATGTCTTCCATCTGGAAGCCGACGACGCCGAGGTAGGCGTCGCCGTCGTACGTGTCCGCCGAGAGACCCTCGGGGAGACTCTCCTCGACCACTGCCGGGTCGACGGCCCAGTGTGCGAACAGCACGTCCGCCCAGCGCATCGACAGCAACGACGGACTGAACATATCTACGGTACGTGTTCGAGGGGTTTTCACCTGTCGGTCCCGGCGGGGTGCCCCGGGACTGCTCGCCGCTGGTCACCCGCGACTGTTCCGGCCCGCAACTGCTTAGGGTGGCCCGAATCACGGTCCGGATATGCGCTATCTCCTGTGGGCACTGCTGGCTCTCGTCGCGTACACGCTGGTCCCTCCGTTCGTGAAACTCGCCACGGCCGACATCCCGAGCGACGTGGTGTTGCTGGTCTCGAACGGGATTTTAGTCCTCGCCGCTGTCGGCATCATCCTCGTCTCGGACGTGTCTGTCGCGCCATACCTGACACACGACCGGGCCATCTACGCCTACGGTGCGGGCGTCGCGCTGACTGTCGGCATCGTCTCGTATTACCGGGCGTTGGCGGCGGGGCCGGTGAGCGTCGTCGTCCCCATCTTCGGGATGTTCATCGCCACCAGTTCCATCGTCGGCATCGCGTTCCTCGACGAACCGCTCACGGCACGGAAGGCGGCCGGCGTCGCTCTCGCCGTCGTCGCGGTGTATCTCACCTCCGTGGAGTAGGGTACGTTTTTGCCCGTCCCGACTGTAGTGAGGCCCGTCATGGTCGCACTCGATTCCGAAGACGACGCCATCGCTCGCGGCGAATCGGCACCGGACTTCGAACTCCCCGCCGCCAGCGATGAGTCTTACTCCCTCGCGGACTTCGCCGACAGGGACGCTCTCTTGGTCGTGTTTACCTGCAACCACTGCCCGTACGCCAAGGCCAAGTTCGACGAACTCAACCACATCGCCGAGACGTACGACGACGTAGCCGTCGTGGGTATCAACCCGAACGACGCGGAAGAGTACCCCGACGACTCGTTCGAGCGCATGCAGGAACTCGTCGCCGATGGCACCATCGAGTACGACGCCTATCTCCGGGACGAGTCACAGGCCGTCGCCGAGGCTTACGGAGCCGTCTGCACGCCCGACCCGTTCCTGTTCGAAAACGCGGACGGCGAGTTCGAACTCGTCTATCACGGCCGGCTGGACGACGCGACGAATCCCGACGAGGAACCGACCGAGATGGAGATGCGGGACATCATCGACCGACTGCTCGCCGGGGAGGAGATAGACGACGAGTTCCGGCCGAGCCGTGGCTGCTCGATAAAGTGGCGAGACTGACGAACAGACTGCCGGACGGAACTACTTCAGCCGTTCCTGCAGGAAGGAGGGGTGGGCGGCGGCGACGCCGTCGAGCGAGACGATTTCGTCGTTGATGACGTCGCCCAGCGCGTCCCCGTCGGACGCGTGGACCTCCGCCATCAGCGTGTGGTCACCGCTCGACGTGTACAGTGCCTCTATCTCGTCGATACCCTTGAGCGTGCGTGTCACCTCGACGTACCGTTCGCTCTCCACGTCGATACCGACGATGGCGATGGATTTCGAGGAGAGTTTCTTCGGGTCCACGTCGGCGGAGTACCCGACGATGACGCCCTCGTCCTCCAGCCGTTGGATGTACTTTCGGACCGTCGGCTTCGACACGTTTGCCCGGTCTGCTATCTCTGCGTAGGAGGCCTGCGCGTCCTCTTCGAGGACAGAGAGGATGCGTTCCTCCGTTGACTCGGCGGCCATGCACACTACTTTTGGGTCCGTGAAAAAATATCTTCCGAACCCGAAAACAGTCGTCACGAACCGAGTACCAGCATTGGGCCGGTGACGGGTGTACCGCTCAGACGCCCGGAACCGGCGATTAGCGGTGGTGATGGAGCAAGTCGGCCGACCGCTCCCACTCGGCGTCCTCGTCGAAGTACCGCTCGGCCAGCGGTTCCTCCGGCATCTCGCCGACCGCCCGTTTCTCCGCGCCGTAGGACGGCCGGTCGCCGTCGACGTAGAACCGCCCCGTCAGGACCTCCCCCTCGTGCAGTTTGCTCTCCGCCTCGAACATCATGTCGGCGGCTTCCCGACGGTCCGTCACGTCGAAGTCGTAGTCCTCGGAGTCCTGTACGTCGACGTACGGGACGTACTCCTTGGCGTCCTTGTTCCACGTGGGACACTGCGTGAGGAAGTCGATGTGGGCGAACCCGTCGTGTTCGATGGCTTCGGCGAGAATCTCGCGGGCCTGATTGGGGTTGACGGCGGCCGTCCGGGCGACGTAGGAAGACCCCGAGGTCAGCGACAGCGACAGCGGACGAACCGGGTCTTTGGCACTCCCGTGGGGTTGGGTCTTCGACTTGTGGCCCTTCGGACTGGTGGGCGAAGTCTGACCCTTGGTCAGCCCGAATATCTCGTTGTTGAACACGATGTAGGTGATGTCGTGGTTCTCGCGGGCGGTGTGCATGAAGTGGTTGCCGCCGATACCGTAGCCGTCGCCGTCACCGCCCGCAGCGATGACTTCGAGGCCGGGATTGGCGAGTTTCGCCGCCCGCGCCACCGGGAGCGACCGCCCGTGAATCGAGTGGAAGCCGTAACTCTCGAAGTACGAGGAGAGTTTGCCGGAACAGCCGATGCCGGTCACCAACAGCGTCTCGTCGGGCGTCCGGCCCACGTCGGGCATGGCCTGTTTCAGTGCCTTCAGGACGCCGAAGTCGCCACACCCCGGACACCACGTCGCCTGTGGCTCGATGCCGGGCGTGAACTCTTCTTGGTCTATCTCTCGGTCGTCGTCGATTGCACTGAATACACTCATTGTCAGTCACCTGCCGCGGGCACGAACTTCATGCTCTCGTGGGGGAGCGTGCTCTCCCCGTCGATGCTCGTCTCGAACCCCTCGACCACTTCCCGTGGCTCGAAGGGTTCGCCGTTGTACTTGAGGAGGCTGGCCAGTCTCGGGCCGAACCGCCCGAGTTCCTTCTGGGTGAGGCCACGGAACTGCGCCGTCGCGTTCATCTCGACCACCAGACACTCCTCGACGCTCTCGACGAACTCGGTCACTTCCGCCTCGGGGTACGGCATCAGGTCGCTGACGCCGAGTGCCTTCACCGAGTGGCCCGCCTCCCGGAGGCGGTCCACCGCCTCGAAGACGGTCCCCTGCTGGCTCCCCCACGTCATGATGCCGTACTCGGCGTCGGCGGGGCCGTGGGTCGTCTGGTGGCTGTGGTCGCGTTCGTCGAGTTCCGACCGGATGGTGTCGAGTTTCCCGAGCCGTCGGTTCACCTGTGCGACGCGGTTCGTGGGACTCTCGCTGATGTGTCCCTCCGGACTGTGTTCGTTCCCCGTCGCGAGGAACCGCCCTCCTTGCTGGCCGGGGATGGACCGCGGACTGACGCCGTTCTCGGGGTCGTGTCGGAACCGCTGGAACTTCCCCGATGAGTGGTGGGCGGCCTCGGCGATTTCGTCCTCGGTGAGCGTCGCTCCCAAGTCGGGGTTCGGTTCCCGGTCGAAGAAGGCTTCGTCGACGTTCCGGAGTTCGCCCTGTATCTTCTGGTCGTAGACGACGACGACCGGAATCTGGTAGTTGTAGGCCACCTGGAAGGCAGTCCGCGTCTGCTCGTAGGACTCCCGGATGTTGGCCGGCGCGAACACGACGCGCGTCGAGTCGCCTTGACTCGTGTAGAGGACGTGTTCGAGGTCGGACTGTTCGGGTTTGGTCGGCATCCCCGTCGACGGCCCGGCACGCATCGCTTCGACGAGGACGAGCGGTGTCTCGGTCATCTCCGCGAGTCCCAGCGGCTCGGACATCAGCGCGAACCCGCCTCCCGAGGACCCGGACATCGCCTTTACACCGGCGTGCGAGGCTCCGAGCGCGAGCGCGGCAGCGGCGATTTCGTCCTCGACTTGCTCGGAGACGCCGCCGACTGCCGGGAGGTGCTGTGACATGATGGTGAACACGTCGGTCCACGGGGTCATCGGGTACCCGGAGATGAACCGGCAGCCCTCGTCCATCGCACCGTAAGCGATGGCGTTGGACCCGGACATGAGGACCTGTTGCTCGTCGTGGTCGCCCGTCGGCGCGCGCCAGTCGTGGGTAAACTCGTAGTCGGCTTTCACCGACTCGTAGGCGGTTTCGAGGATTTCGAGGTTCGCCTCCAGTATCTCCCCGGACATGGCGTCCTCCATGAGGCTCTCGATGTGGTCGAGGTCCATGTCGAGCAGTGCGGCCGTCGCCCCGACGCCGGCGGTGTTGCGCATCACCTCGCGGCCGTGTTCTCGCGCCAATCCACGCAAGTCCAGCGGGTAGACGTGCCAGTCGTTCTCCTCGGCGCGCGCTTCGAGGTCGACGCCCGCCGCCGCCAGTGTCTCCTCGTCGAGGAGGCCCTCGTCGTAGACGATGATGCCGCCCTCGTTGAGCTCGTCGAGGTTCTCGGCCAGCGGTTTCACCTCCTCGTTGCCGTAAATCGTGTCGTGGTCTGCCTGCGGGTTTCGGGCGAAACTGTCGCCCAGTGCCAGCAGGAAATTGAAGCCGTTGCCACGCGAGCGTACGGGGGCATCGTCTGCCCGAACTTCGACGTACGTGTGTCCACCACGGATTCGGGACGGGTAGTGCCGATGCGTGAACACGCACAACCCGGCCCGCATCAACGCCTTGGCGAAGTTCTGGCTCGTCGAGTCGATTCCGTCCCCGGAACCGCCTGCGATTCGCCACATGAGTTCCCTGTCTGTCATGGTAAATCATCGGCCGGAAACGGCCGCCGTATTGGAGAAACTACCCGCCGAGACAAAAGAGTTTGCTACGTGTTCACATACATTAATGATGAGCATTGCGACGGACGATCGTGCCCCGGGACAGTCGGAAGATTTCACCGCGGCGTCACGCGGTTGTGGTCGCTCGGTGGTCCGAACCCTCGCAACGCATAAAAGGACGGAGGCCGAGTCTCAGGCGAGGCGAATGTCCCTATCGGAACTCATCGCTGGTGTCGAGGAACACGAGAAGACGCTTACTGTGTTCAACGCGGAGGAGGACGCGGTTCTCTCCGAACTACGCGAGCGTTTCGCCGACCGGAACGTCACCGTCACGAGCGAGTCCACGCCGAGCGGAAAGCCCGGTGAGTTCGTCACGCTCAGCGAGAACGGTGAGGTACTGACGGCCACGTCGTTGAGCGACCTCGAGCAGATGCTGGCGGAGACGGACGCGGCAATGGGCCTCTCTGACAGCCCGTACCGTCCGATTCTGGACCACATGGACGATACGATGTTCACGTCGTGGAGCATCGAGCAAATGGTCCAGGCGTCCCGTGAAATCGAGGACCGGGCGTGGCGGGTCGGTGAGGGGACGGTCCACGCCGGCTTCCAGTACCTCTCGACGCTCCGGGGCGAACTCCCTGTCTACGAACGACTGGCGTCGAAGGACCTCGACATCCACGCGTACGGCGCGCCCGACGAGGACCCGCCGGAGAACGAGGGCCTCACGCTCCACATCGAGCGGGCGAGCGAGATAGAGGAGTCGTGGTTCGTGGTCTTCGACGGCGGTGAGTCCGCCGCCGGGCGCGGCGACACCGCGAACGCGACGGACAACAAGTGCGCCCTGCTGGCGGAAGAACGCGAGCCGCGGCAGTTCTACGGCTTCTGGACGTACGACCCGGATACGGTCGACTGGATTCTCGACTACCTCGAATCGACCTACGGGGCCGTCGAACAGTGACCGACCGGGCGACGTGACTGCGACCGGCCGGGTATCGGCACGAAAGGGGGCATCGGACGGGAGCGTGTCGGCCCTCCGCCGTTCACCGGACTGCCGACGCTACGGACGGCTCTTGTTGTCTACCACTGCCCGTAGACGAGGTTGCGCTGTATCTCGTTGGCACCCTCGTAGATGACGGGGATGCGCACGTCCCGGTAGACGCGGGCGATGCGGTTCTCGGTCAGCACCGACCGGCCGCCGTGGAGTTGCATCCCGCGCTCGGCACACATCGTCGCCGTCTCGGTGGATTTGACTTTCGCCATCGCGGCCCACAGTCCCGCGTTGTCGTGGTCTGTAACCTTCTTCGCCGCCCGCCAGTTCAGTGCGCGCGCGCTCTCGAACTCGGTCCGCATGTCAGCGAGCGTGTGTTGGACCTTCTGGAATTCGCTCACGTCCCGGCCGAACGCCGTCCGTCCGTGGACGAACTCGTGTGCCTCCTCGATGGCCGCCGTCGCGAGGCCGAGGCCGTGCCCGCCGACGACGACGCGCCCGTGGTTGAAGAAGTCGGCGAGCATGTAGAACCCCGCGCCCTCCGTCCCGATGAGGTTCTCCTCGGAGACGCGCGCGTCGTTCAGTTCGATGTGTGCCTGCTTCGAGGCGCGAAAGCCCATCTTCTCGGGGATGTGTTCGGCGTCGTAGCCGTCGGTGTCGGTGGGGACGGCGAACAGCGAGTAGTTGCCGTAGCGGTTGTCCTCGTCGTCGTCCGTTTTCGCGTAGAGTGTCACCCAGTCCGCCTCCACGCCGTTGCCGACCCAGTACTTCTCGCCGTTCAGGACGTACTCGTCGCCGTCCTTCTCGGCGGTGGTCTGCATCCCCGCGAGATCACTCCCCGTCTCGGGTTCGGACACCGCGAGGCCGGTTATCTGCTCGTTCTCCGCGACGGGCCGGAGGAGCCGTTCCTTCTGCTCCTCGGACCCGTATTCGTCCGTGATTTCCGCACCGAAACTCGCCAACTGGAGCGTCAGCGCGATACCGGCGTCGGCACGATAGAACTCTTCAGCCATCGCCAGTATCTCCGTCAGCGAGAGGCCGCGGCCGCCGTACTCCTCGGAGATGTCCTGTGCGACGAGGCCGGCGTCCATCCCCGCCTCCAGTATCTCCCACGGGTACTCGCCGGATTCGTAGTAGTCCGCCGCCGCCGGCTCGATGTGCTCCGCCGCGAACTCCCGGGCCTCCTGTTTGACGTCGCGGGCACCCTCCGGCACCACGTCTTCCGTTAGCAGTTCCATGACCGGAAGTTAACAAGGGCTGCACAAACAAAAACAGACTGGAACATTGTAAATTGTAAACTAAGTTCGAGTTTCTTCCGTCGCCCGTGCGGGTGCCCAGCGTACCGGGACGCGTCGCTGTCGACACTCCTATCACGGAGTCGAACGCCGACTCCGGTAATGACGGACACAGGTCCGCTCGACGGGACGGTCTGTATCGTGACTGGTGGCGGCCGCGGTCTGGGCGAGGCGACGGCCGAGCACCTGGCTAGTGAGGGCGCGACGGTCGTCGTGAACGACCTCGGGACCTCGTTGCAGGGCGACGGCGCGAGCGAGGAACCCGCAGCCGAGACCGTGGCGGCGATTCGCGACGCTGGTGGGACTGCCATGGCGCATTTCGGGGACGTGACCGAACTCGACTACACTGAGGAGCTGATCGCCGATACGGTGGCCGAGTACGGCCGTGTCGACGCCGCCGTCAACTTCGCTGGCGTCCTGCGGGACGCCTACCTGACGGAGATGACCGGTGACGACTGGGACACGGTAATCGACGTGCACCTGCGGGGCCACTTCGCCCTGCTCCGGAACCTCGCGCGCCACTGGGACGAGACGGCCGACGATGCCGACCGCGAGCGTGCGTTCGTCGGCGTCACCAGCCCCTCGGCACTGGGTAACGCCGGGCAGGCCAACTACTCGGCCGCCAAGGCCGGCGTGCTGGGGCTGATACGCACCGCCTCCGCGGAGTTGCCCCGTTTCGACGCCCGCGCGAACGCGCTCTTGCCCATCGCCTACACCCGGATGATCGAGGACATGCCTCACCAGCCCTTCGGCGAGGACGACTTCCCGCCGGAGAAGGTCGCGCCCGTCGTCGGCTACCTCGTCAGCGAGGCCGCCGAGGGCGTCAACGGCAAGACCGTCCGCGCACAGGGCGACATGGTGTCGCTGGTGGCCGACCCGGAAGACGAGAACTCGATGGTCGATTCCGAGGGCTGGACCGTCGAGAAACTGAGCGAGCGGTTCGACGAACTGCTGGGTTGACACCCCGACGGTTCGCGTTCCACTGTCGGCTCCCGTATCCTATCGCCCTCCCGTTACGTTAGTAGAACAACCACTTCCCGGACCACGGTCGGTCGACTCGGGCGGTGTGTGGCGATTCCGGTCGGAGTCCGAAGCCGAAGTGCTCTCTGCTCTAGAATAATGGATACCAGAGTGAATAAACCAGACATGGATAAATAGGGGATATGGTACAGGGCGTCGCGGCGGGACCGTGGTCGATAGTTCCCGCGTTACTCGCGATCAGTCTGGCCTGGTACACGCGGGACGCACTGATTGGACTGTTCACGGGGATCGTCGCCGCGGGCGTGATTCTGGGCGCGCTCCACCCGCAGGCGGTCGGGGTGCCGTCCGATCTGGTGACGGTCGGCGGCGACCTCGGAACGATGAGTCCCCAAGACGACGGCGATCCGTGGACCATCGGCGTCGGCGGTGTCGTGCTCGGGGCGTTGTTCGGGTTGAAGCTCGTCCCCGAGATCATGGCCACCGCGCCGATGTTCGGCGCGTGGTACGTCGAGAACGTGTTGCTCGCCATCTTCGCCATCGGCGGGATGATCGGCTTGATGATTCGCGCGGGCGCGATTCAGGGCGTCCTCGAGGTGCTGACGTCGCGGGTCGAATCCGCGGCCGACGCCGAGAAGGCGGCGTTCCTGGCGGGCATCGCCATCCACATAGACGACTACTTCAATTGCCTCGTGGTCGGGTCGATGATGCGCCCGCTCACCGACGCCTACGACGTTTCGCGGGCGAAACTCGCGTACTACGTCGATTCGGCCGGGTCCCCGGCCGCCAGACTGGCCTTCTACTCGACGTGGGGCGCGGCGATGGTCGGATTCATCGGCGGCGGGCTCACCGAGGCACACAAGCAGGGCCTGCTTCCGAGCCGGATGGCCGATTTCGTCAGCACCGGGGGCGAGAGCGTCAGTGCCGCGACGGGGGCCGTCTGGCCGTTGTTCTTCAACACACTGTTCACCGGGTTCTACTCGTGGGTCGCCTTGGGCATCGCGGCTCTGGTTGCTTGGCAGTTAGTTCCCAACATCGGGCCGATGAAACGCGAGGAGGAGCGCGCTCGGGCTGGTGACGGCGTCCTCGGTCCCGACGCCGACCCAATGATCTCCGAAGAGATGGACGAGTACGAGATGTACGAGGGGGCGACGCCGGACTGGCGGAACTTCGCCATCCCGCTCCTGACGATGGTGGTCGTCGGCCTCGGCGCGATGTTCTGGCGAAGCAGCCCTGTCGTCTTCGTCGAGGGGAGGGCGGGGGCGACGCTCTTCTCGCTGGGCGGCTGGCAACTCGTTGCCCCGCCCAGCGGGCCGTGGGCGTTCAACATCGGTGGCGTCCAACTCGGCGTCGCCTCGTTCACTGCTCTCGTGGTCGCGTTCGCACTGTACCGACTCCGCGGTGATGTTCCCTCGAACAAGGACGCCACGGACGCGCTACTCGTCGGGTTCAAGGGCATCCTCATGGCGGCCGTCATCCTGACGTTCGCGAGTTCCATCCAGCAGGCAGTCTCGTTGCTCGGGATTGCCTCGTTCGTCACCAACGTGTTCGGCGGGCTACCGGCCTGGATAATCCCAGTCAGCGTGTTCCTCGTGACGAGTTTCGTCAGCTTCGCCGACGGGTCCTCGTGGTCGACCTACGGAATCATGTTCCCCATCGCGGTCCCGCTGGCGTTCGCGACCGGCGCGAACCTCCCGCTGGTCCTCGGTGCCGTCTTCAGCGGTGGCATCTTCGGCGACCACACCTCACCGATCAGCGATACGACGGTGCTGGCGTCCTCGACCAGCGGGAGCGACCACATGGTCCACATCCGGACCCAGATCCCCTACGCGCTCGGCACGGCCGGCATCTCCGCCCTCCTATTCCTGCTCGGCGGATTCCTCCTGCCGGTGGGATTCCAGGTGATCCCGTACTGAGGGGTGGTGACGGACACCGAGCGCGCTCGGTGTGGGTCGAGCGAGCCGACTTCGACAGAACGAGGCTACCCGATCACTCGCTGTCGGGCGCGGCCTCTTCGGGCACCTGTCCTTCGACCAGTGACTCTTGGGCGTACTCCTCCCGGAGGTCCTTCTTCGAGAACTTCCCGGTCGCCGTCTTGGGCACCTCGTCGATTTCGATGAAGTCGTCGGGGAGCCACCACTTCGGATACTCCTCGCTAATCATCTCCCGGAGGTTCTGTTCGAGCGTGTCCACGTCGACCCCTTTCCCGGGGACGACGAACGCGACGGGTCGTTCCTGCCAACGCTCGTGGGGGACGCCGACGACGGCGGCCTCGGCCACGTCGTCGTGGGCCATGATTGCGTTCTCCAGTTCGACCGAGGAAATCCACTCCCCGCCCGACTTGATGACGTCTTTGGCCCGGTCGACGATCTGGATGTAGCCGTCCTCGTCGACGGTGACCACGTCACCGGTCTTGAGCCAGTTCCCCTCGAAGTCCGTCTCGTTCGCTTCGGGTCGCTTGAAGTACTCCTGTGTGACCCACGGGCCACGGACGTGGAGTTCGCCGAAGTCCTCGCCGTTCCACGGTACCTCGTTGCCGTCGTCGTCGATGACGCGGAACTCCAATCCGGGGACGACGAGGCCCTGCTTGGCCCGGCGTTCGAGTTGCTCCTCGTAGGTCAAATCCTCCGCGAGGCCGCCTTTGAGGTGGGCGACGCTCCCGATGGGACTCATCTCGGTCATCCCCCACGCGTGCGTGACGCTGACGCCGTGGTCGTCGAACCACTCTATCATGGCCTTCGGCGCGGCGGACCCGCCGATGATGACCGTGTCGAGCGTCGAGAGGTCCACGTCGTTACCGGCCTGCATGTACTCCTGGAGACCCAGCCACACCGTCGGGACGCCCGCCGTGATGGTGACGCCCTCGTCCTCGATGAGACCCGCGATGTCCTCGGGGTCCGGCGAGGGGCCGGGGTAGACGTGTTTCGCACCCGCCGCAGTGGTCGAGAACGGCATCCCCCACGCGTTGACGTGGAACATCGGGACGACGGGCATCACCACTTCGTCGTCCCCGATGCCGAGGCCCTGCGGGGTCATCGTCGCCATCGTGTGTGACCAGAGCATCTGCTGGGTGTACTCGACGCCCTTGGGCTTGCCCGTCGTCCCCGACGTGTAACACATCCCGGCGGGCCGCTCTTCGTCCAGTACCGGCCAGTCGTACCCGGTGTCGTGGCCGTCGATGAACGACTCGTAGTCGACAGCGTTCATGCCGAGGTCGGGCGTCTCCGACCCCATGACGACGATTTGCTCGACGCTCTCGAACGCTTCGGGGTCGTGTGCCGCCGCCAACTTCTCGGCCAGCGACGGGTCGACGAAGATGATACGGTCCTCGGCGTTCTGGACGATGAACTGGATGTGTTCGTCCGGCAGGAGCGGGTTGATAGTGTGGAGTTGCCGCCCAGTCGTCGGGATGGCGAAGTACGTCTCGAAGTGACGGTGGTGGTTCCAACAGAACGTGGCGACGCGCTCGCCGTCACCGATACCCACCTCGTCCATCGCGTGTGCGAGCTGTGCGGTCCGGTCGGCGTACTCGCTGTACGTGTACCGCTCGATACCTTCGTGGGTACGAGAGACAATCTCGGTATCGGGGTACAGTTTCTCGGCACGCCACAGGAACGGTCGCAGAGTCTGGTCTGTCCCTCCAGGCATAGGCTACACCTCGTGTGCATCGCTAATGATTGTTCCCCCGAAATAATGACACATCTGTGATGCGTTCGTCCCCGGCGGCCGCTCACTCGGTCCGGCAACTGACCGCGACGCCCTCCCCCAACGGCAGGAGCGTCGTCTCGAAGGCGGGGTCGTCACCGACGCGGCGTACGTAGTCTGCCACCCCGCGCGTGTGCCGGTTCGCGTCGGCTACGTCGTCACCGGCCACGAGTCGTCGGAGCGCGTCGAAATCGACGACACCGGCAGTCATCGCGTTGTCCGCGACGACGACGCCACCGACCGGTACCTTCGCCCGAACCGCCTCGAAGGCCTCGCGATAGCGGTGTTTCTCGTTGTCCACGAGTACCACGTCGAAGGGACCCTCGTAGTCTTCGACCGTCTCGATTGCGTCCCCGAGTTCGTAGCGTGCGATGGACTCGAACCCGCCGCGAGCCATGTACTCGCGGGCCGCGTCGAGTTCCCCGGCGTCGACTTCCGTCAGCACGACCTCGCCGTCCGCCGGGAGCGCGCGGGCGAACCAGTACGCCGAGTAGCCGAACCCGGAGCCGAACTCGAAGACCCGCCGGGCGTCCACGAGGCGGGCGAGCATCTGCAACCACCCACCGACGGCCGGGCCGACCGTCGGGAACCCCTCGTCGTCGGCCCGCTCGTCCATCTCCGCGATGACCGAGTCCGGTTCGGGACCGAGTGCCCGGGCGAACGACGCGATGGCGTCGGGGAGTGTGCCGTCCATGCGGTGCGGTACGTCGCGGTGGCTGAAAAGTCCACGCGACGCCGAACCCGAGTCCGAGGCGGTCGCGTACGTCGTGGCGACGACGCTCGGCCGGTTCCCGACGACGAGGGACAGCACGGGGCGAGAGGCCCGGCGAGGGTAACGGCGGCGACGACGAACAGCACGGACCACAGCGGTCGCTTCACTACCGTCCGCCCTCCTCACCGCGTCGAGACGGTGGCGAGAGTTACCGTGCCCGGTGGCACCGTGGCCCTCACAGACACGACCCCCGCGCGGCTTATCCCCCTCCAAACCGTTCTTCGAACAATGACTGACCAACTATACCACCGCCTTCTCGTCGTCCAGTTGCTCGCGCTCGCGGCCACGCTCGCTGGTGACGCGACGGGGCTGACCGTCCTCGCTGCCGCCGGTGCGGGGGTCCTCTTCCTGTCTCTCGCTGCCCTCTTCGTCTCGATGACGACGGCACTCGTCTCCGGCGTCGGGTCGTGGGGAACTGGACGGCCACACATCGCCGACGCTCCCCGCGTCGAGTGAGCGCGAGCGTCACGCGCCGCCAGACGCGGCTCCCGTGTCGTGCTGAGAGCGACGTCCACGAGCCCCTCGGGGCGTCCCGCTTAGTGGGGTTTATCAGTCTCGCCGACTGGATTCGAACCCATGGTAGACCGGTTGGTGGTTGGCTGTGGACAGGTCGGCCACTTGCTGGTCGAGGACCTCGCGGACCGGCCGGGCGAACTGCTGGTCCTCGAAGAGAACGAGCGACACGTCACCCGACTCCGTGAGGCGGGCATCAGCGCGAAGCAGGCCGACCTGACCGACCCCGAGACGCTCCGTGCAGAGGGTGGAGCTGCGACGACTGTCCTCGTTGCCGGGGGGCAACCTGCCCGGAACCGTGCCCGCGTGACGGCCGTCAGGACGGCGTTCCCGGACGCGCTCGTGGTCGCCTACGCCGGAACGGACCCGACGGAGGATGACCTCTCCCACTTCCGGAGGGCGGCCGACGAGGTGGTCGACCCGACGCGGACGACGGCCGAGTTCGTCGTCCAGCGGGCGGGCGACGACGGCCACAACCTCCGGCAACTGCGCGCGGCGTTCCGCTCCGTTTCGGACCCGCTCGCTATCGTCACGCACGACAACCCCGACCCCGACGCCATCGCCAGTGCCGTCGCGCTCCGGCGCGTCGCAACCGCGCTCGGCGTCGACGCTGAAGTCTGTTACTACGGCGAGATAACCCACCAAGAGAACCGCGCGTTCGTCAACCTGTTGGGGTTCGACCTCACGCAAATCGACGGCGACACCGACCTCTCCGAGTACGGTGGGTTCGCCCTCGTCGACCACTCCCGGCCGGGCGTCAACGACCAGTTGCCTGCGGAGACGCCCGTCGACATCGTCATCGACCACCATCCACCCCGGGCACCCGTCGACGCTGGGTTCGTCGACCTGCGGAGCGACGTCGGCGCGACGAGTACGCTCCTCGTGCAGTACCTGCAGGCGTTCGGTCTCGAAATCGACGAGACGGTGGCAACGGGTCTCCTCTTCGGTATCCGCGTGGATACCGACGACTTCACGCGTGAGGTATCGACGGCAGACTTCGAGGCCGCCGCGACGCTCGCTCCCCACGCCGACTTCGGGACGCTCGAACGCATCGAGTCACCGAGTGCCAGCGACGACACCTTCGACACCATCGCCAGCGCGATTGCCAACCGCCAGCGACGCGGGTCCGTCGTGACTAGCTCCGTCGGCGACCTATCCGACCGAGACTCGTTGGCACAGGCCGCAGAACGACTGCTGGAACTAGACGGGGTAGCCGTCACTGTCGTCTACGGACTGAAAGACGGCGTCATCTACATCTCCGGACGGGCCCGGGGGACGGACCTAGACCTCGGTGAGACGCTCCGGAACGCCTTCGACCAAATCGGGAGCGCGGGCGGGCACGCCGACATGGCCGGGGCGCAGATTCTCGTCACGGACACGACGCTCGACCCGACGACGGACCCGGACAGCGACCACGAGGAGGACGACGGCGACGAGATGGACACGTCGTTCGCCGCGGCCGACGTGGCCGGCGACTTGGAGGCGTTCATCACCGGCCGGTTCTACGAGGCACTCGACTCCCGCCCGCACCGCGAGACTGCGGGACTGTACGCCGGGCCGACCACCGACATCGACGATATCGTCCTGTAACCCACTTCGACAGCGGGCAGTTCCGTGACAGCGAAGACGTTTTGCTCGCGGACGGTGATGCCTCAGATGATGGACGACGAGGCGGAGAAACCACGAGTCAGGGACTACATGACACGCGACGTGGCGACGGTTTCCCCCGACGATACCGTCGCCGACGTGGCCCAACGAATCGCAGAGAGCGACGCACACAGCGGCTTCCCCGTCTGTGACGGCCGACACGTCGAGGGGTTCGTCAGTGCCCGGGACCTGTTGCTCGCCGAGGACCACGAACCGATTTTCAGGGTGATGACCAACGACCTACTCGTCGCCCACCCCGACATGAAACTGACCGACGCCAGTCGCGTCATCCTCCGGTCGGGCATCCAACGGCTCCCCGTCGTCGACGACGCGGGCAACCTCGTCGGCATCATCAGCAACGCCGACGTGATTCGGAGCCACATCGAACGTGCCACGCCCGGAAAGGTGGACAAACTCCTCCGGACGCTCGAAAACATCCACGGCATCGAGGCCCGACAGGAGCGACGCGACGTACCGCTGGCGAAGCTGACACCCACACAGAGCCGCGTCTACGCCGACGAACTGGAGGGGCGACGGTACGAACTCCAGCGGGGTCTGGCCGAACCGCTCGTCGTCATCGACAACGACGGCGAGTTCCTCCTCGCTGACGGCCACCACCGCGTCAAGGCCGCCCACAGTCTGGGCATCGACGAGATGGACGCCTACGTCATCGTCATCTCGGAACGCGTCGACCTCGGAATGGCCGAAACCGCCGAGAAAGAGAACCTGAACGACATCGGCGACATCGAAGAAGTCGACTACGCACACCATCCCCTCGTCGAGACGACGAAACGCCTGCAGAACTCCGACGAGGAACAGCCTCGATAGTGTACGATATCGATTATAGACAGAATGCGTACAAAATTCTCACAGACACGTCTCGGTCTGTTGCCATGGAATCACTGTCTCTCGTCCGTGCATAATACATTCTGTAGTGTGTGGTAGCTTCATACGCCCTCTCCGGATAGGAGAACTGGTTTCGTGTGAATACGACTGCCAGTCTGCCGAGGCGGCGCGGTCGCGTCGACGGTTTCGAGTGAAAATCGTAGAGAGTGAACCAGAGCGTCCAAAACAGCGTTTCACTACCTCCTCCGACGGTAGGCCCTAGTCGAAAGTCGTGGCGTGCCCACCGCCAGAAATTCAAATAGCAAATCAAACACAAGAGCTGAAAAGTCACAAAAATGGTATTTACTCCGGAGACTTCTGTCACGCTGTCACCCTCGCGGCGACTCCGGGCAGAGCGGTCGGGTGTCAGTAAAGCTAAGTGGCCGACGGTTGGAGTGAGAGGCATGGCAGAGGATGCTAGCAGCGACGCGACAGAGCGGCGTCTCCAAACCGGGTGGCAGGGCCGGTACTACGAGGATTTCGAGGTCGGAGACGTGTACAAACATCCGTTCGGGCGGACGGTCACCGAGACGGACAACGTCTGGATGACCAACGTGACGATGAACCTGAACCCGATGCACTTCAACGAGGCGTACGCGGCCGAGACGGAGTTCGGAGAACGTCTCGTCGACGGTACCTTCGTGTTCGCACTGGCCGTCGGGATGAGCGTCATCGACGTCTCCATCAACGCCACGGCGAACCTCGGGTACGACGAGGTACGCCACCACGCGCCGGTGTTCCACGGCGACACCATCTTCGCAGAGAGCGAAGTGCTGTCGAAACGCGAGAGTGAGTCCCGCGACCACGTCGGTATGGTCACGACAGAACTGCGCGCGTACAATCAGGAGGGGACGAAGGTGCTCTCGCTGAAGCGCACGCCGATGGTTCTCAAGCGGGAGTACGCCGAACCGACCGCCGAACAGCCGCCGGGATGGCCCGCGGGCGTCGGTACGACCGAGGCGGAGTTGAGTGCGGATGAGTAGCGAGTCCGACGGCCCACGCGTCCCGGAGGGCATCCCGGAACTGACCGCCGAGGAGGCCGCGGCGACCATCGCCGACGACGCGGTGATGACTGTCAGTGGGTTCGGGAGCGTCGGCTACCCGAAGGAAGTCCCGCTCGCGCTGGCCGACAGCGGCCGTGACCTCGAACTGACGGTCATCAGCGGCGGGAGCGTGGGCGACGAAATCGACACCGCGATGGTCGAATCGGGGGCCATCGCCCGTCGGTTCCCGTACCAAGCTACGTCCATCGCGCGCGAGAAGGTCAACGACGGCACCATCGCCATGCACGACCGCCACATCAGCAGTCTCGGTGACGACGTCGTCTTCGAGCAGTTGGCGAGTCCCGACGTGGCCGTCGTCGAAGCCGTCGCCGTCGGCGAGGACTGGCTGATTCCGTCCACGTCAATCGGCCACACCCCCGCCTTCGTCGAGCAAGCCCCGGAACTCCTCGTCGAAGTCAACGAAACCCAACCCCGCAACCTCTCGCGCTTCCACGACGTGTACCGCCCGGCGATGCCGCCGAACCGCGAGCCGATTCCGATAACCGACCCCGGCGAGCGCGTCGGCGATGCGAAAGTCAGCTTCGACCCGGACACACTCCGGGGTGTCGTCCGCACCGACCGCCGTGACTCGACGTACTCGTTCCGCGACCCGACCGACGACGACACAGCCATCGCCGCGAACCTCCGGGACTTCCTCGAAGCCGAAATCGCGCGCAACCCCGTCTTCGCAGAGGCCGTCCGCCTCCAGTTCGGGGTCGGCAGTCTCGGCAACGCGCTGATGGGCGAACTCGGCGACGCGGAGTTCGGCGACCGAACCGTCTCGTACTTCGGCGAGGTCATTCAGGACGGCCTGCTCGATATGCTCGATGCCGGTGACCTCGACGTGGCGAGCGCGACGACGCTCGCGCTCTCGGCGGACGGACAGGACCGCCTGTTCGGGAACATCGAGGCCTACGAGGACGAGGTGGTTCTCCGTCCGGCCGATATCTCGAACTCCCCGGAACTCATCGCCCGGATGGGCGTGTTCGCGGTCAACAGCGCGCTCGAAGTCGACGTGTACGGGCACGTCAACTCGACGCACGTGAACGGCTCTCACCTCATCAACGGCCTCGGCGGGAGCGGCGACTTCAACCGGAGTTCGGCCGTCGCCACCGTTGCACTCCCCTCCACGGCCAGCGGCGGCGACATCTCCCGTATCGTTCCGATGGTGCCCCACGTCGACCACACCGAACACGACGTAGGCATCGTCATCACAGAGCAGGGTACCGCGGACCTGCGCGGGCTCTCGCCGCGGGAGCGCGCGCTCGAAGTCATCGACAACTGCGCCCACCCGGACTACCGCGCTGACCTCCGGGACTACTACGAACGCGCCCGCGAACAGGGCGGACACGTTCCTCACGACCTCGAAACGGCCTACGACTGGACCGGCTAACTCCGACCGTCCGACTCCGGGAGTGCCTCCAGCAGGCTTCCCGGCTCAGTTTTGCTCCGTGGTTCGTCCGCCAGCAACTCGTCCAGCGCGTCGGCCAGAGCCGCGGCCGTCCACCCGCCCGCCATCGTCGCCTGCCGGTCGAACTCGGGGTCGGTGACGGTGAAGACGGTGTCGCCGCCGATGGCGAAGGTCCAGCCGGTCACGTCCTCGGCGTGGTCAGAGAGCAGGACTGCCGGGAGCGGCGTGACCTTCTCCGGCCCCAACTGCTCGGTCGGGAGTCCCTCGACGATGTCCTCGGGCACGTTCGCCCGGAGCATCCGCGTGTCCGCGGCGGGCATCATCGCGTTGACGCGCACGCCGTACCGGTGCAGGTCGCGGGCCGCCGTGCGAGTCAGGCCCAGTACGCCCGCCTTCGCCGCGGAGTAATTGAGTTGGCTCGCGCTCCCCCGACCCGACGCCGAGGAGACGGCGACGAACGAGCGTTGGCCGTCCAACTCGTCCGCCTTCGACCGCTCGCGCCAGTGGTCCCCGAGGTGTTTGATGAGGTTGAAGTGGCCCGTCATGTGTACGTCGAGGACCGCCTTCCAGTCCTCCAAGGGCATGTTGAACGTCATGGCGTCGCGCAGGAACCCGGCGTAGTTGACCGCGCCGTCGATGCGGCCGTGTTCTGCGGCGGTGTCTGCGACCATCGACGCGACGTACGCCTCGTCGGTCACGTCGCCGAAACTCACCGTCGCCGTGCCGCCGTCGTCGCGGATGTCCTCGGCCACTGCTTCGACGGCACCCTCGTTCGAGCCTTCGCCGTGCGGGCGCGCACCCAAGTCGGCGACGACGACCGTCGCGCCGAGGTCCGCGAGGTGTTTCGCCGTCGCTTCCCCGAGACCGCTGGCCGCACCGGTAACGATGATTACCTTCCCGTCCATCATTGTCACTCCCCACCAAGACGGCCGACGGAATAAAACTACGTCGCGGTCCCCGCCTCACTCCGGTCGGAGCGCGGCGGTCAGGGTCGTAACGCTGTCCACGTCCCGGAGGCCGTCGAGCAGGTCGTAGGCCGCCCCGGGTGCCACGTCGGGGCCGTGTGCGACGCAGTCCTCGAACTTCGCCCGGAGTGCCTCGTCGGAGAGCGGGTTCGCCGGCGTCCCCGGTGGCCGCTCTTGGAAGCGCGTGTACCGCTCCCCGTCGGTCGTCTCGATTTCGACGCGCGCGCTGTACCCCTCGTCGGGGATGTCGGGGTCCACGGCGAACGTAACGCGCTCCCGAACCGCGTCCACCGTCGGGTCGGCGACGGCGTCGTCGGTGAACGCGTCCAGTCCGAGGCGGTCCCGGACGATGCCCGAGGCGACGGTGTACTCCATCGAGAACTTCCCTTCGAGGCCGGTGTCGGGGTCGCTGTAGTGGAGCGCGGTGTCGGCGGCTTTCGAGGCACCGACCGCCACGCGTTCCACGTCCCCGGGTGCGATGTCGTGGTCGGCCGCGAGGTGCTGTGCGGCGGCGACGCTGGAGTGGGTGAAGTAACAGCAGGGGTACTTCTTGACGCGGATGCCCTCGGTCACGAGCGTCCACGGGTCGCCCGGCGGGGTCACGTCCGTCGCCGGGCCACCCTCGCCCGCGTACAGGTCGAGGAAGCCGAGTTCGCCGTCGATGGCACCCTCGGCGGCGGTGAACCCCTCGGCGGCGAGACGGGCGGCGGTCACGCCCGCCCGCGAGGACAATCCCGGGTGCAGGGGCTTGGTCATCGTCCCGAAGTTCGCCTTCAGGCCGCTGGGCATCGACGCCGCCAGCTCGAAGGCGTGGCGCGCGGAGTCGGTGTCGAGGCCCAACAGCGAGGCGGCCGCCGCTGTCGCGCCGAAGACGCCCAGCGTCGGCGTCGAGTGCCACCCGCGCTCGTAGTGGGCCGGGAGGAGGTACCGACCGAGGTACGTCTCCGTCTCGAAGCCGACGGCGAATGCCGTCACGAGGGCACGGCCCGACGCCCCCGCGGACTCGCCGACGGCCAGTGCCGGTGCGACGAGCGTGACGCTCGGGTGCCACACCTCGCCGACCACGTCGTCGTAGTCCAGCGCGTGGCCCGCGGTGGCGTTGACGAGGGCGGCGGCGTCGGCGGGTGCGTCGCGGTCGGTCCCGAGGACACTCGCCTCGCCGCCGTGCGCGAACACGGCCCGCGTCTTCTCGGCTGCGGGTTCGGCCGTCCCCGGGAGCGTCACGCCGACCGTGTCGACGAACGCGCGCTCGACGGTGCGAACGCCCTCCTCGGGGACGTCTGCGTACTCCGTCTCCGCGACGAACTCGGCCAGTCGCTCCGCGACGTGGCCCGCCATCTCAGTACGACCGCGGCAGGCCCAGCACCTGCTCGCTGATGTAGTTGAGGACGAGTTGCTGAGTGATGGGGACCAGCCGCGTCAGCCGTGCCTCCCGGAAGTACCGTTCCACGTCGTACTCGGTGGCGACGCCGAACCCGCCGTGGGTCTGGACGGCGGCGTCGGCCGCCTCGAAGGCCGCTTCCGAAGCGAGGTACTTCGACATGTTCGCCAGCGCGCCGAGGTCCGTCGCCTCCGCCCCCTGTGCGGCGGCGTTGTAGGTCATCTGTTTGGCGGCTTGGACCTTCGCGAACGCCTCTGCGAGCGGGTGCTGGATGGCCTGATTCTTGCCGATTTGTCGCCCGAACACCTCCCGCTCGTTGGCGTACTGCACGCCGCGGTCCACGGCGAGGCGGCCCAGTCCGAGGCACTCGGCGGCGATGACCAGCCGTTCCTCGTTGAGGCCGTCGAGCACCTGATAGAACCCGTCGCCCTCGTCGCCGAGCAGGTGTTCCTCGGGGACGCGCATGTCCTCGAAGTAGACGGAGTAGGAGTGGACGAACTCGCTCGCGGACTTGTGTATCTGGTCGTAGTCGAGCGTCCCGGCCGAGACGGCCTCGTCGACGTCCACGAGGAACATCGAGATGCCCTTGGTCTTCTTGTCCACCTCCTCCTTGGGTGTCGTGCGCGCGACGACGATGGCGTAGTCGCTCACGTCCAGTCGCGAGGTCCAAATCTTCTGGCCGTTGATGACGTACTCGTCGCCGTCCTTCTCGGCGCGTGTCTCGATGGCCGTCGAGTCGGACCCGGCGTTCGGCTCGGTCAGGCAGAACGCTTGGAGGGACGTCTCGCCCGAGGCGAGTTCGGGGACCAACTCCTCTTTGAGGTCCTCGCTGCCGTGGTTGACCAGCGCGACGCTGTTGTAGATCCCGCCGTGGACGGCCTGTGCGGCGGCGAACCCGCCACCGCCCGCCGCTATCTCCTCCATCATCACGACTGTCTCGTTGGTGGACATTCCGGCCCCGCCGTACTCCTCGGGGAGGAGGATGCCCAGCCACCCCTGTTCGCCGAGGGTGTCGACGAACTCGTGGGGGTACTCACCCTTCTGTGACTGCTCGCGCCAGTACTCGCGGTCGAAGTCGTCGCAGATGTTCCGGATGCTCTTCTGGACGAGCCGCTGGTTCTCGGTCAACTCGACGAACTGGTCGTTCGCTGGACTCATTGGCCCGGCTTGGGTTCCCCCGAGCAAAAAGATAGCGGGTCTGGCCGCGGCCGCGTCGCTCGGCATCCGTTCGAGCAAGCGGAACGTTAAGTGGGTGGCGAACACACTCACGGGTATGAGCACCGAACCCAAACGAACCGTCGCCGCCGTCGAGACGACGTTCGACGTACTGGAGGCACTGAAAGAAGAAGACGGGATGCGGTTGACGGAATTGGCCGGGAAGTTGGACATGGCGAAAAGCACCGTCCATCGGTACCTCCAGACGCTCCTCGCAGACCGCTACGTCGTCAAGGAGGGCGACACCTATCGCGTGAGTCTCCGCTTTCTTGACTTGGGCGAACACGCACGCAACCGGGACGAGTGCTATCGGATGGCGAAGCAGAAAGTGGCCGAACTGGCCGAAGAGACCGACGAACGCGCCCAGTTCATCGTCGAGGAACACGGACAGGCCGTCTACGTCCACCGCAAGGCTGGGAGCCACGCGGTCCAGACCGACCCCGGCATCGGCAAACGTATCGACCTCCACGCCACCTCTGCCGGGAAAGCCATCATCTCCGAGTGGTCGGACGCGAAGATACGCGAGTTCGCCGACACGTGGGGCCTCCCCTCGCACACGGACGAGACCATCACGGACGTGGACGAACTCCTCGCCGCCGCCGAAGCGACCCGCGAGCGCGGGTACGCGGTCAACCGAGGCGAGAACATCGACGGCCTTCGCGCCATCGGCGTGGCAGTCTGTGGCCCTG
The DNA here is from genome assembly GCF_023028225.1 of Halorientalis litorea. NCBI lineage: Archaea > Methanobacteriati > Methanobacteriota > Halobacteria > Halobacteriales > Haloarculaceae > Halorientalis > Halorientalis litorea. Next base: position 2,527,612 of record NZ_CP095482.1, read on the forward strand.
ATGGACAGCCAATCGGCGCGCTCAGCGTCTCCGGCCCGACGAACCGGATGAAGGGTGAGTGGTTCGAGCAGGACCTTCCCGACATGCTCCTCGGGTTCACCAACGAGATGGAACTGAACCTGCGCTACTCCTGACTCTGTTCTACATAATCGAACAACTGACCGTCCGAGAAACGTTAAAAAACGGCAAGAGAGTTGCGCTGGACCTGTTTCGGGACACATAGCGGTGCCGTGCTGGCAAATTCGAACTGTTCCGGTGACTCGAACGACGAATCGTGCCTTCGATGCTGTCGAAACCGTTTTCAGACGCATCGGCGAACTCGCATGTGATGACCGACAACGGAGACGACGGGACAGCGTCGGGCCGCCGGAGCAAGGTCGGGCGTGTCATCGCGGAGCGGGAACTCGACGGCCTCGGGGACGAACTGGAGCGACGCTGGACGGGGGACCGGGGGGAACGGCAGAGCCTCCGGGAACTCGCGGACTGGTTCAACAGCCGGGTCCTCGAAGCCGCGATGGCGGCCGCTGGCGAACAGGTCCTCGATGGCGAGGCGGCCAACCTCTACGACCTCCTGACCGGCGACGAAGTCAGCGGCGGGACACGGACGGAGGCGGAGCGTCGGCTGGCACGCACGGGCGTGGACGTGGACGAGGTGAAGCGTGACTTCGTCTCACATCAGGCAGTCCACACCTATCTCACCGACTACCGGAAGGTCGAGGGCCCCTCGAACGAGACGGAGCGGAGCGTCGACGACGCCACCGAGACCATCCAACGACTCCGAAACCGGACGAACGCCGTCGTAGAACGCACCGTCGGCGCGTTGCACGACGCCGACGAGATATCGGTCGGTGACTTCGACGTTTTCGTCGACGTGCGCGTCTCCTGTAACGACTGTCAGCGGACCTACGGCGTCACCGACCTTCTCCGGAACGGTGGCTGTGACTGTCAGTGAGGCCACCGGAACCGGGGCAACGCCATTACAAACATAATCTTGTAATGGACGTGGGGACGGCCGAGGGTAGCGTCTGCCTTCTCTGTCCGACTGTCGTCGCCGAACCGTGTCGACCGTCCACGGTGAAAGCCGATGACAATTGTTCCGACTGTGCGAACGCTCGCACAGTCGGCACTGACGGACTGGCAATCTACCCGACTCAGCCTTCGAGACGGCCCCCGAGTGGGCGTGTGTCGACACGTGCTGATTCGTGAACTATGTGGACGCTACCTATCGGGGGGGGCTTCGCTGGCACGGACTATGCAAAACCGCAAGAAGTGTGTCGGTTAGCTCGGCCCGGACACGGTTTCTACAGGTCTCTCTCGGGGCACACTGTGTTCGAGCATCCGGGACAATTGTGTGGGGTGGTCACGTGGGGCAATCACTGGACACGACTGGCGCGCCGAGTCGGCGAGCCAAGGTCCCACTCACGGAATCGCCGTAACAGTTAGATAACTCCCCGTCGAACGGGCCGGCAATGGCGTTGCTCGAAGTAAGCGGTCTGACGAAAGAGTTCGGGACGATTCAGGCTCTCGACGGTGTCGACTTGGACATCGAAGAGAACAGAGTCTACTCGATAATCGGGCCGAACGGTGCGGGGAAATCGACGCTGTTCAACTGTATCACGGGCTTTTACTTCCCGACCAGCGGGTCGGTGCGGTTTCGCGGCGAGGACATCACCGGACGTGCCTCGTACTCCATCGCGCGGGACGGTATCCGCCGCGTGTTCCAGTCGACGGACGTGTTCGACGAGTTGACCGTCCTCGAAATCGTCAATCTCGCGGCGACGAACTCCGACCCGAAGGAGTTGATGGAGACGCTCGACCTGATAGAGATACGCGACGAACAGGGAGACAGCCTCTCGCTGTACGAACGCAAGCGGGTCGCCCTCGCGCTCGCCATGGACGGCGAGTTACTGCTCCTCGATGAAATCTTCTCGGGTCTCAACCCCACCGAGAAGCCCAAGATGAGAGAGTACATCGAGCGAATCGCCGAGAAACGGACCGTCGTCCTCATCGAACACGACGTGGAGACGGCCTTCGAACTCGCCGACGAGATAATCGTCCTCTATCAGGGGCGCGTCCTCGGAACCGGCAGCCCCGAGGAAATCAAGAACGACCCCGAGGTGAAGCAGAAGTACCTGAGCGAGATGGCACTGTGACGCCACTCCGGTGCCGTCGGGAGGTATGTCAGTAGCAGTGAAGCCCACGAGTCCGCCCGACAGGACCCAACCCACATAAAAAACCACCGTGGACTTTATATAATGCCCGATATACAGGGGTACTATGCCATCAAGGCGAACGTACCTACGTTCAGTGGGCGGCGCGGTGACTGTTGGTGCCCTCGCAGGGTGTTCGGGTCTCACCGGCGGCGGCGGTGAGGACCAAATCACGTTCGGTGCCGTCAACCCGCTGTCGGGGCCGGCGGGTTTCTTCGGTGAGCTCATCTCGGATATCCAAGGGAGTTGGCAGCAGCGAGTCAACGAGGACGGCGGCCTCAACGTGGCTGGTGAACAGCGCGAAGTCGTCATCGAGGAGTACGACTCCGAAACGAGCAACGAGGGCGTCCGCTCGGGCATCGAGAACGCCGTCAACGTCGACAACGTCGACATGGTCCTCTCGGTGTTCCGGACCGGTGGGTCGCTGACCGCGGCCCCGATTCTCAACGAGAACGAGATTCCGGGCATCACGCACGGGTTCACGCCACGTATCAACGAGGAGGGGAACTACCTCCTGCGCTGGACCACCAGCACGCTGATGCACGCGTACCCGTACCTGACGTGGATTTCGGAGAACGACGACATCGAGACGGTCGGGTACCTCGTCGAGGAGGGCGAGTTCGGTGACGACGCCCTCCGTTCGGTCGACTACTGGTTCCGAGAGGCCGACAACCCCGGCGATTACGTCCAGTTGGGTCGCTTCCCGCGGAGTCAGCAGGACTTCTCGTCGTTCATCTCGGAGGCGAGCAACGCCTACGACAACGGCGACATCGACGCGGTCATCATCGACACGTGGGCGACGCCGCTCCAGTTGTTCCTCGAACAGCAGGGCCAGCGGGGCCTCAACGAGCAGATGCCGGTCATCTCGGGCGTCGTCGGCGGCGACTGGACGCCCAACATCGGGGAACTCGGCTCGGCGATGAACAACGTCTACCACTCGCAGGTGTACGCCCGCCCCGAGTGGGCCGGCAACGAGGCAATCGCCCAGACGCTCCCCGACGACTTCGAGGAGCGGGCCAGCGCGCTGGAGGGCCTCGACCTCGAAACCCAGCACCCGGTCAACAACCTGTTCTACTCCGAACTCATCGGTGTCGAACAGGCGTTCCAGAACGCCGAATCCGCCTCGGGTCCGGACCTCCGGGCGTCCCTCGTCGAGAACGAACTTGAGACTCTCGTCGGGCCGATTACAATCAACAACAAGGGGCAAGGTGCGGTCAACGCTGCCCTGTCACGGTTCAGCGTCGAGGGTGGCGACCCGGCCGTCACCGAAGTCCCGTGGTCGGGCGAAGTCCCCGCCATCACGAGCATCCCGCCGGAAGTCGACCTCTGACCACCTGACCAACCTTCACAATGGCTCTCACAGACGCACTGATAAACGGATTGATAATCGGGAGCGTGTACGCACTGTTCGCTGCCAGCTTCACCATCATCTTCGGCGTGATGGACATCCCGAACATGGCACACGCCGCGCTGTTCGCCGGCGGCGCGTACGTGTACTACCAGTTGGCGGGCATCATGGGACTGCACTGGACTATCGGCATCCTCGGGGCCGTCGTCGGCATCGTCGCCGTCGGTGCCGTCATGGAACTCACGCTCCTCAAACCACTCTACGGGCGGAGCGAGTCGGAGTACATCTTCGGCGTCATCCTGATAACGTTGGGTGCCGCGCGCATCCTCGAAGAGGCGTTCGGGAGTATCTGGTCGCGCGCGCCACTCTCGGTCACCATCGCCGAACTCCAAGGTGCTGGCAAATCCATCCCGATATTTGGGATCCCGGTGTCGTACCTGCAAGTCGTGGTCATCGCCGTCGCGGTGTTGAACTTCGTGTTCCTCTACTGGCTCATCAACTACACGAGCATCGGGCGGAGCATCCGCGCGGTGGTGCAGGACCGCGAACTGGCGTACATGAAAGGCATCGACGTCGACCGCCTGTTCCTGCTCGCGTTCCTGCTCGGGAGCGGGATGATTGCGGTGGCGGGCGTGCTGAACGCCGCGCTGTTCACCCTCGAACCGTCGATGGGCTTCGGCCTGCTCATCAAGGCGTTCATCATCGTCATCCTCGGCGGGTTCGGGAACATCCTCGGTGCCGCGGCCGCCGGGTTCGGACTCGGCTTGTACGAAGCAATCGCGGTCCAACAGCTGGAATCGTACTACATCTTCGCCTCGGAGTTCCTGCTGCTCATCGTGTTCTTCCTCGCCAAGGCACTTCTCTCGACAGAACGGGCGAGTCCGGTCATCGTGCAACTGCGCGCTCGCGTCTCCGACTGGAGGAGTAGCGATGAGTGAGGAATCAGCACGACCCGAGGACGCGGCCGCAATCGAGGGGCTGGACATCGACCTCGCGGGCGTCGACTGGCCCGCGGTCGTTCGACAGGCACTGTACGTCCTCGTTCCGGGGCTACTGTTCATCCCCTTCGCCGCCTCGAACATCGGATTCATCGCGCGCCCCATCCTCATCTTCGCCATCATCGCGATGGGCTACAACATCATGGTCGGGTGGCCGGACCTGCTGGTGTTCTGTCCGGCGGCAATCGCCATCGTCGGCGGCGTCTCCTCCGGGCTGTTAGCACAGGCCGGTGTCCCGTTCCTCGTCGCGTTCCTGCTCGGCGGCGTGGCCGGGGCACTTGTCGGCGTCGTCGTCGCGCTCATCGCCATCATCATCCGCACCTCCTTCGACTTCGTCATCGCGACGCTCGCGCTCGAACAGTTGATATTCACCGCGCTCGTCATCTGGGCGGCTGTCGGCCCCGCCGGACTCCGGGTCGGTGACATCGAAACCCCGTCCATCGCCGGGATGGCACTGACCGGACAGGTCGAGACGTACCTCTTCCTGTTGGCAGTACTGATCTTCTCCGTCGTCGTCGTCGCCGCCTTCGACAACTCCCTGCTGGGGACGCTCTCGGTGGCGACCGGCGAGAACGAGGACCTGCTGACTTCCATCGGGTACCAGCCCTCGAAGTACAAGTTCGTCTCCCTCGTCCTCGGGGCCTTCCTGCTCGGCATCGGCGGTGCCTCGTACATCCACGTCAACAACCTCATGGTGCCTAACTCGTGGGTCCTGCCACAGACCGTCATCCTGCTGACCATCATCGTCGTGGGTGGCCTGCGGACCATCCACGGCCCGATAGTCGGCGCGCTCGTGATGGTCGGCATCCCCGAGTTCTCGCGGCTGCTTGGCATCAGTGGCTTCCAGCAGTACCTCATCGGCGGCGCGCTCATCGCCATCGTCCTGTTCGCGCCGGCGGGAATCCTCGGTACCTACCAGAACCGCGTCGGAATCTCTATCCGCGACAAGCTCAGGGGGTTGTGGTCGTGACCCGGAACACGCTCGGGAGGTGGGCACGATGAGTAGCGAGCCGCAACTCACCGTGAACAGTGTCGACATCTCCTACGGCGACCTCACGGTGGTCCGTGACGCGAGTATGACCGCCGACGAGGGCTCCGTCGTCTCCATCGTCGGTGCGAACGGTGCCGGGAAGACGACGCTGTTGAAGACAATCGCCGGCATCAAAGAACCCGACGAGGGTGCCATCACCTTCGAGGGACAGAACATCGTGGGGCAGAAACCCCACGAGATAATCGAGCAGGGGCTGGTGTACGTCCCCGAACGGCACCAGATATTCCCGGACATGACGGTCCGCGAGAACCTGCTCATCGCCCGGTCACCCATCGGGGAAGCGGGCGCGACGGAAGCGATGGCCGACCTGTTCGACATCTTCCCCATCCTCGACGAACGCGAAGACCAACTCGCGGGGACGATGAGCGGCGGGCAACAGCAGATGCTCGCCATCGCGCAGGGACTGGTCGCGGAACCCGACCTCCTGATGCTCGACGAGCCGACGCTCGGCCTCGCGCCACAGATCGTCGACGACGTCTGGCAGACGATTCAGGACATCAGCGAGGAGGGCGTGACGATAATCCTCGTGGACGAGAAAGTCGAGTTGGCCCAAGAGATAGCCGACTCGATGTACCTGATGCGCGAGGAGACGCTCACCTACCTCGGCGAGCGCGGCGAGTTCCGCGAGGCCTACGAAGAGGCTACGAGCAGCCTGATGGGCTGACCTCGCCGGAACTTTCTTGCCCCGTGGCGGGGAACGTCGTTCCATGTCCGTCGAAGAGCGGCTAGAGCGACTGGAATCGGGTGAAGAGATACGGCAACTCCGTGCGAACTACTGCTACCACATCGACCACACGAACCCCGACGAGTTCACGTCCCTGTTCGTCGACGACGGCACTATCGACTTCGGGAGTGCCGGCACCTACACCGGCCACGACGAACTCCACGAGTTCGTCGCCGACATCGTGCCCGACTACTACTCGTTCATCGTCCACATGCTCCACAACCCGATAATCGACGTCGACGGCGACACCGCGAGCGGACGGTGGTACTTCGAGGCTCCGGCCACCTCCGAGGGCACGGACATGTGGATACAGGGAGAGTACACCGACAGCTACGTCCGCGAAGACGGTAAGTGGTTGTTCGAGTCCGTCGACACTCGGTTCAACTACGTCGCCGAGTACGACGACGGCTGGGGCGAGGACTGACCGGCGGCGGTTCCGGTCGGAACTGTCTGCCGAGCGGTGTCGTGGATTTATTTGCTCCCGGGTTCCCAGTGTAGGCAGAGCATGGTATCCTTGACGAGAGAGACTGTCGCGGACGCAGTCGACACGCTCGCGGCAGAACACGACGGGACCGCGCTCCGCTTCGAGGGACGGGAGACGACGTTCGACGAACTCGCCGAGGGGAGTACCGACTTCGCCGACGGCATCGCGGCGTTGGGACACCAGTCCGGCGACCCGGCGGCGATTTGGCTCCCGAACCGTCCGCAGTGGTTCGAGTCCTACGTCGGCTTCGCCCGCGTCGGGGCACCCGTCGTGACGGTCAACACGCGGTATCGCACGCACGAACTCGAATACATGCTGGAGGACAGCGAGACGACGACGCTGGTCCTGCAGGGGCAACTGCTGACCCGGGACTTCCTCGACATGCTCCGGGACGTGTGCCCGGCAGTCGACGAGGTGGCTCCCGACGAACTGGCGGCCGCCACGGACCTCGCGCTGGAGCGTGTCGTCGTTCTCGACCCGGACGGGGACACGGACGTTCCACGCGGCGCGTACACCTACGACGAGGTCATCCAGCGGGGCCGTGACGCCGGCGCGCTCGCCGCCGACATCGACGTCTCCCCGGATGACCCCGCCACGGTGTTCTACACCAGCGGCACCACCTCCCAGCCGAAAGGCGTCATCCACGACCACGTGAGCACGGTCACCCATCCGCGCGCGATGGTCGAGTGGCAGCGCGTCGACTCGGACCACACGGGCATCGCCGTTATCCCCGTCTGTGGTGTCGCCGGCTTCGACTTCTCGTGGGCGAACCTGCTGGCTGGCACGACGCTCGTCCTCCAACCGACGTTCGACCCCGAGGACGCCGCTCGCGCCATCGAACAGCAGGAAGTCACCTACATCGCCGCCGTCGGCGAGATGTACGCGGCGATGATGGACACGGGTCGGGACCTGACCTCGCTCGAACGCGGGAGCGCGTGGCTGGTTGACCAGGACGACTTGGACGAGATAGAGGCGACGTGTGAGTTCCCGGTCGACCAGCCGTACGGCCTCAGCGAGGGACACTCTCACATGTGTCTCAGCCCGCCGGACGCCGACGCCGACGAACGGCACCGTGCCGGCGGCTACCCGATTCACGAGGACATCGAGGTGACCATCCGCGACCCGGAGACTGGCGAGGACGTGGGCACGGACGACCCCGGCGAACTCCACCTGCGCGGGTACGTCCGGATGCGCGAGTACCTCAACAAACCCGAGAAGACCGCCGAGGAGATAGACGCGGACGGGTGGCTGGCGACCGGCGACATGTGTGAAGTTGCCGACGACGGACGGATGACGTACCACTCCCGCATCGAGGACATGCTCCGCCTGCGGGGCTTCCGCGTGACGCCACAGGAAGTCGAGAGTGCCATCGAGGACCACGCGGCCGTCGAGCGGGCACAGGTCGTCGGCGTCGACAGGGGCGACGGCGAGGAAGTTGCCGTCGCGTTCGTACGCTGTGCCGACGGCCAGTCGGTCGCCGAATCCGACCTCGCCGCCTTCATGAACGAACACGTCGCCGACTACAAGGTCCCCTCCGAGTTCGTGTTCGTGGACTCGTTCCCGACGACCGAGAGTCCCAACGGCGTGAAGATACAGCGCGCGGAACTGGTCGACCGGGCGGGCAGGTTGGTGGACCCTGACCGAGGGACGTAACCGGTTGCCCCGTGGGTTTATGTTCCGCTCGGGGGGACTGACGGTATGGCCTACTCCACTGTCCAGCAGGTGCGCATCGAAGACACGACACAGGCGGGGACGATGTTCTACGTGAGCGTCCTCCGCTACCTGAACCGCGCCGTCGAGGACGTCCTCTCGGCGGTCGGGTACGGCTACGCCGAGAACCTCGAAGCGCGTGACCTCGCGCTGTTCGTCGTCCACGTCGACATCGACTACGTCGCGCCCGTCTCGCTGGGCACCGACATCGACATCACAGTCACGCCCACCGTCGACGACTCGACGATTACCTTCGACGCGACCGGACGGGCCGACGGTGAGGCGGTGTTCCGGGCGACGGAGGTCCGCGTCGCGGCGTCGCTGTCTGAAAAGGAGTCACGAGCGGTCCCCACGGCACTCGCGGACGGCCTCGCGGCGTACGCCGACTAGTCGCAGGTGGCTCACTGCGCCTCACGGTCCCACGCGTCGCCGATACCGCGTTTGCGCAAGTCGTGGCGTTGGACGTTGTTCTTCGTGTCGCTCCGGGGGAACGAGTCCACGAACTCGACGTAGCGGGGGTGTTTGAACGCCGCTAGCTTCCCCTCACAGAACGCGACCAGTTCCTCGGGCGTCACGTCGCCGTCGGCGATGACGTAGGCCTTGATGTCCTCCTCGCCGATTTCCGAGGGCACGCCGACGATGATGGCCTCCGCGACGGCGTCGTGGCGTTCGAGGACGACCTCTATCTCCTGTGCGGAGATGTTCTCGCCCATCCGGCGGAGCCAGTGGGCCTTCCGGCCGACGAAGCGGAACATCCCGTCCTCGTCGATGCGGCCGAGGTCACCGGTGTGGAGCCACAGCCCTTGGAACGCTTCGACGGTGGCTTCGGGGTGGCTGAAGTACTCCTTCATGAACGTGTGTGGGATGGCCGGGCGCAGGCAGATTTCGCCCACTTCGCCCGTCTCGACGGGGTCGCCGTCGTCGTCGAGTATCTCGAAGACGGCCCACTCGCAGTCGTCCACGTAGCCGGCGGGCTTGCCGGTGCCGTCCTCGATTGACTCGTAGTCGTCCTCGGTGAGCGTGTGGTAGGTCAGCAGGATGCCGCCGTTCTCCGAGAGCGCGTACGGTTCCACGATGTCGATGTCGAACCGCTCGTGGGCGGGGCGGGCGAACTCGGGGTCCATCGACCCGACGCCGACGCGTGCGGTGTTCTCGACGGGTCCGTCGTGGGTGCGCAGGAGCGCGCCCCAGATTCCGCCGAGCGGGTCGATGATGGTCGCCTCGTGTTCGTTGACTTGCTCGAAGAAGGCGGAGGCACTGAACCGACGGACGACGACGCTTTTCATGTCACACATCATCGGCCCGACGACGCCGAACTGCTGGCCGCCGACGTGGAACAACTGGAGGACGGTGAGGTGCGTGTCCGCGGGCGTCGCGTCGAACGCCTCGCGGTAGCGATATCCCGTCGCGACGACGGCGAAGTGGGGGAGGAGAATCGGTTTCGGGGTGCCCGTCGTCCCGCCAGTGAAGTTTATCTGTGCGGGGTCACCGGGTGCGACGTCCACCTCGGGGGGGTTACCGTCGGCGTCGAGCAAGTCCTCGAACGGGCGGGCACCGGCAAGTTCGGCCCCGCGGACGAACTCCTCTTGGACCGCCACGCCGTCACGGACAGACTGGTACTGGTCGAGACAGGACTCGTCGACGACCAGCGCGGTGGCTTCGATGTCCCGAATCGGTTGACGGAGGTCCGCCTCCTCCAAATCCGTGTTCAGCGACGCCCAGACCGCCCCGATGCGCATACAGCCGAACCACACGAGGACGTGGTCGAGGACGTTGGGCATGAACGTCGCCACGCGGTCACCCTTCCCGATGCCGAGGTCCGCGAGTGCCGCCGCGATGGTGTCCGCCTTCTCGCCGACTTCCGCGTAGGTCAACTCCCGCCCCGTCTCGCTCTCGACGAGGAACGTGTCGTCGCCGTTCTCGGCCGTCTTCGTCGCTATCAACTCCGTGACCGTGCTGATTGGGAACTCCCCCGGACGGACCGGCAGGTCCGTGGGTCTGGGCGATGATACCATAGTCCGAACTTCCCCGCCGTCGCACTTATACCTGCTTGTGAGGCACCACAGAGCCAGTTAGCACGCTATCACGACTGGTCCGGGTGCGCCCGACACAACGGTTTAGTCGCCGCCGGGAGATTGGTGTATCATGTCCGACCAGCAAGGCATGGACTTCCTCGACGGCGTCCCGAGCAACTGGGGTCGCTGGGGCGAGGACGACGAACTCGGCGCGGTGAACTACCTGACGAACGAGCAAGTGCTACGCGGGATTCGGGCCGTCGAGGACGGCGAGACGTTCGCGCTCGGCCTCCCCATCGGGCGGCCCGAGGGCGACCCAGTGTGGCCGGGCCGGGACGGGACGAACCACTACATGGACCGCGACAAGGGCCACTACGAGTCCGGAAAGGCCACCGCTCACGGCCGGGCGCAGGGGGCCGACGACGTGGTCCACATGCCGCTCCACGGGACGACACACGTCGACGCACCGGGACACATCTGGTACGACGACGAGATGTACAACGGTTTCGACGCCAACACCACGAAGGGAGGCCTCGACCGCTGTTCCGTCGACACCCTCGGCGACCACGGGATACTGGGTCGGGGCGTCCTGCTGGATATCGCGCGCCATCGCGGCGTCGAGACGCTCGAACCCGGGGCACGTATCACCCTCGACGAACTCCGGGAGTGCGCCGCGGCCCAAGGCGTCGAACTCGAACAGCGTGACGTCCCGGTCTTGCGGACGGGGTGGCTCGAACAGTACTACGACGAGGACGGCATCGACATCTACGAGGGGAAGTTCCGCGAACCCGGCCTCACCCACTCGGAGGAACTGCTGGAGTGGTTCCACGAGCGGGAGATTCCGGCGTTCGGTACCGACACCATCGCCAACGAACAGACAATCTCCGACGAGACGGGGACGCCGATTCCGCTCCACGCTGGCCTCCTGCGGGACCAGGGCGTCGTGTTCAACGAGATGCTCGACCTCTCTGCCCTCGCCGAGGCCTGTGACGAGAGCGGTCGCTACGCGTTCTTCTACGTCGCCGCGCCGCTGAAGTTCGTCCACGGCACCGGGTCGCCGGTGAACCCGCTCGCGGTCCGATAGCGCGGCGAAAAGCGCGACGCCGCGCTACTCGTCTGGGTGAGTGACCTGCTCGTCTATCTCCTGCCAGATATCGAACGCCATCGGGTTCTGTTCCTCTTCGAGGATTTCCGCGACGACGCCGGTCGCACGGCTGACGATGGCGAAGCCACGCGCCGCCGTCGGCGGGAGGTCCATGTCGAGCGTGACGGCCGCGATAGCTCCCGTCGCGTTGATGGGGAGCGTCAGGCCGGTGCGGTCCTCGAACTCCACCTGCACGTCGTGGATGATGTCGATGTGTTCGCCCGCCACGTCGGCGTCCTCGGCGAGTTCGAAGAACGTCTGTGCCCGCGGGTCCTCGGGGTCGAAGTCCGGGTGGCCGATACCGGCGAAGTTGTCGCCACGGTCCTGATAGTCGTCGACGAGTTCTTGCACGGCCGCCTCCCGGTCGTCGGCCGCGGCGAGGGTTTCGAGGTCCTCGGCGCACTCCTTCATCGTCCCGATGAACCGCGACCCGACGCCGTTGACCGCGTTGGCGACCGAGTTCTGGACCGCGTCGGGTTCGGTGACCAGCGTCAGCCGGCTCACGATGGACGACGGCGTGATGCCGTGGACCATCAGCGAGGACAACATCGCGTCGAGGACTTCCTCCTCCTCGGGGGTCGGTTCCTCACCCGTCCACATGTAGTAGAGCGTCTGGGTGAACGTCATCTCGCCCAGCACCTCGGTGGCGAGGTCCTTCTCCCGGAAGGAAATCGATTCTTCGTCGTGGTCCGACAGTCGTGACTCGAACGTACGCGACATGGGAGGGTCGAGACGCGCCCGGAGTATCAATCTTCGTGTCCCGGCCGAGATACCCTCGGTCGCACTCAGTTCGTCGAGGGGTCCCGCGTCGTGATACCGGGTTGGTCGCTCAGCGTCTCGAAGTCGTCGCTGTCGTGGAGGAAGGCGACCAGCGCGTCCTCTTCGCGGGCGAGGTCACGGACCCTTCGAATCGAGGCGACCGTCTCCTCGGTGGACCAGTTGAACGCGGTACACAGTTCCTTCTCGTAGGCGTCCCGGACGTGGGCCACGTCGGCGGCGAGAATGACGGTCTGACCCTCGACGGAGTCCAGCACGACCGACTGGTGGCCGGGCGTGTGGCCCGGCGTCGGGAGACAGACGACGCTTCCGTCGCCGAACACGTCGTAACGGCCGTCGGCCACGGTCACGTCGTAGTCGTAGGAGCGTAGCGGGCTGATGTCGTTTTCGAGGTAGAAGGTCCACTGGGTCTGGTCGGGCCACCACGCGTACCGGAGTTCGTCCTGCTGGACGACGAACTCGGCGTCCGGAAACTGGGTAATCTCGCCCGCGTGGTCGAGGTGGAGGTGTGAGAGTATCACCGTGTCAACGTCGCTCGGGTCGTAGCCCGCGTCGTCCAGTTGGGCCGTCAGCCGGTGGTCCTCGGTCATGGCCGTCATCCCGCGCATCGCCTTCATGTGGGGCGCGCCGTACCCCTCCGGGTCCTCCAGTGCCTCGTAGCTGACGCCGGTGTCGAGCAGGACCGTCCCCTCGGGGTGGTCTATCAGGTAGGCAGGGCATTTAGCGGTGTACTCGTTGCCGAAGCCGCGCATCTGGACGACTTGGCTGTAATCGAAGGTCCAGTCCGACGTGTTGAACGCAGTTACCTCTATATCCGGCATAGACGGGACAAGAGGGGGCACCCATATCATAATTGTGTCGTTCTGCCGAACGGTTCCGTAGCTGGCGGACTCGTGAATACGGCGACTGCCACTCCCGCGTGGATTTATGATACTCATCCCCCTACGGCCGACATGGAGATATCGCTCGGTAACGGGGACGCGGAGTTCCTCCACCGACTCCTCAGTAGCGTCGTGGTTCCGCGACCCATCGGCTGGATTAGTTCACGCGACGCGGACGGCCGGGTCAACCTCGCGCCGTTCAGCTACTTCACCGTCGCGAGTACCGTCCCGCCGGTCCTCGCGCTCTCCTTCGAACCGCGGGACGACGGGTCGACAAAGGACACGCCGTCGAACGTCGAAACGACTGGCGAGTTCGTCTACAACCTCGTGACCGAACCCCTGCTGGAATCCGTCGACCGGACCAGCGCGCCCCTCGACGCGGGCGAGAACGAGTTCGGCATCTCGGCCGTGACGCAAGCCCCCGCCGAAACCGTCGACGTCCCACGGGTCGCGGAAGCCGAGGCACACTTCGAGTGTTCCTTCGAGGACTCGCTGGACGTGTACGGCAACACCGTCGTCTTCGGCCGTGTCGAACACGTTCACCTCGCGGAGAGCGTCCGCGACGGCGGCGAGGTGGACGCAACGCTGGTCGACGCCGTGGGTCGTCTCGGCGGACCGTACTACACCGGCATCGACATCCTCCCGACACAACGGGACTACGACCCGGACCTCTGAGAGCGGCGGGAACGGCACGCTGAGCCGGGAGGAACGTTTATTTGACCGCGGACCTGCATACGAGAGAATGGTACACCTCACCCAAGAGCAACAGATGATAGTGTCGTCGGTCAGGGACCTCGCGGAGAGTGAGTTCGCCGAGAAGGCGGGCAGGTGGGGCGGTGAACTCCCGTGGGAGAACATCCACCTGCTCGCCGAGAACGACTTCCTCGGGCTGAACCTCGACGAGGCATACGGCGGGGCCGGACTCTCGGAGTTCGAGGCGATGCTGGTCATCGACACCGTCGGGCAGGTCTGTCCGGACACCGGCTACGCCCTGAACGTCCTGCACTTCTTCCCGCTTATCGTCCAGAAGTTCGGGTCCGAGACGGTCAAGGAGACGTACCTCCCGCCGCTCGTCGAGGGCGAGGCGTTCATCGCGACGGCCATCTCCGAACCCGAGTCCGGGTCCGACGTGTTCTCGATGGAGACCACCGTCCGCGAGGAGGGGGCCGAGTTGCGTCTGAACGGCCAGAAGACGTGGGTGAGCGACGTGCCCGACAGCGAGGGCGTCGTCGTCTGGGTCCTGTTCGAGGAGGGTATCGGGAGCGTCATCGTCGACTTGGACGCCGAGGGTGTCGAAATCGGCGAACACTTCACGAACATGGCCGGGCACACGCAGACCCAACTGTTCTTCGAGGACGTGGTGGTCCCCGACGAGAACGTCCTCGTCCGCGGTGACGCGGCGAACCAGTTCGAGTCGTTGAACTGGGAGCGGTTGGGTAACTCGGCGATGATAAACGGGTTCATGGGCTTCGCCGTCGAACGCGCCTTCGAGTACGCACAGGACCGCCAGCAGTTCGACCAGTCCATCCTCGAGTTCCAGGGCATCGAGTGGAAGTTCGCGGACATGGTGAAACACCTGCAAGCGTCGCGGTCGCTCGCGCTGTCGGCGGGGCGGAACGCGGCCGAACGCGGTGACCGCCCCGACCGACTGGAGAGTTCGCTGGCGACGCTGTACGCCTCCGAGTTCGCCGAACACGTCGTGAGCGAGGCACTCCAGATTCACGGCGCGAACGGCTACCAGCAGGGCCACCCCTTGGAGTACCTCTATCGGTTCGTCCGTGGCTTCCGCATCGGTGCGGGGACCGACGAGATACAGAAAAACCAGATAGCGGCGACGCTGAAACGGGAGGGCGTGCCGAAAATAGAGTGACCGGCGACGAGTGCGAGCGGGTCAGTACGCCTCGGGTGCGGCGGCCGCGAACGACCGCTCGATGGCGTCGTCGTCCAGACTGGACGGGAACGAGACCAACGGCGTGTCCACTGCCGGGGTGTCTTCGAGTTCGCCGAGTTTCTGTCGCACGTCGTCGGTCGTTCCCGAACAGCCCAAGTCGTCGACCATCTCCGGGGTGACGTGGCCGCGGGCCGCGTCCCTGTCGCCGGACCGCCACGCGTCGGCGATACGCTCGGCGTGGTCTGGGTAGCCCGTCGCCACCGCGTTCTTGTACCCGTCGGCCGACCCGGCGAAGTACGCTATCGCGCCGCGAACGGCGTCGCGAGCCGCATCCGGGTCGTCGTCGTTCGCGGCGACGTGTGCCCACGGCGCGACGGCGATGTCGTCGGGGTCACGGTCACGCTCCCGGGCGTGGTCGGCGACGTACTCGAACGCGCCGTCGAGTTCCGAGTACGGGACCATGTTCGGGAGCCACCCGTCACACAGCCGCGCGGTGACACGGCGGTTCGCCGGGCCGAGCGCGGCGTTGTACACCGGCACGTCCGCCGACAACCCCGGGAAGTCGGCCGTGTCGAACACCTCCCCATCGTAGTCCACAGAGTCGGTGTCGCTCGTGAACAACTGCACGAGTTCGACCGCCTCGTGTGTCCGCCGAATGGGCCGTTCGAAGGTCATTCCGTGCAGGTCCTCGATGGCCTTCGGCGTGCTGACCCCGACGCCGAGGACGAACCGTCCGTCGGAGAGACGGTCCAGCGAGTTCGCGCCCATCGCCAGCACCGCCGGAGAGCGCGAAAAGACGTTGACGATGCCCGTCCCGATAGTTACGCCGTCAGTCCGCTCGGCTACTGCCGCCAGTTCCGCGAAGGAGTTCTCGCCCCACAGTTCGCCCTGCCAGACCGAACTGTAGCCACGCGCCTCCGCTCGGACGCCGAACTCCGCTTGGCCAGTCTCCGCCGTCTCCGGCAGGAGTATCCCGACTGTCATCGCTCCGAAATACTGGGGTGGCCATCGACATAAATCACGGGCCCGACATTCGGTCCGGATTCAAACGGACCTGTCCGAATAAATATAATAATAAAGGTGAATAGCACATAATATAAAAAATATAATATATTAGAATATAATTTCCTTTGTGTAAAACAAACTTCCGAGCCACTTTAAAGCAATTTTGAACGGAGAAAATAATGAAACAAATTAAGACAGTTGTGAAGTGATATATAGGTGTATATTTTTGAAACCATATATTTGTGCTATTTCCTACGTGTATTAAAATAGGTCGTCGATTCGGTCGGCAACGTCGCCGTCCTCCCACGCGGTGCGCATCGCGTCCGTCTCGTGTTCCTTGACTGCCGCAGGGTCAGAGAGCGCGCTTGCCAACTCCTCTTTGACCAGTGCCATCGCGAGACCGCTGTTGTCGAGGAGTGTGGCGAGTAACTCTCTCGCCGTCTCGTCGAGAGGTTCGTCGCCGGCGACGGTGGTGACGAACCCCGCCTCGGCGGCTTCCTCGGCGTCGACAGCCGCCCCGGTGAGGAGCCACTCTCGGGCCCGCTTCTCGCCGACGATGCCGGGGAGGAGCGCGGGCGTGTAGGCACCGGCAGGCATCCCCAGTTTGACCTCCGGAAGCGAGAACGCGGCCTCGGGCGTCGCGACGACGAAATCGGCGGCCATGCAGACGAAAAAGCCGGTTCCGAATGCCTTCCCTCGGACCGCTGCGACGACGGGGAACGGCGCGTCGCGGATGGCCGTGACGAGGTCGTGGACGCTCCCGCTCTCGGTCGGGTCGAGGAACTCCTCGCGGGTCGCGCTCTCGACGTCCATCCCGACACAGAAGTTCTCGCCCGTGCCCGTGATTTCGACCGCGTCGGCGTCGCTCCGGTCGACCTGTTCGAACAGGTCGGTGAGCGTCCCCACCGACGAGAACGGGAGGGCGTTCAGTTTCTCCGGGCGGTCGAGGCGGACCTGCAGGACGGTTCCAGCCTGTCGCTCGTCCGACTCTACGGTCACGTATTGGTCGGTGGGCCACGTCGTCATGGAGACGACGACACGGCCCGCGAGGATGTACTTTCCCCCACTCGGGGGACAGACCGGAAACCAGATTCGGACCACGCCGTCGACTATCGCCGTCGGGGGTACTTCCTTTGTGAGTGGAATCTCGGACGGCGGAAGAATTAAGCCGTTTTCGGCGATTTTTACGGCCATGTACGACGAGGACGACCTCGCGGCCATCCGCGACGCCCGCGAGGAGTGGGAGGCCGAGACGCTGGACCCGGTGCTCGACGCCTACGGGGAGCGCAAGGACCGCTTCGCCACTGTCTCGAACCAGACGGTGGACCGCCTCTACACCCCCGAGGACGTTGCCGATTTGGACTACGAGTCCGACCTCGGCTTTCCCGGGGAGGAACCGTTCACGCGCGGCGTCTACCCGACGATGTATCGCGGCCGGACGTGGACGATGCGGCAGTTCGCCGGGTTCGGAACCGCCACGGAGACCAACGAGCGGTTCCACTACCTCATCGAGGAGGGACAGACCGGCCTCTCGACGGCCTTCGACATGCCCTCGCTGATGGGACTGGACAGCGACGACCCGATGAGCGACGGCGAAGTCGGGCGGGAGGGCGTCGCCGTCGACACGCTCCGGGACATGGAAATCCTCTTCGAGGGTATCGACCTCTCGGAGGTGTCCACTTCCTTCACTATCAATCCCAGCGCGCCGGTCATCTACGCGATGTACGTCGCGCTCGCCGACCAGCGCGGCGTCCCCCGTGAGGAGTTGCGTGGGACCCTCCAGAACGACATGCTCAAGGAGTTCATCGCACAGAAGGAGTGGGTCGTCCCGCCGGAACCCTCGCTGTCGGTGGTCACCGACGTCATCGAGTACGCCGTCGCGGAGACACCCAAGATAAGCCCCGTCTCCATTTCCGGATACCACATCCGCGAGGCCGGGTCGACTGCGGTGCAAGAACTCGCCTTCACCCTCGCCGACGGGTTCGCCTACGTCGAGGACTGTCTCGACAGGGGGCTGGACGTGGACGAATTCGCCCCGCAACTGTCCTTCTTCTTCAACTCGCACAACGCCATCTTCGAGGAGATAGCCAAGTTCCGCGCCGGACGGCGCGTCTACGCCCGCCTGATGGACGAGTGGTACGGTGCCGAGGCCGACGCCTCGAAACAGATGAAGTTCCACACCCAGACGGCGGGCCAGTCGCTGACGGCCCAGCAACCGCTGACCAACATCGTGCGCGTCACGGTCCAAGCACTCGCGGGCGTACTCGGCGGCACGCAGAGCCTCCACACCAACAGTTTCGACGAGGCACTCGCGCTCCCGGGTGAAGACGCCGTGCGCGTCGCCCTGCGGACCCAGCAGATACTCGCCGAGGAGTCCGGTACGGCCGACATCGTGGACCCGATGGGCGGTTCCTTCGCCATCGAGGCCATGACCGACGAGGCCGAAGCCGAGACGATGGCCTACCTCGAAGAGATACGCGAGATGGGCGACGGGTCGATGCGTGACGGTGTCCTCGCGGGCATCGAGAACGGCTACTTCCACCGCGAGATACAGGACGCCGCCTACGAGTATCAGGAGCGCGTCGACGCGGGCGAGGAAGTCGTCGTCGGCGTCAACCAGTACACCATCGAGGAAGACACGTCGGTCGACATCCTGCAGGTCGACGAGGAGGTACAGGAACGCCAGCGACAGCGACTGGCCGACGTGAAGACCGACCGCGACGACGACGCCGTCGCGGCGGCACTGGACGCGGTCCGTGGAGCAATCGAGACCGACGAGAACGTCATGCCGGCCATCGTCGACGCGGTGAAGGCCTACGCCACGATGGGCGAGATTATGGGCGTCTTCGAGGACCACTACGGTGCGTATCAGGAGACGCTCGGCCTCGCCTGACGGTCCACCGCAGTCGTCCGATTTTGGTCGGGGGTAGAATTATACGACCGGCAGCACCAACAAATCGAGAGAAGGAGACACATGTCAGACGAGAACATCACAGAGGACGTGGCACTGGAGTCACGCCTGACCGAACAGGAGTACTTCCGCCCGCCGACCGACTTCGTGGGGCAGGCGAACGTCTCGGACCCGGGGATATACGACCGCTTCGACGAGAACTATCCCGAGGCCTTCGAGGAGTACGCGGAACTGTTCGACTGGGACGAACACTGGGACGAGGTGCTGGACGACTCGAACCCGCCATTCTACGAGTGGTTCACCGGGGGCAAACTCAACGCCTCGTACAACTGTATCGACCGCCACTTGGACGAGCGGCCGAACCAAGCCGCGTTCATCTGGGAGGGGACCGACACCGACGAGCGCGAGACGATTACGTATCGTGACCTCTACAACCGCGTCAACGCCGTCGCCGCCAGCCTCCGGGACGTGGGCGTACAGGAGGACGACGTGGTAACCTGTCACCTGCCGATGCTTCCGGCACTCCCGGTGACGATGCTCTCGTGTGCCCGCATCGGCGCGCCCCACTCCGAGGTGTTCGCCGGGTTCTCCGCCCAAGCCCTCGCCGACCGCATCGACGACGCCGGCTCGGACGTGGTCGTGACCTGTGACGGCTACTACCGCCGCGGCGACTTCCTCAACCACAAGGAGAAGTGCGACGAGGCACTCGAACTCGCGGACTCGGACGTGGAGACGGTCCTGCTGTGGACCCGCCACGACGAACTCCACCCCGAGGTCGAAATCAGCGACGACGACCCCTACGTGCTGGTCGACGACTTGCTGGCCGAGAACGACCGCGCTCGCGTGGACCCCGTGTCCCGGGACGCCGAGGACCCGCTGTTCCTGATGTACACCTCCGGGACGACGGGGAAACCGAAGGGCTGTCAGCACCGCACCGGCGGCTACCTCTCGTACGTGACCGCGACCGCGAAGTACGTGCTGGACATCAAGCCGGAGGACACGTACTGGTGTGCCGCCGACATCGGCTGGATTACCGGTCACTCCTACATCGTCTACGGGCCGCTGGCACTCGGCACGACCAGCGTGATGTACGAGGACACGCCCGACCATCCGCACAAGGGCCGCATCTGGGACATGGCCGAACGCTACGACGTGGACATCTTCCACACCTCACCGACCGCCGTGCGGATGTTCATGAAGTGGGGTGCCGAGTACGTCGAAGACTACGACTTCGACTTCCGGCACATGACGACCGTGGGCGAACCGATTCAGCCGGAGGCGTGGCTCTGGTACTACAAGTACATCGGCGGTGAGGACGCCGTCATCGTGGACACGTGGTGGCAGACCGAAACCGGCGGGCACCTCATCACGAACCTCCCGGCACTCGAAGACATGAAACCCGGGAGCGCGGGGAAGGCCTGTCCGGGTATCCAGCCAGCAATCGTGGACGACAACGGCGACGCGCTCGAAGAAGCCACCGGCCGCGCGGGCAACCTCGTCATCCAGAGGCCGTGGCCCGGTATGCTCCAGACCGTCTACGGCGACGACGAGCGGTTCATCGACGAGTACTGGCGTGAGTTCTCCGACGTGGATAGCGACGACGCCGAGGACTGGGTGTACAAGGCCGGCGACGGTGCGGTCCACGAACGGGACGGCTACTTCCGCATCCTCGGCCGTCTCGACGACGTGATGAACGTCGCCGGGCACCGACTGGGGACGATGGAACTGGAATCCGCCGTCGCGGAAGTCGAAGCCGTCGCGGAGGCCGCCGTCGCCGCCCGCGAGGATGCCGAGAAAGGCGAAGTGCCCGACGTGTACGCCGTCCTCCGCGAGGGAATCGAGGAGAGTCAGGCCGTCTACGACGACATCGTCGCCGCCGTCGAGGACGAAATCGGCAAGTTCGCCCGTCCGGCGAACGTCGTCTTCGTCGACGACCTACCAAAGACTCGGTCGGGGAAGATAATGCGTCGCCTGCTCGAGAACATCTCGAACGACGACGAACTCGGCGATACGACGACGCTCAGGGACCCGAGCGTCCCCGAAGATATCCGCGACCAAGTCCGCGGCGACTGACCACCCCGCCGCCCGTTCGTGTTCCGGAGACGGAATGAACGGATTTTATGTTTCTTCCTGTTCATCAGCCCCGCATGGAGAAGCCACTGCTCGTTACCGATTTTCTCGACCGTGCCCGGAAACACTACGGCGACCGGGAGGCGGTGGTCGCGACCACTGGCGAGCGATACACCTACGACGAACTGGGTGCCCGTGCCGACGGGTTCTCGGCGACGCTACAGGCACGCGGCATCGAGAAGGGTGACCGCGTCGCGGTACTCGACCCGAACACCCACTACCACCTCGCGGCGGCGTACGGGTCCATGCAGATCGGTGCGGTCCACACGCCGCTGAACTACCGGCTGACGCCCGACGACTTCGCGTACATCCTCGAGGACGCGGGTGTCGACGCCGTCTACGCCGACCACGAGTACGCGGCCCGAATCGAGGCCGTCCGCGACGAGGTGCCGACGGACATCTTCGTCACGAACGACGCCGAGGCAGTCGACGGCGACTGGGAACCGTTCGAGGCGTTCATCGACGAGGCCGGCACCGACTACGACCGGCCGGCGATGGACGAGAGCGACGACATCACGATAAACTACACCTCCGGGACGACGGGCGACCCGAAGGGCGTCGTCCGAACGCACAGGACCGAGACGATTCACGCGTACCTCGTGACCGTCCACCAGGACATCACGGACGACGACGTGTACCTCTGGACGCTCCCGATGTTCCACGTCAACGGCTGGGGTCACATCTTCGCAGTGAGCGGGATGGGCGCGAAACACGTCTGCACGCGCGGGGTCGACGCCGAGTGGATATTCGACACCGTCACCGAGGAGAACGTCTCCTACATGTGCGGCGCGCCGACGGTGCTGAACATGCTCAAAGACTATTACGAGAGCAACGACGGCGTCACGACGACCGGAGACCGCGACGTTCGAATCGCCACCGCGGGGAGCGCGCCGCCGGAGGCCGTCATCCGAACCGTCGAGGACCAGTTCGGCTGGTACCTCAAACACGTCTACGGTGCAACCGAAACCGGCCCGCTCGTCACTACCTCCGACGCCCGGCGACTCTTCGCGGACGACGACGATTCACGGTTCAAAGTCAAGAAGCGACAGGGACTGGGCTACCTCGGGACGGACGTTCGGGTCGTCGACGAGGACGGCGACGACGTGCCACACGACGACGCGACAATCGGCGAAGTGGTCGTGGCCGGGAACCAAGTGATGGACCGCTACTGGAACAAGCCCGACGCCACCGAGGAGGCATTCACCGACCGCATCGAGGGGTACTACCACATGGGTGACCTCGCGACGGTCGACGAGAACGGCATGATTGCCATTCAGGACCGCAAGAAGGACATCATCATCTCGGGCGGCGAGAACATCTCCAGCATCGAACTGGAGGACACCCTGTTCGAACACGACGCCGTGAAGAGCGTCGCCGTCATCCCGTCGCCGAGCGAGCAGTGGGGCGAGACGCCGAAGGCTTTCGTCGTCCCCGACGGTGACCCGTCGGACCCGCCGGTCACCACCGACGAACTCAAACAGTTCTGTGAGGACCGGTTGGCCAGCTACAAAATCGTCCGCCGGTTCGAGTTCGTCCCCGAGTTGCCCACGACATCGACCGGGAAGATTCAGAAGTACGAACTCCGCGAACAGGAGTGGGAGGACGAGGACCGGATGGTGGGCGAGGGGTAGCTACTCGACGCTCGCGTCGTCGTACCGCCGTGAGACGTAGACGACGAGCCACAGAAAAAAGCCGAGGCCGACGGCCACGGTCACCATTCCGTAGAGTGCGACGCCGAGTGGCGTCGGCGGCAGTTGGATGACCCCGAACAGTTGCGGGTCGAGGCCCCGTGGCCGCGCGGACCCGAGGATGAAGCCCATGACGCCAGCAATCGCGATGACGGCGGCGTACACGAACAGCACGACGCGACTTCCGCGACGGTTCTCGACCATTGCCGTCGCTTGGAGACGAAGGAGATTAGCCTTTTCACTTCGTAGTCCTCGTAATGACCGAGAAAGAC
Organism: Halorientalis litorea; assembly: GCF_023028225.1. Lineage (NCBI taxonomy): Archaea > Methanobacteriati > Methanobacteriota > Halobacteria > Halobacteriales > Haloarculaceae > Halorientalis > Halorientalis litorea. Next base: position 2,550,851 of record NZ_CP095482.1, read on the forward strand.
CTGCTCTTCCTCGTGCTGGCGGGCATCGCCGCGATGATGTTCCTCACCGGGTTCGTGCTCGTCGTCAACTGACCGCGAAGACGCGCGAAAACGAAAAAAGCGCGGGACGCCGCCCTATTCGACGACGATAGCGCCTTTCATCCCCACGCCGCGGTGGGGGTTGCAGTAGTAGGTGACGACGCCCGTTTCCTCGAACGTCTGGCTGAAGGTGTGGCCTTCCTCTCCGACAAGTTCGCTCTCGAAGTCGCCGCCCTCTTCGGCGACGACGTTGTGGGAACCGCCCTCGCCGGTCCACTCCCACGTCACTTCGGTCCCAGTCGAGACGCGGACCGCGGCCGGCGCGAACGCGAACCCGTCCGAGCCAGCACCGACATCGACGGTCACGGAATCGCTACCAGTCATGTCCGTGACGGACCCGTCGTACTGATTCGCGTCCGAGAGGTACTCCTCGACAGCGGCGGGGACGTCGCCGCCGTCCGAGCCACCGTCGCCACTTTCGGTGGTATCAGTTTCGCCGTCACCACCTTCGGTGGTATCAGTCTCACCGTCGCCACTCTCGGTGGTATCTGTATCGCCACCGCCGTCGCCACCACCATCACCGTCGCCGCCGGAACAACCGGCAAGCCCGGCGGTAATACTCACTGCGCCGACACCACGGATGAATCGCCGTCTGTTCAGCACGTTTCTCACCACGTATTGATGTCACTATTGCACAGGGGTAAACAATGTGTTTTCGTTCTCAAACTCCGGGAAAACGCAGGGGGCGTTTATCAGTACACGACTAACGATGTAGGTATGTCAGAGCGCGCAGAGACACCACGAACTGCCGCGCCGCGTGCGACGACCGAACGGGAGTGGGAACTGTTCGTCCGCGACGACCGTGCCGACCCGCTCAGACACGCCGGGAGCGTGACCGCACCGACTGCGAACCTCGCCCGCGAACAGGCCACCCGACTGCTCGGCTGGGACGCGACCGACATCTGGCTCTGCCCGGCCGACGAAACAGAACGGGTCACCGTCGAGGAACGATGATTTCCGTCAGTAAACTCCTCTGTGACCTCGGTGCCGAGGGTGACGGCCTGCGGTACGACGCCGCCGGGGAGTCCGACCGCGAGCAGATACGGGAGCGCAAACAGCGTCGTCCGGTCGTCGTCTGGAACACCACCAAGCAGTGCAACCTCTACTGTGACCACTGTTACGCGGCCGCCGACACCGAAGTCGCGCCCGGCGAACTCTCGACCGCCGAGGGCAAGCGTCTGCTCGACGACCTCGCGGACTACGGCGTGCCCGTGGTGCTGTTCTCCGGCGGCGAACCCCTCGTCCGCGAGGACCTCGACGAACTCGTCGCCTACGCCGCCGACGCGGGGATTCGCCCCGTCCTCTCGACCAACGGCACGCTCATCACCGAGGAGCGTGCCCGCGCGCTCAAGGACGCCGGCCTGCAGTACGCGGGCGTCTCCGTCGACGGCCTCCCCGAACGCAACGACGCGTTCCGGGGGCAGGAGGGTGCCTTCGACGCCGCGCTCGACGGTATCGAGGCGTGCCAATCCGTCGGGCTGAAGACCGGCCTCCGGTACACCATCACCGATGCCAACGCCGACGACCTGACCGACGTGGTGGACCTGCTCCACGACGCCGGACTGGACCGCTTCTGCTTCTATCACCTCGATTACGGCGGCCGCGGCGACGAGATACGTGACGTGGACCTCTCGCCCGACCGGCGTCGGGAAGCCGTCGAGACGGTCTGTGACATGACCCGCGCGTACCACGACGAGGGGGAGGAAATCGAGACGCTGCTGGTCGGCAACTACGCCGACGCGGCTTATCTCGTGGAGTACGCACGCGAGAACCTCGGCGAGGCGCAGGCCCGTCGGGTCTACGAGTACCTCCGCGTCAACGGCGGTGACCCGACCGGCGAACGCGTCGCCGACATCGACTATCAGGGCAACGTCCACCTCACGCAGTTCTGGCAGGGGTACTCCCTCGGGAACGTCCGCGACCGCTCGTTCGGTGCCATCTGGGAGGACGAGTCGAACCCGCTTCTCGCGGCTCTCCGCGAGCGGACCGACCACCTCACCGGGAAGTGTGCGGACTGCCAGTACCAGTCGGTCTGTCGCGGGGGGTCGCGCCTGCGCGCGCTCTCGGTCCACGACGACCCATTCGCTCCCGACCCACAGTGTTACCTGACCGACGCCGAAATTCGGGGCGAGAACCCCGCCGTCGACACCGGACCGAACCCCGCGGACTGACCGAGGCGGCACTCCCGCCGAAACTCTCCGTCAACTCTGATTTCGCACGGTACATGTAACGACAGGCCCGAATAGATTGAATTACCCCGGTGAGAAACGTCTGAACGGAGCCATGACACTCCTTGACAAACTCAGGTCGATGGTCGGGGGCAACCGCGTACGGACGTTCACTTACGAGTGTCGCGAGTGCAGCGAAGTGTTCGAGTCGCCGATAGCGTCGACCTCACAGGTGGACTGTCCGGCGTGTGGCGCGAACGCTATCCGTGCGGCACCGGGGAAGGCAACCGCCTGACCGTCCGCCCCGCTCGTCCTCACCCGAGTCGGAGTTGCAGTCTGTCCGCCGCCTCCAGTCCCGTCTGCAGGGCGGCGTACGTGCGCCCGGTCCCGGCCACCCAGTCGCCAGCGATGGCGAGGTCGTGGCTCACCGTCCGCTCGACCAGTCCCGGGTCGATGCCACGGTCGGGGACGGCCGCCGTCCAGCGGGCGTGGTCGGTCCAGTCCGGTTCCCGTCGTCGCTCGTCGTCGAGCAACTCCGCGGCCGCCTCCCGGGCGGCGGTCCCGGCTTCGGCCGGGTCGGCGTCGAAGTTGGCCGTCGTCCACCCCGGACTCATCTGGACGACGAGTAGGCTCTCGCCCGCCGGGACGTGGCCGGGCTTGCACTCCTCGCGGGAGAGCCACCCGACCTCGTGGTCTTTGTCGGTCGACACCAGTCCGTAGAACGGGTACTCCTCCCGGAACGGGTAGTGACAGACCACGCTGTCGACGGGGCGGTGCGGCACCCGCTCGGCGGCGGCCACGAGGTCACCGCACAGTTGGGCACCCCAGTCGGCGTCCGCGATGGCACTGGCCGCCTCGCCCGCCGAGAGCGCGAGGACCAACGCGTCGACGCGTGCCTCACACCCCCCTGTCGTCGAGAGCGTCCACCCGTCGGCCCGTCGCGTGAGGTGGCCGACACGCGTGTTCTGCTCGACAGTTGCCCCGCTCTCGCGTGCGAACGCCTCTGCGATACCGCGGACGCCGCTCTCCGTCGTGTACTTCGGGGCCTGTTCTGTCCGTCCCGCCGCCGTGTTCCCGTCGGCGTCGAACACCCACACGTCTCCCTCGACGGTCACGAGATCCGAACCGACCCCCTCCGTGAGGACGCGCCGGAACCGCTCGTCGGCCCCTTTTACGAAGTTCGCGCCGTAGTCGTACGTACAGCCGCCGCGCTCGCGGGTGACCATCCGGCCACCCAGCCTGTCGCTGGCCTCGAACAGCACCACGTCGGCGTCAGCGTCCCGCAACCCGTAGGCCGCCGCCGTCCCCGCGATACCGCCGCCGACCACCCCAACCGTCGCGGTCATACCGGAACGTGTGCGCAAGGGGGCGTAAAACTACGGGAGAGTCAGTCGGGACCGACCGCATCGAGGAGGTGCAGGGCCAACGACTTGTCCAGCGGGTCGTTCGCGTTCCCGCAGTGGGGGGACTGGACGCAGGCCGGACACCCGTCCGCACAGCCACACGCCGCGACCATCTCGCGGGTCGTCGAGAGCAACGGCCCGATGTCCTCGTAGGCCCGCTCGGTCAATCCGACACCGCCCGGGTAGCCGTCGTAGACGAATATCGTGGACTGACCAGTGTGTGGGTGTACGGGCGTCGAGAGGCCGCCGATGTCGCGCCGGTCACAGAGGAGTTCGGCGGGCATCATCGCTATCGTCGCGTGTTCGGCGGCGTGGATGCCGCCCGCGAACGCCCCGTCGCTGGCACGCATCTCGGCCTCGACCGGGGCGGGGACGGTGAAGTAGAACGCCGTCGTCTCGAGCGTCGTCTCGGGCAGGTCGAGCGGGAACTCTCCGAGCGGTTCCCCCGTGCTCGCGTCCCGTCGCTCGTAGCCCGTTATCTGCTTGCGCATCGTCACGTCCGCCAACCGGAGTACGGCGTCGTCCCGCCCCGGCATCGTCGTCTCCGCCCGGTCGCGGTCCACGGTTATCTCCTTATCGTGGAGTACCGTCGTGTAGTAGTCGGCGTGCGTCCGCGAGAGGTCAGCGACCCCGTGTGTCAAATCGAGGTCGACCACCTCGTAACTCCGCCCCTGATGGTGGTAAATCGCGCCCGGGTGGGCATCCCGGAGCGCGTCGCCGAATGGTAAGTCGGCGACGGTGTCGCCGCTCGCCCGCTCGCGCAACTGCACCTGCCGGTCGTCGATGGTCCGCAGGTTCATCTCGTGTTGGGGACTGCCGCCCCCGTCGTGGAGCCACCGGATGCCCGCGTCCGTCTCACGGCGGTCGAGCGAGCCTGCCTCGGTCAACTCCGCCACGACTTCCGGGAACGTGTCGCCGAAGTGTCGGTCGTCGTCGGGTTTCAGCCACGTCTCGCGCGCCGCGGACAGGACGTGTCCGGGGAGGAGGTGGCCGTTGCTCGGGTCCGCGATGGCGTCCTCCGGGGCACCGGAGAAGAACGCCTCGGGGTTGGCCGCGAAGTACTGGTCGAGTTGGTCCTCGCCACAGACGGTGACGACGAGACTGGGGTCGGTTCCCCGTCCGGCACGCCCGGCCTGTTGGTGGGCCGCCATCCGCGTGCCGGGGTACCCGTCCAACAGCACGGCGTCGAGGCCGCCGATGTCCACGCCGAGTTCCAGCGCGTTCGTGCTCCAGACGCCGCGTATCTCGCCCGACGCGAGACCCGCCTCCACCGCCTCGCGGCGGTCGGTCGTCAGCGCGGCCTGATACGCGGTGACGCTCTCGGCCGTGTCTCGCTCGCCCCGCCGCCGGAGTTCGTCCGCGCTGTCGCTCGCGTACCGCTCGGCCGTCTGTCGCGACGGCGTGAACACGACCGTCTGGAGTCCCCGAGCGACGAGGTCGACGAACAACCGCTTGGTCTCCGTGTGGCTGGACTTGCGACGGCTTCCGCCGTGCCACCCGTCCCCCTCGTCGTACGCCGGTGGATTCCAGAACAGCCAGTGGGTCGGCCCCGTCGCGCTCTCGTCGTCGGTGACGGCCGAGAACGACGACGGCGGCCGTCCGGTGACCGTCGCCGCGTGGTCGACGGGGTTCCCGATGGTCGCCGAGCAACAGACGTACTGCGGCGACGCGTCGAACCGCTCGCAGACGCGGTTCAGCCGCCGGAGGACCAACGACACCTGACTCCCGAACACGCCGCGGTACTCGTGTACCTCGTCCACGACGACGGTTTCGAGCCGCTGGACGAACCAGTCCCACAGTCGGTGTGCGTGGGGCAAAATCCCGTAGTGGAGCATGTCGGGCGTCGTCAGGAGTACGGTCGGCTGTCGCTCCCTGACCTGCTCTTTCTCCCGCTTGGACTGGCGACCCGTGTACTGGGCCACGTCGACGCGACTGCCGAAGCCCAACCCGTGTGCGAGGTCCGCGAGCGTCTCCGTCTGGTCGTTGATGAGCGCGACCTGTGGCGCGACGTAGAGCGTACAGCCCGTGTGGTCCATCGCACGCTCGAACGCCGGGACCGTGTAGGCGAGACTCTTCCCGCTCGCCGTGTCGGTCGAAAGCACGACGTTCTCGCCCGCGCGGACCGCCTCGACGGCCGCGGCTTGGTGCCCGTACAACCGGTCGATACCCCGGTCGTCGAGTGCCGAGGCGAGCCGTGGTTCGAGTGTCAGGTCCGCGAACGACGCCGCGCTCCCCGGGATAGCCTCGTGGTGGGTTATCTGGCCCTCGTAGTACGGTCGGTCGCGGAGCCAGCCGATGGTCTCGTCCACGCGCTCGCTTGTGGCCAGACCGGCCTAACGGTTCCGCCCGCCGGCAGTCACTGGTACTGCACCGGGATTCGCTCGATGGCGACAGTCTCGGTGACCGTCGTCTCGTTCGCCAACTGGACGCCGACGACGGTCACCGCGTCCGGTCGCTCGCTCTCGGGGAGGACCCAGCGGCCGGTCACGGTGTCCGACTCGCCCGCCGGAACCACGATGCTCCCCGACCCGTCGACCTGCTGGCCGCCGGTCGTCTCGACCGTCTCGAAGCGGAACTGATAGTCGCTGTCGGCCGTGTTGTTGATTGCGAGCGTCAGTTGGAACACCCAGCCGTCGTCGCGGGCCGTGACGGACGCCGCTCTGACCGTCTCGCGCTGTGGCGTTTCGGCGAGGAGTTCGTCGCCGACGCCGACCCGGTCGGTGGCGGGCGTCGCCGTGTCGGTGGCGGTGCCCGCACCACCGTTTCCGTCCCCGTTGCCGCCGAGCAGGGCGTCACCGAGCAAGCCGGCGAAGGTGACGCCCTCGATGACGACGATGAGGACGATGCCGATGAGTATCATCAGCCGTACCAGCCGCTTGCGGTCCACGTCGCCCGAATCGGCGTCGGCAGTGTGTCGTGACACGGTTGTAGTCGAGAGAGGGGGGTATCAGACCGGGACGGGCGCGCTCCCGCCCGCGAAGATGCCGTCGGCGACAATGCTCGCGACGGGCGGTCCGTAGGTCAGCAGGACCAGCACCACTGCGATGGCAATCCACAATTTCATGTTGTCGAGCACCCGCGGGCTGTCGTCGGCCGACGAGAGCGGCTTCGGAATCCGCCCGTTGACGCGGATGCGCTCGCTCCGCGGGCCGAGCCACGTCGTCGCAATGACGTAGAGGAACATCGCCAGCGAGACGGTCAGCAGGACGCCGCCGATGGCGATCTGCAGTCGCATCTCCGAGACGCCGCCGACGACGCCCTCGAAGGTGATGCCCTGCGAGGGGTACTGCGGTTCGGCCGTCCGCCGGGGCACGCCGGCGAGGCCCGCCCGGTGCATGGCGTTCGACATCAGGAACATGCCGATGAACCACACGTAGGGCTGGATAGACGCGATCGTGTAGTTACGGATGCGTTTGCCCGTGAGCTGTGGCAGGAGCCAGTAGGTGATGGCCATGAACGTCAGTGCCGACGCCGTCCCGACGGTGAGGTGGAAGTGGCCGGGCACCCACAGCGTGTTGTGGATGAGGTAGTTGATGTTCATCCCGGCGTTTATCATACCGGAGAATCCGCCGGCCGCGAACATCAGGCCCGCGAGCGTACAGCCGGAGAAGGCGGGGTTGTCCCACGGCAGGTTCTTCAGCCAGCCGAACAGGCCGCCGCCGCCGTTCTGCCGTGCCCCGTGTTCGATGCTCGCGACGACGGTGAACGCCGTCAGCAGGCTCGGCAGGAGCAGGAACATCGTGTTCGTCATCGCGACGAACTTGAAGCCCTCGGGGATGCCGGGATCGACGTACTGGTGGTGAATCCCCGTCGGTGTCGACAGGAGCAGGAACAGGACGAACACGACGCGGGCCAGCGGGTCCGAGAACAGCCGACCGCCGGAGAGTTTCGGCAGGATGGTGTACCAGATTAGGTACGCCGGCATCAGCCAGAAGTAGACGACCGGGTGACCGAAGTACCAGAACAGCGTCCGGGTAAAGAGCGGATTGACCTCCGAGATGAGGCCGAGCGACCACGGGATGAGGAACACGACGACCTCGATGGCGATGCCGACGGTCGCGAGGTACCACATCAGGAACGTGGTCAACACCATGAACGTCTGCAGCGGAATCCGCTCACCGGCGTTTTCGGCCCGCCAGTCGCGGTACATCAGGAAGTAGTTCGCGCCCGCAATCCACGACCCGACGATGATGAGTGCCGCCCCGATGTAGAAGATGGGGTGGGCCTGCATCGGCGAGTACATGGTGTAGAGGACGTCCGCAGAGGCGGGAATCTGGTCGACGAGGCCGCCAAGAATCGCCGTCCCCGCGAGCACCGTGCCGAGTAGTATCATCGAGAACCACGTCACGGCCAGCCGTGGCCGCGGGAGGTCCATCTCCAGACTCTGCGTGACCGCCCACGTGAACAGGCCGGCGATGAAGAACGTGGTGAACACGAGCACGAGCAGGACGCCGTGGCCCGTCAGGACGCTGTAGTAGTCCGAGGAGCTAACGAACCCGCGGAAGACACCCGTCCGGTGGAGTGCCTGTATCATCCCGAACAGGCCGCCGACGCCGAGGGCACCGAACGCCACGAGGAAACACCACCGCACGATGCGGGCGGCACTCGGGTAGCGGTCTAGATACGCCGACCGTTCCTCGGGCGGCGTCGCGTACTCTTCTCCAGTCTCCGTGTCCGTCGCAGTATCGTCTATCGTTGCCATGTCATTCACCCACCGTCATCGTGCTATTGAACTGCGACTGCGGCACCACCTCGATGGTCCCGGCCATCGTGTGGTGGGCCGCGCCACAGTACTCGTGACAGACGATGCCGTACTCCCCGGATTCGTCGAACTGGGTCGTGAACTGGGCCACCTGACCGGGGATGACCATCGTGTTCACGTTGGTTCCCACAACCGAGAAGCCGTGGACCACGTCGGGGCTGGTCACGTAGAACGTGACTTCGGACCCCGCCGGCACCTGTATCGGCTCCTGCGTTCCCGGTTCGAAGAGGAACTGTCGTGCGACGACGTGGGCGGTGTACTCGTCCTCGCCCACTTGTCTGACACCCGGCGACTTGAAGTTGGCCTGCTCGTAGTTTCCGTCGGCCACCGTCTCGGGGTCGATTGTGCCGCCGTCGTCGTCCATCATCGCTACACCCGGTCCGACTGCACCGTACGCGACGGTCGCGATGAGACCGACGATGAGCACCAGTCCAACGCCCAGCCAGAGTTTCTCGAATCTGTGTATCTCCATCTCTCTCTCACCCGATTATCGTTGGTCCGTTGCCGAGGAACTCGACGAAGTACATGAACACCCACATCAGCACGAGGATGAGGAAGTACCCCACGATGAGACCTGCCGTCCCCATGGGGTCGAAGTCGTCGTGTTCGAGTGTCTCGACCGGTTCTGAGTCCGGCGTCTCGGCCGTCACGGTCCGTGTCTCCTCGGCCTCGATGCGTTCGAGTTTGTCCGCCGCTTCTCCCGCGCCCGCCGCCTCGGGTTCGCCGAGGCTGTCACGACGGGACCGGAGGAACAGCGCGAACACGATGGGCGAGGCGACGCCGAGAACGATGGCACCGACCAAGCCAGTCAGCTCCGGCGTGAACGTGAACTCCCCGCCTTCCTCGCCCGCGCCGTCTCCCTCGCCGCCACCGCCACCACCGCCGGCGGTCGGGTCGACGACGAGCGCGCCTTTCATCCCGAGCGCCCGGTGTGGATTACAGTAGTACGTGATGACGCCGGGTTCCTCGAACGTCTGCTCGAAGGTGTACCCGGCCTCCTCGACGAGGTCACTCTCGAAGTCGGCACCTTCCTCGGCGACGACGTTGTGCTGGCCACCCTCTCCGGTCCACTCCCAGACGACCGTCGTCCCGGGGGTGATGCGCACCGCTGGTGGGTCGAAGGCGAACCCGCCGCCGTTGCCCTGCGAGCCGACCGCTATCGTCACTTCGTCTTGGCCCCCGCGGTCGACCGTCTCGCCGTCGTAGTTGTCGACGTTCGAGAACCAGTCGCCGTACTCGGCGGGGACGGGTGTGCCGCCACCGCCACCACCGCCGCCGTCGCCGTCGCCACCGACGACGACGACGCCTTTCATCCCGAGCGCGCGGTGCGGGTCACAGTAGTACTTGACGACACCCTCGCTCTCGAACGTCTGCTCGAAGGTGAACCCAGCCTCCGACGTGAGTTCGCTCTCGAAGTCGCCGCCCGCTTCGGCGACGACGTTGTGCTGACCGCCTTCGCCGGTCCACTCGAAGACGACAGTCGTTCCGGGGTCGACGCGGACGGCGGGCGGGCCGAACGCGAACGCGCCGCCGTTGCCCTGCGTCCCGACGCCCACCGTGACCTCGTCCTGTCCGGTGGCGTCGGTGACGCTCCCGTCGTAGTTGCCGACGTCGGCCATCCACCCGTCGAAGCTACCGTCCTGTGCCACTGCCGTGCCTGTCACCCCGGCACCGAGTGCGGCCGCCGTCGCGCCACCTGCCGCGGCGCGGAGGACGGACCGCCTGCTCGGACCGGGTCTCGTGTCGGAGTCGTTCATATCTCGTCCGTCACCTCCGTCGTCGATAGCCCGTCGCGCCCGGCCACCGGTCCCGAACGCCGACCGGCTTCCCGGACGTACTCGTACCCACGTCGCTCCATACTCGGCGAAAACCGAGTAAGAGACATAAGGGCCATCGTCGGTTCTCACTTGATGAGAACTAGCTGATAGGGTTTTTGACCGTGGCGAGAATACAAAGCGTATGGATTTCAGACCGCAACTACTCGCGGGCGTCGGACTGGTTGCACTCGTCCCCGTCGTGGTGTTCCTCGTCGCACGGGGTGAGAGCATCGTCGCGTTCTCCGTCGTGAACACCCTGCTCATCGTCGCGAGCCTCTACTACATGCTCTCGCCCGTGGAGGGCGGCCACGACAGCCACGCCACACACTGACGCCACTCGATGTCCACATGCACCCTCTGTGACCTGCCGACACCGGACCCACCGGTCACCGCCGGGTCCGTCGACGGCCGGTTCTGCTGTCGAGGGTGCCTCGAAGTAGCGCGTACGCTGGACGACCCCGGCGAGACCGACCCGGAACAGGCACGGGATGCCGTCGCCGGGGATGGGTCGCGAGTCGACGATGCCGACGGCGAAGAGACTTTTTTCGCCGTCGAGGGCATGCACTGTGCGACCTGTGAGGCGTTCGTCGAGGGGCGGGCGACGGACGACGAGGGTGTCCTCGCTGCCGAGGCGAGTTATCCCTCGGATATGGTCCGGGTCGTCTACGACCCCGACACCGTCGCCGAGGACGACCTGTTCGACTTGCTCTCGGGCACGGGCTACCGCGCACGCCCCGTCGAGGAAGACACCCGGACAGAGACGGAACTCTCCGGACGACTGCTGGTCGGGGGCTTCTTCGGCATGATGGTGATGCTGTGGTACGTGCTCTTCCTCTACCCTGCGTACTTCGGCGTGGACTCCGAGACGCTCCTGCTCGATGTCCACGGAGCCGCCGGTGCGTACCTACTCGGGAACGCCGCGGTCATGTCCGGCGTCGTGCTGTTCTACACCGGCTACCCGATTCTGCGGGGGGCCTACGTCAGCCTCCGGGCCGGACAACCGAACATGGACTTACTCGTCGCGCTGGCCGCGACGACGGCGTACGTCTTCAGCGTCGCGACGCTCCTGACCGGCGGGGTAGAGGTGTACTTCGACATCTCCGTCGTCGTCGTGATGGCCGTCACGCTCGGCGGCTACTACGAGACGCGCGTCAAGGAGCGTGCCGCCGGTCACCTCACGGACCTCACCGAACAACGGGTCGGCGAGGCACGGCGACGAACGCCCGACGGCACCGAGAAGGTGGCCGTCGACGACCTGTCGCCGGGCGACGAACTCCTCGTCAGGCCCGGCGAGCGCGTCCCCGTGGACGGGCACGTCGTCGAAGGGACGGCCGCCCTCGACCGCTCGCTCGTCACCGGCGAGTCCGTCCCGGAGCGGCGGAGTGAGGGCGACGAGGTAGTCGGCGGCGCGCTAGTCACGGACGGCGCGCTCGTCGTCGCCGCCGAGGGGACGGAGAGTACCCTCGACAGACTCCTCTCGCGGCTCTGGACAATCCAGAGTTCCCGGCCCGGCGTGCAGCGACTCGCCGACCGACTGGCCACCGTCTTCGTCCCGCTGGTCGTCGTCCTCGCCCTGCTCGCGGTCGCGGTTCACCTCGCACTCGGTGCGACGCCGACCGGCGCGTTGTTGACCGGGTTGGCCGTGCTGGTCGTCTCGTGCCCGTGCGCGCTGGGACTGGCCACACCGCTCGCCGTCGCCTCCGGCGTGCGGTCGGCACTGAACCGCGGCATCGTCGTCACCGACGGGTCGGTGTTCGAGACGGCCACCGAGACGGACGTGGTGGCGTTCGACAAGACGGGGACGCTCACCACGGGCCGCATGCGCGTCGTAGAGACGGTCAGACACGACAATGGCATCGCCGGCGACGGTGGCCACGCGGTCACGGCCCCGGACCCGCTGGCCCGTGCGAGTGCTGTCGAGCAGTTCTCGGACCACCCATTGGCCGACGCCGTGACCGACCACACCGCGCCGCCGGACCTGCCCGTGACCGACTTCGAACGCCACCCCGGACGGGGCGTGAGCGCGACTGTCGACGGAGAGCGTGTGGTCGTCGGCACGCGCGAACTGCTGGCGGCCGAGGGCCTGTCGATTCCGGCCACCCTGCGAGCGGACTACGAACGGGCCGGCGACGCTGGGCGCGTTCCGGCACTCGTCGGATGGGACGGCCGGGCACGCGCGCTAGTCGTCGCCGCCGACGAGCCACGACCCGAGTGGGAGCGTGTCGTGTCGGACCTCGCCACAGAACGCGACGTGGTCGTCATCACCGGCGACGACGAACGGGCCGCCGAACGGTTCCGGAACCACGACGCGGTATCGGAGGTGTTCGCGGGCGTCCCGCCGGAGGCGAAGGCCGAAGTCGTCCAGCGACTCCGCGGCGAGGGGACCGTCGCGATGGTCGGCGACGGGAGCAACGACGCACCGGCACTCGCGGCCGCAGACATCGGCATCGCACTGGAGAGTGGGACGCGACTAGCGGCCGACGCCGCCGACGTGGTGGTTACGACGGACGACTTGGCGACTGTGCCGTCGGTGTTCTCCATCACCCGGGCCGCCCGCCGCCGGATTCGACAGAACCTCGGCTGGGCCTTCTGCTACAACGCGGTGGCACTGCCGCTGACGATGGCCGGTCTCATCAACCCGCTGCTGGCCGCCGTCGCCATGGCGTCGAGCAGTTTGCTGGTCGTGGGCAACTCTGCCCGGTCGTGTGGCGACGCCGCCACGGAACGAGACAATCAAGACGGTCAGCCCGTAACTACCGACTAATGGACAGACGCACTTACCTCCGAACCGTCGCGGGTGGCCTCGCCGCCGGCACCGTCGGAACTGCTGGCTGTTCGGCACTCGATGGGTCGAGCAGTGCCAACACGACGCTCTCGCGGCCGGAACTGGACGCCGAACCCTCGGCGTACCCGTATCCGGAGTGGAGCCAGCCGATTCCCGAGGTAACCCTCCCAGCCGCACTCTCGGACCGGCAAGTGACCACCACGGACGTCGACACGCCGTTGGCACTGACGTTCATATACACCACCTGCATGACTGCGTGTCCAGTGCTGACGCTCGCGCTCACGAAGGCACAGGAGCGTGCAATCGAGGGGGGCTGGGCCGAGGACGTGACGTTCGCGGAGATAACCTTCGACCCGGACCGGGATACTCCGGCGGCGTTCCGGCAGTACGCCGAGGACCGGAACATCGAACTCGACACCGGGACGTGGCACTTCCTCCGGCCCGAATCCACTACGCGGGCGCGAACAGTCGTCGACGAGGAGTTCGGCGTCCCGTTCCAGCGGACGACACCGGAGGACATGGACCAGTACATGTTCACGCACAGCACCCTGATACTCCTCGTGAACGCCGACGGGTACGTCGAACGGGCCTACCGTGACGGCCAGCGCGCCGGCCGCCAACTCCCGGACCACCTCGAACGCATCGCCACCGCCTGATGTCCCTCCCAGTCCTCCTCCAGTCCGGCCTCGCGGACCCGGGGACTGGTGTCAGCCTCGCGGTGTTCGCCGCCATCGGCCTCCTCGGCGGCGCGCACTGTCTGGGGATGTGTGGCCCGCTCGTGACGCTGTACGCCGACCGGATGGCGCGGGGTGACGGCGGAACGACGGCGACGGCCCGGGACCGCCGGGGCCAGTCCCGTGTCGGCTGGCACGACATCCGCCAGCACCTCCTGTTCAACCTCGGGCGGACGGTGAGTTACGCCGCAATCGGGGCGGTGATGGGCGCGCTCGGAGCCGTGCTGTTCGACGCGGCGGCCGTCGCCGCCATCGCTCGGCCGGTTCGGGCGGTCACGGGACTGGCCGTCGGCGTCGTCATCGTCGCGGCGGGACTGGGCTACCTCGTTCGAGGCTCTGTCGGCCACGGGAGTTCGATTCCGGGCCTCGGACGGGTGTTCTCGCGGGCCTACGGTCTCGTCACCGACCGCGTCGACGACTGGGTCGGCGGCCCGCGCATCGTCGGCTTGGGGATGGTCCACGGCGTCCTCCCCTGTCCACTGCTGTATCCGGCCTTCCTCTACGCGGTGGCCCGTGGGTCGCCCGTCGAGGGGGCACTATCGCTCGCAGTGTTGGGGCTCGGGACGGTGCCGACGTTGTTCGCCTACGGGACCGTGTTCCAGTCCGTGAGCGCGCGGACCCGCGTCCGCCTGCACCGGGTGTTGGGCGTCGCGTTCCTCGTGCTGGGATATCTCCCGCTCTCACACGGGCTGATGCTCGTCGGTATCGACGTGCCGAGAATCCCTGTACCGGTGTATCAGCCGTTGGGGTGAGGTCCGGCCCTGCTCACCGCGCGTACAGCGAGTAGACGATGACGGCGAACCCGAGCGCTGTCATGCCGCTCTCGATGATGATGGCCGACGAGCGCGGTGCATCGAGTGCGAGGTCGAAGACGCCGGCGAGCAACGCCCCGAGTGTCACGAACGCGAACCCGAGGGCCAACAGGCCCAGCGGCCGGGCGTCGGTTCGGCGGTACGCCGAGTATGCGAAGTAGGCGATAAGTCCTCCCAACAGGAGCGTCACGGTTTTGAGCGCGACGATAGCCGAGGGGACGTGCACGAGTGGATACATCACGTTTCTTTACGCACCTCCGACCACAGGTCTTGTAGCCGTTCGTCGGCGGTCCGTGCGACCCGACTGACGCCGACCTCGAACTCCCGTTCCTCCGAGAGCCTGACGACGACTTCCTCGAAGTCGACGGCGTACTGGCTGGCGTGTTGCCCGTCGGAGCGTATCTCCATGCCCTCACGGAGGAGTGACGCCTCGGTCAACAAATCGAGCTTTCGATAGGTCGTCGAGAGGGGCACGTCAGCAGCCTCGGCGATTTCCTCGGCCGTCATCGGTTCGTCGAGACTCCGCACGATGACCCGACACTTCGGGTCGTCGAGCGCGTCGAGGATGGACTGCAGATTTGGCCCTTCCTCGTCCGCGAACGGGTCCCGGACCATATATCGAACCCTGACAGACGGAGCTATATAACCGCACCGACACGGTCCGTCACATCCGCACCGACGCGGCTCGCTTCGGTCGTTCTGTGGAACATGTTCGCCGACCGTCGTGGCTCGCCGATTATCGGTTCGCTTTTGAGAACTCCCCTCGAAGGCCCGAACGTGTACGCCGCCGAGTTGCACTGTCACTCGTCGTTGTCCTACGACGGCCGCGACCCCGTCGAACTCTTGTTGGGACAGGCGGAGGCGGTCGGACTCGACGCCATCGCCGTCACGGACCACGACGAGATAGACGCGAGCCTCGACGCCGCCGACAGGGCCGACGACTACGGCCTCGTCGGAATTCCCGGAATGGAAGTGTCCAGTGCCGCGGGTCACGTCCTCGCACTCGGCGTCGAGGAGGCCGTCCCTCCGGGACTGCCGTTCGCCGAGACGCTCGACCGCATCCGTGACCGCGGCGGCATCGCCGTGGTGCCACACCCGTTTCAGGAGTCGCGGAGCGGCGTCCTCGCGAACATCTCGCGCATGGAACTCACTGCCGCCGACGCTATCGAGGTGTACAACTCCCGCCTCCTGACTGGGCGGGCCAACCGACAGGCCGAAACATTCGCCCGGCAGTACGACATGGCGATGACCGCCGGGAGCGACGCCCACATCAGCGAGATGGTCGGGCAGGCGGTCACGCGCATCGACGCGGCCGAGCGCACCGCCGACGCGATGCTCGCGGCCATCCGCGACGGACGAACGACCGTCGAAGGACGCCGCACGCCGTGGCGGATTAGCTTCCGACAGGCCGCCGGCGGCGTGAAACGCCGGGTCCGCAACCGCTTTTCGGACCTGCTATGATACGTGGGGCCGACACCGAGACGGTCCGTGCCGCCCTCGACGCCGGTGACCCTCTCCCGGGAACCCGCGGGTTCGCCGGGGAACTCGACGGGCAACTCGTCCGCGACGTGTTGGGGCGGGTCCCGCTCTACGCCGAGTCCGCGGCCCCGACGACGTGGGCGTTCGACCCGACGACCCTCACGGACCCGAATCCGGTGCCAGCGGGCCACGTCCGCACGCAGACCGGTGACGAACGGGTGTGGGAACTCCCGGACCCCGACCCGTTCGCCGACGACGCCACGGCCGTCGAGACGGTTCGGGACGCCGTCGAGACGAGCATCGACGGCGTGGACACGGACGGCCTCGCCGTCGCCTTCTCTGGCGGCCTCGATTCGGCACTGCTGGCCGCCCGTCTCGACGCGCCGCTGTACGTCACGGGCTTTCCCGACAGCCACGACGTGGCCGCCGCTCGCTCGGCCGCCGAGGCACTCGACCGGTCGGTGACGGTAGTCGAGTTGACACACGACGACATCGAGCAGGCAGTCCCCGAGGTGGTGCGGGCGACGGGTCGCCGGAACGCCATGGACGTCAACATCGCGCTCCCGCTGTACCTGACCGCCCGCCGCGTCGCCGCCGACGGCTACGACAGGCTGGCAGTCGGACAGGGTGCGGACGAACTGTTCGGCGGCTACGCGAAGGTGGCGAAGGCCTCGGACGACCCCCGTGTCGACGCGGGGACGGTGCGCGGGGCGACCCGTGAACTCCTCGGGACGCTCGCGGAGCAACTGCCACGCGACACGCTCACCCTGCAGGCGGCCGGCGTCGAACCCGCCGCGCCGTATCTCCACGACCGGGTGGTCGCCGCGGCACTTCGCCTTCCGGGCTCCCTCCTCGTCGCTGACCGGGACGGCGACCCGACGAGGAAGCACGCGCTCCGCGAGGCGGCCCGGGTGTCGCTCCCCGAGGACGTGGTCGACAGGGACAAGAAAGCCGTCCAGTACGGGACCCTCGTCGCACGGGAACTCGACAGGCTAGCCCGGCAGGCGGGCTTCAAGCGGCGGATGGACGACCACGTCTCACAGTACATCGCCGACCGCTGTGAGTGACTGTTGCCGCGTATCGAGATACGACTGACCCGCTGATTCTCTGCGTGGCCAGATTGATAGTCGGGTAGCCCCTGAAACGGACATGGACCGGCGTCGATTCCTCGGCCGTGCTGGATTGCTCGCCTGCTTCGGTGTCGCTGGGTGTGTCGGCGGGACGGACTCGACTGACACCGAAACCGAAACACCACCGTCCACGGACACGCCAACCCGGACGCCGACAGCAACACAGCGGGCAACGGAAACCCGGACGCCGACGGCGACGGCGACACCGACGGAGACGCCAACCGAGACGGCGACACGGACCGAAACAGCCACTCCGCCGCCGGAGTCAGTTACCGTCGCCGTCGGCCCGGACGGGCGGTTCCGGTTCCGACCGGAGACGTTCGTGGTGGCCGTCGGCGGACGAGTAACGTGGGACTGGGAGGGCAACAGCCACAATATCGGTGTCGCCGACACGCCGGACGGTGCCTCGTGGTCGGGGCACGACGAGATGCTGTACGATACTGGGCATACCTACAGTTACACGTTCGAGACGCCCGGGCAGTACGAGTACTTCTGTAGTCCGCACCGCGGTACCGGGATGGTCGGGTCCTTTACTGTTCGGTGACACAGACCGGACAACGTGTCGGGAACGAAGAAGGGATACCCGTTCAGACTACTTGGCCTTCGGCTTCCAGCAGTTCGTGATACCGGTTGCGGATGGTGACCTCGCTAATCTGGGCCACCTCGCTGACCTCGCTCTGTGTGACCTTCTCGTTGGCGAGCAGTGACGCGGCGTAGACGGCCGCGGCCGCTAGCCCGACGGGGGACTTGCCGGAGTGAACGCCCTTCGACTTCGCCGTCGAGAGCAGTTCGCGGGCGCGGCGTTCGACTTCGTCGGAGAGGTCGAGGTCGGAGACGAAGCGGGGGACGTAGCTCTCGGGGTCGGCGGGCTGGATTTCGAGGTTCAGTTCCCGCACGACGTAGCGGTACGTCCGGGCGACTTCGTCTTTCTCGACGCGGGAGACGGCGTCTATCTCGTCGAGGCTCCGGGGCGTTCCGGCCTGCCGGGCGGCGGCGTAGAGCGAGGCGGTGGAGACGCCTTCGATGGAGCGGCCGGGGAGGAGGTCCTCGTCGAGCGCGCGGCGATAGATGACGCTGGCGGTTTCTCGGACGTTCTCGGGGAGGCCGAGGGCGGAGGCCATGCGGTCGATTTCGCCGAGTGCCTGCTTGAGGTTGCGCTCTTTCGAGTCGCGGGTCCGGAACCGCTCGTTCCACGTGCGCAGTCGCTGCATCTTCTCGCGCTGGCGTGAGGACAGTGAGTTGCCGTAGGCGTCTTTGTCCTGCCAGCCGATGTTGGTCGACAGTCCCTTGTCGTGCATCATGTTGGTGGTGGGGGCACCGACGCGGGACTTCTCGTCTTTCTCGCTGGCGTCGAACGCGCGCCACTCCGGCCCGGGGTCGATTTCGTCCTCCTCGACGACGAGGCCGCAGTCTTCACAAACCGTCTCGCCACGCTCGGAGTCGCTGACGAGGTTGCCGTCACACTCGGGGCAGACGAGTGTCTCAGTCTCTTCGTCAGTCGACGCTTGGTCTTCGTCCTCGCTCGCGCGCTCGCGCGTGTATTCTCTGATGGTGGTGTCTGTCATTGGTTGAATCGGCGGGCACTACTGCCCGGAAAACTGTCGGACGTAACAATATGTTGTGCTCGCGCCGACTTAAACCTTCCGCCGGTTTTAGCGGCTCACAGAGTCGTTTTTCGGGACTTCGCCGGTCCGGCTGTGTGCCGGTCGAGCACACACGGACCGGGGTCGTGTCGGGTCCGGTGCGGTGATATCGGGGACCGAAACCCTTAGTGCCAGTCCGGGCCTCGCCGCGGACATGAGCGACCCCGCCGTAGACCGTGAGGAGGTCCGACACGTGGCCTCGCTGGCGCGGATCGACCTCGACGACGACGAGGTCGACCGCTTCGCCGAGCAGTTCGCCGACATCCTCGACTACTTCGAGACGCTCGACGAGGTGCCCGAAGTCGAGTCCGAGGCGGACCTCGCCAACGTCATGCGCCCGGACGAGGAACGCGAATCGCTGAGCCAAGAGGACGCACTGCAGAACGCCCCGGACAGCGAAGCGGGCTTTTTCAAAGGGCCGAAGGTCTCCTGATGTCGTACAACCTCTACATCACCGAGGAGACGGTCGAGGGGGCCGCCGACGGCCCGCTCGCCGGCCGGACGGTCGCCGTCAAGGACAACATCTCGACGGCGGGACTCCGCACGACCTGCGGGTCCGAGATGCTCGCAGACTACGTGCCCCCATACGACGCGACGGCCGTCAAGCGGCTGAAAGACGCCGGTGCGACCATCACTGGCAAGACCAACATGGACGAGTTCGGGATGGGGACGACCACCGAAACGTCGGCGTTCGGTCCCACCGAGAACCCGGCCGCCGAGGGTCGGGTACCCGGCGGGTCGTCCGGTGGCTCTGCGGCCGCCGTCGCCGCGGGCGAGGCCGACCTCGCGCTGGGGTCGGACACCGGCGGGTCGGTACGCTGTCCCGCCGCGTTCTGTGGCGTCGTCGGTATCAAACCCACCTACGGCCTCGTCTCCCGGTACGGTCTCGTCGCCTACGCGAACTCCTTGGAGCAAATCGGGCCGTTCGGCCGGACCGTCGAGGACGCCGCGGAACTCCTCTCGGTCGTCGCCGGCCCCGACGAGTACGACGCGACGACCCGCGAAGCACCGCCGGACAGTGAGGCGGCCGTGGACTACGCTGCCGCCGCCGACGGGGACGTCGACGGGATGGAAATTGGCGTGCCGACGGAACTGCTCGACGGTGCCGACGAGGGCGTCGTTGAGACGTTCTGGGACGCCATCGCGGAGTTGGAAGCACAGGGTGCGAGCTACCACGAGGTCGACCTCCCGTCCGTCGAACACGCCGTCGAAGCCTACTACGTCATCGCCATGTCCGAGGCGTCCTCGAACCTCGCACGGTTCGACGGCGTGCGCTACGGCCCCGAGAGCGACCACGAGGGCAACTGGAACGAGGAGTTCGCCGACGTGCGTGACCGCGGCTTCGGCGAGGAGGTCAAACGCCGCGTCCTCTTGGGTACGTACGCCCTCTCGGCGGGCTACCACGACAAGTACTACAAGAAGGCACAGGACGCCCGTGCGTGGGTCAAGCAGGACTTCGATTCGGCACTCGAAGACGCCGACGTACTGGCGTCACCGACAATGCCCGTCCCACCGATGGCGATGGGCGAGAGCCTAGACGACCCGCTTCGGATGTACCTCGCGGACGCTAACACGACGCCGGTGAACCTCGCCAACCTCCCCGCCATCTCGGTCCCGGCGGGCGAAACCGACGAGGGGCCGGTCGGCCTGCAGTTCGTCGGCCCGGCCTTCGGCGAGGAGACGATTATCCGGGCGGGAAGTGCGTTGGCCTAATCAGCCGGCGCAGTCGTTCCTGTCGTGGCTCGGTCCGGCTCTGTCGCGGGTGGGAGGTCGACCCGGACGACGGTGCCCCGCGGGTCGTTCTCGGCGAACGAGAGCGTCCCACCCATCCGCGTGACGCCCCACTTGACCGACCAGAGGCCGAGGCCACTCCCGTGTTCGAGTGGGTCCTCCGTGCCCGCCTCGACCACGGCACGCTCCGTCTCCGGGATGCCCGGGCCGTTGTCGCTGACGGCCACACACACCGTGCCATCCTCGCGTCGGGTAGCGGACGCGACGACCAGTGGTGCCTCCGCGTCGTTGTGTTCGGCGGCGTTCTCGACCACGTTTCGGAGGGTAATCGTGAGGACGCGCTCGTCGACGCCAGCGACGGCGTCGTCGGGGACGGCCGAAGTAAACTCCGTGTCCGGGTACGCCGCGTCCACGTCGGCGACGACGCGCTCGACGACTGTGGCCACGTCGGCCCGCGGAGCGGGAGCGGCCGAGAACGACATCATGCGTTCGACGTCGCGGGCGCGCTCGCCGAGACTGAACAGGCCGTCCGCCGTCGTCCGTATCTGCTCGGCACCCGTCTCCGGGTCCGCGTCCTCGGCTTCGGCGATGCGTGTGGCGTGTGCGCGGATGACGTTCAAGTCGTTGCGGAGGTTGTGCCGGAGGACGCGGTTCAGGACCGTGAGCCGTTGCTCGCGCGTCTGTCGCCGTGTCACGTCTCTGAGGACGACGGTGTGGCCGCGTGGGCCGTCGCGGCCGGGCACGGGCGACACCTGCGTCTCGAAGCGGCGTGTCCCGCCGACGGTTTCGAGGTCGACGGTGTCCGTAGCGTGGAACGTGTCGAGTGCGGTTCCGAGCACTGCGGCGAGTCGCATTCCGACGGCATCACCGTCCGCGACTCCGAACGTCTCTCGGGCCACGGCGTTGGTTCTGAGCAGTGTCCCGTCGGTTCCGGTGACGAACACGGCGTCGTCGATGGAGTCGAGGGCAGTCTTCGGGCCGACGTTCCCGGCCGCGGGCACCGAATCGAACAGGTCGTACGGGCCGGCGACGAGGCCGACGGCCGCGACACAGAGGAGGTAGCCGCCGCCGACCATACCGAGTGCGATGTCGTAGCCGCTCGTGGCGGCTACCTCCGGCATGAGAACGAACCCGACCCACGGCCAGACGCCGACGAGCGAGAGCGACGCACCGAGTCCCGTGTCGAGGTGGTCGTATCGGACGACGGTGCGGACGAACAGACCGACGGCGACGACGACGAGGCCACTGGCGTAGTAGAGGCCCGCTTCGTGGAACAGCCCGGCGGCCTCCACCACGAGCGGTGGGAGGCCGGCGAGCGTCGCCGCTGTTCCGGCACCCATCATTCCGCCGCCACCGAGCGTCACGACGGTTCCGCCGATAGCACCGGCGACTGCGGGGAGCACGAACGCGACAGCGTGGCCGCGCGTCGTCACGAGGTCGACCCCGTAGTGGTCGAAACTCAGCAACGCGAGTGCGACCGGGACGGCGAGATACGTGTACAGCCAGACGAGTTCGTACGGCCCGTAAGCCGGTGCCACGGCGGCAACCGCCAGTGCCGACAGCCCGACGGTCCCGGATAGAAGCGCGAACCGCCGCGCGAGCGGTCTGTCACGCGTCGCCCACGCGCGGTAGCCGATGCCCAACAGGACGAGGCCACTCGCCAGCGACACCGCGCGTGCGACCGCCATCACGGTGAGTTGCACGCACGAAACCCACGTAGCAACCCACAAAAGCGTTGTTCGGCGTCCCTTCCGGAAGCATTCTGATTCGGACCAAAATTCGAACCGCAGTCGCGAGTGAACGCTTTTGCACGTCCCGGCCCTCCCTTCGGACGTGACCCGCGTCCTCGTCTGGCACCGTGCGGACCTGCGGACCGCGGACAACGCCGCCCTCGCGGCGGCCGCCGCGGACGCCGACGCCCGGCCCGTGCCCGCGTTCGTCTTCGACCCGCGGTACTACGGCCCCGACGCACTCGCCTGTGACGCGCGACGCGAGTTCCTCCACGAGTCGCTGGCCGACCTCCGGCGGCAGTACCGCTCGCTCGGGTCGGACCTCGCGCTCTTGCACGGCGACCCCCGTGAGCGACTGCGTACGCTCCTCGACTCCGGGGCTGTCGACGCGGTGTCTCTCAACCGCGACGTGACGGCCCGACGCGGCCGCGAGCGTGACCGCGCCGTCCGCGACTGGCCCGCTGTCACCGCGTTCGCCGACGACGGTATCGTCCGTCCCGGACCCGAGAACCGCGAACCGGACGGGACCGTCACCGTCGAGACACGCGACGGATGGGGCGACCAGTGTGAGGCGTACTTCGAGGCCGACCCGCACCCGCGCCCGGACTCGCTCCCGCCGAACCCGCTCGACAGCGACGTGACGCCCGACGACGTGCGGGAGCAATACGACGTGGCTCCGGCGAAGACGGCCGTCCCCGAGGGTGGGACCGTCGCGGGCAACGAGCGACTGTCGGCCTTCCGTGAGCGTGTCGGCGAGTACCCGTCGGTCGTCTCGCCACCCGCGGCCGCCGAGGACCGCTCGTCGCGGCTCTCGCCGTATCTCGCGTTCGGGTGTCTCTCGGTGCGGCAGGCCTACCAGACGGTACAGGACGCCCCGGACGGCCGCGGGCGGTCGATGTTCGAGTCGCGACTGTACTGGAACCGCCACTACAACCAGAAACTCGCCGACTGGCCGGGATGGACGGAGACGGCCGCGAACCCCGTCTTCCGGGGGTTCCGACGCGACGAACACGACCCGGAACTGGTGGCGGCGTGGCAGGAGGGACGGACGGGGTTCCCGATGGTCGACGCCGCGATGCGTGCCCTCGTGGAGACGGGCTACATCAACTTCCGGATGCGGGCGATGTGCGCGTCGGTCTTCTGTTACATCCTTCGGGAGTGGTGGAAGCGTGGAGCCGATTTCATGTACGCCCACCTCGTCGACGCAGACGCCGCCATCAACTACACGCAGTGGCAGGCACAGGCGGGACTCGTCGGCGTTCACCCGATTCGCGTCTACGACCCGGCCAAACAAGCCCGGGAGTACGACCCGGACGGTGCGTTCGTCCGCGAGTACGTCCCCGAACTCGCGCCGCTCCCGGACGAACACCTGCCCCGTCCCGAGAAGGCACCGCTCGCCGTACAGGACGAGGCTGGCGTCGAGGTGGGCACGGATTATCCGTATCCGGTCGTCGACTTCGAGGCACGCGCCGACCGTGCCCGCGAGGAGATGGCACGACTCGACGACCGGGCCAAAGAGGCAGTGTACGCCGACCCGACCGTCCGGCGGCGTGCGTCGCTGTCTCGACGGGGTGGGCGTGCCACGGAGGAGGCCGCGGACGGCACCGGCGAGGGGCAGGCCACACTCGACGAGTTCTGAACCGTGGGGTATCTTTTTTTCCACCCCACTATTCGTGCAGAGTTTTTAACCGGGCCGGGCGTGATGTGCGTTCTCATGGTAACACTGGACGACGTATTCGTGGCGGATGCCGTGTCCCACGCCTACAACCTGCACCCGTCGAACTACGCCATCGAGCGATACGCCGAACCCGTCGTGGACCTGATGCTGGGGGCGGAGGCGGCGATGCCCGAACAGTACCGCCGAACGGAGGAGTCTTTCCTGACCGACTGGGACCCGTCGGTGACGGCGAACATGTTGTTTCGCGAGAGTCCGGTCGATTTCACCGTCTTCCATCCCCAGTCCATCACCATCTTCGAGGACGGCCTCACGTCGATGGGGAAGGCCCGCGAGTTCGTGGAAGCCCATCCGAACCGAAGCGCGCAGTTGGCGAGCATCGACATCATCGGCATGGAGAACCCGGGCGACGAACTCGCCCGGCAGGCCGACGAGTACGGCGTCCACGGCGTGAAAGTCTACCCCTCCTACTGGAGCGACGACGGGCACACGGGGTTCAAGATGGACGATGCCGAGACTGCGTTCCCGCTCTGGGAGCGGTGCGCAGACTTGGGTCTCGACGTGGTTGCCGTTCACAAGGCGGTCCCGTTCGGGAACGTCCCGCTCGACCCGTACCGGGTCGACGATATCGAGGAGGCCGCCGCGAGTTTCCCGGACCTGAACTTCGAAATCGTCCACGGCGGGTTCATCCTCGCCGAGGAGACGGGCTACCGCATCGCGGAACACGACAACGTCTACGTCAACCTCGAAATCACGGCGGCCGACGCCGCGACCCGGCCCGACCAGTTCGTCGAGACGATGGAGAACCTGCTGTGGGCCGGCGGGAAGGAGGCCGTCGAGAAAGTCATCTGGGGCTGTGGCACGCCGCAGTTCCACCCGCGACTGCTGCTCGAGTCGCTGTGGGAACTCGACTTCCCCGAGATGGAGTCCCGTGACGGCACCTACACGATTACCGACGACGACAAGCGGAAGATGGTCGGTGCGAACCTCGCCGACGCCCACGGGTTCGACGTGGACGAACTGCAGGACGCCATCGGCGACGACGAGTACGCCGACACCGACCTCGCCGACCCGTACTCCACGACCCCCTTCGAGGTGGAAGCAT
Organism: Halorientalis litorea; assembly: GCF_023028225.1. Taxonomy (NCBI): domain Archaea; kingdom Methanobacteriati; phylum Methanobacteriota; class Halobacteria; order Halobacteriales; family Haloarculaceae; genus Halorientalis; species Halorientalis litorea. The sequence continues at coordinate 2,575,903 of NZ_CP095482.1, forward strand.
GAGCACGGACGACGGTGCGGCCGTGGATACTGCGGCCGACGCTTCGGTCACACCCGACCGCATCCGCGACGAACTCCGGGCTGTCGTTGACCCCTGTACGGCGGCCAACGGGTCGAACCTCGACATCGTAGAGATGGGGCTGGTGGAGTCGGTCACCGTCGACGGCAGCGAGGCGCGCGTCGAGATGCACCTCACGACGCCGGCCTGTCACATGGTCCCGTACTTCATCACGGAGATAACGGACTGCGTGGAACCGCTCGCCGGCGTTGAGTCGGTCACCGTCGACACCGACGCCGGGATGGAGTGGACGCCCGAAATGATGACTGACGCTGCCAGAGCCAAGCGGGACGCCACGCTAGAACGGTACGAGGCACGCTACAGCGGCGACCGCGCTACGGAGTGAGTGTCCAAAGAAGCAGAGTCACGCGGTGTCGCGGTGACGCGACGGTGCGAAACTAGTTAGTTGCGAACGACGTTCGTCGCGCGCGGGCCCTTGGGGGCCTGTTCGATGTCGAACTCGATGTCAGTACCTTCGGTGAGGTCCTCGCCGCCAACGTCCTCCATGTGGAAGAAAACGTCCTCGTCCGCGTCCTCAGTATCGATGAAACCGTAACCGCCTGTGTCGTTGAAGAAATCAACTTTACCGTTTGCCATTGCGAGTAAACGGAGACTGGGTACACGGATAAGGGTTGGCAATCTGTTTTCTCTGTTCGGATTATAGATTTTGTATATCCATTGTATCGGGTATAATCTGAACATCCGGCCAACTTGGCCGCTTTCAACAAAAATGCCCCTCGATTCCACACTGCCTGTCCGGGCTTTCGACGTATCGGCAGTTCTGGGTCGGTCGCTACTCCGCGAGCGGCAGTTCGACGTTGAACACCGCCCCTTCGGGGTCGTTGTCCTCGACCCAGACGGTGCCGCCGTAGCCGTCCACGAGTGTCTCCACGAGGTACAGGCCGATGCCGGTTCCGTCACTCTTCAGTCCTTTCTCACCCTTCGCGAACATCTCGCCCTGCATCTCGTCGGGGATACCCGGCCCGTTGTCGGCGATGCTGACGACGACTGTCTCGTCGCGTTCGGACGCCGTGACGACGACCTCTGGAACTTCCTTGTCGTTGTGCTGGATGGCGTTTTTTAGGAGGTTCCGGAACACCGACGGGAGCATCTCGTCGGCGACGACGGTACTGTCGGGAAGCCGGCCGTCGACAGTTATCGACGCGTGACTGTGCATGGCGCGAACTTCTTCGAGTTGTGTCATCAACCGCCGTCGGAGCGGTATCGGTTCGTACTCGCTTTCGGTTTGCAGCATGACCTCCGCGAGGTCACGGGCTGCCTGCGTCAGACTGGTCGCGCTTTCGGTACTCGCGAGAATTTGCTCGACGTACTCCCGTTCGCTGTCGTCGACTCGTGTCTGGAGTGCCTCTGCGTACCCGGAGATGACTTGGAGGTCGTTTCGGATGTCGTGTCGAACCATCTGGTCGAGGACTTCGAGGTTGTCGCGTTGCTCCCGCAGTTCGCTCTCCCCTTCGAGGCTGTCGAGCACTGCGGTCACGTTCCGTCCGAGGACGGTCGCAAGCGTCACGTGCCGGTCCTCGAACCCGGTTTCCTCACGGCTCGCACAGGCCAACAGGCCGTGTTCACCGAGCGGCACGAGTATCGCGGACTTGAACGGCACGTCCGAGACCAAGTCCTCGGGGTCGATGTCGTCGTAGACGACTGTCTCCCCGGCCTCGAAGACATCCCACAGCCAGTCGCCGCGAGGGTGTGCCGGGGAGGGCGTCCCGGATTCGCGCAGGAGTCGGCGGTGTTCGTCCGAGTCCGCCACGACTTCCAGCGCGTCGTTCGCCTCGTTCGGATACCAGACCGACGGTATCTGGAAGTCGAGCAGGTCCTCGGCGGCTTCGACCGCTATCGCCACCGCTTCGTCCTTGTCCGCCGAGTCCACGAGCCGCCGCGTGGCGTCGTGGAGTGCCTCCATCTGGCGTTCGTACGACTTCGGCTTTCGGATGTCTTTGAAGATGCCGATGTAGCCGGAGAACTCGCCCTCGGTCTCGACTTTCGCCGAGGACAATCCGACGTCGATACGCTCCCCGTCTTTCGTCTGCCGGACCGTGTCGACGAACCGATTCTGGCCGCCGCTGTCCAGTTTCTCGACGAACTGTTGGAACTCCGTCTCCTTCTCGTCGGGCACGAACGGTGCCCGCTCGCCGAGAATCTCCGACTCCGTCCAGCCGAACACCCGTTCTGCCCCGGGGTTCCACATCGTGACTCGCAGTTCGTCGTCGAGCATGACGATGGGGTCCGGTGCGGCGTTGATGACCCCCTCCAATGTTCGTGTCGTCTCGCGGAGTTCACGCTCGCGCTCTTTGCGCTCCGTGATTTCCCGGGAGAACACCGAGAGCCCGTCCTCGTCGGGATACACGTCCACGTCCACCCAGTAGTCGAACCCCTCGCCGATGTACGTCTCGAACGACCGTGGCTCCTGTGTCTCCATCGCCGCGCGATACTGCGTCTCGGCCTCCGTCCCGAGGAGTTCCGGGAACGCGTCCCAGAGTACCTCACCACGTACTTCCTCCCCTTGTACGCCCCCTCGCTCCGCCATCTGCTCGTTCCAGTAGGTAATTCGCCACTGGGAATCGACCGCGTAGTACGCGTCCGAGACTCGCTCGGTCAGTCGCTCGTACTTCCGTTTGCGGGAGCGCAGTTCCTGCTGTGCCTCGATGCCGGACAGTGCCGTCCCGATGGTCTCACCGACCTCCGTGAACAGACTTCGCTCGTCTTCGCCGAACGCCTCGGCCCGCGCGGAGTAGATGTTCAGAACGCCGTACTGTATGTCCCCGTCGGTTATCGGGATGGCGGCACTCGACTCGAAGCCCTGTTCGAGCGCGTGGTCCCGCCACGGCTCGTACTCCGGGTCGTCCCTGATGTTTTGCATCACCTGAACACGACCGGTGCGGGTGGCCGTCGCCGTCGGTCCGTGCTTGGATGGCGGTTCGTGGACGGCAATCGAGATTTCGTCGAGATACCCGCCGCCGACACCTGCCGCCACCCGTGGCCTGATTTCGTCGGTCTCCTCGTCGTGTTCACCTATCCACGCGAACACGTACGCCTCGGAGTCGGCGAACGCCGAACAGACCCCCGCTTCGAGTTCGTCGCGGGTCGAAGCGTCGATGATGACTCTGTGGATACTGTGAAGTACCTCGCTCGCTTGGTGATACGCCTCCCGAAAGCCACCGCTCATTGGTTATCGAAAGGCTTGGGTCGTATAAACACTACTGCCTCTCTCACACCACTCAGTTGCCACGTCGACCGAGACTGGTCACGCCCTGGCTTCGGCCGGAGTTACGCACGCACTCTCTCGGAAGCCCTCGAACTGTACCGGCCCGCACGACCGGTCGACGGTCGGTTCCTGCGGTGTCGTGGGGCGAAAGGCGGCCCCGGTATCTCAGGAGACTTCGAGGCCACCTTCGGCGATTTCTTTGACCCGTTCGGCATCGGCGTAGCCGTGGCGAGCGAGCATCTCCGCGCTCACCTCGACGATGTCGTGCTCCGGGTCGACAGTCGTGAAGATGCCCTCGCCGATGGCGATGACGCGCAACACGAGTGCCATGTCCTTCGGCAGCCGGAAGGGCAACTCGTAGACCACTTCCTCGAGGTCCTCGACGAGAGCGCGCATCTCCGCGAAGTCGAACCCGCCGCCCTGTGCCGCCTCGACCTGCGTGGCGACCAGTTCCTCTAACTCTTCGCGGCCCCCCTCAGCAGCATCGAGATCGAGCATCCCGAGTTCGGAGAGTGCCGTAATCACTTCGTCGGGGTCCTCGCTGCCGACGGCCAGATAGAAGCTGACGAACTTCTGTTGGAGCCCATCGGGAACGTGGTCGCTCATCCCGAAATCGTACAGGACCGCGGTGCCGTCGGGCTGTACGGCGACGTTGCCCGGATGGGGGTCGCCGTGGAAGACGCCGTCGACGAGACACATCTTCAGGTACACCTGGTGGAGGTCCTTCGCCAGTCGCGGTCGGTCGATATCCATCCGGTCGAGTTCTTCGAGGTCGGTCAGTTTCGTGCCGTCGACGTACTCCATCGTCAACACCCGTTCCGTCGAGTGCGAGTCGACGACCTCGGGAATCGTCACGCGGTCGTCGTCCTCGAAGTTCGCGCGTATCTCAGCCATCATGCGCGCTTCGCGCTCGAAGTCCATCTCCTCGTAGAGCGTCTCCCGGAAGTGTTCCGAGAGGTTCTCGAGCGAGAAGGCCCGTCCGTCGTCGACGAACTGGATGAGTACCCACAGGAGTTTGTCGAGGGCTTCGAGGTCGCGCTCGACGCGATGCTCTAGCTCCGGTCTGCGCACCTTGACCGCGACGTCGCGGCCGTCGATGCTCGCCCGGTGGACCTGTGAGAGGCTCGCACCGCTTATCGACTCGGTGTCGAAGGAGTCGAACCGCTCTTCGATTGGTCCCAGATCCGTTTCGACGACTTTCCGGGCGTCCTCCCACGGGGAGGGCGGGACGTCGTCCTGTAGTTTCTCCAGTTCCGCCAGCCACTCCGGTGGAGCCACGTCCGGACGGGTCGAGAGCAACTGCCCGAGTTTGATGAACGTCGGCCCGAGGTCGACGAGCGTCTCCCGCAACCAGACCGCCTGTCGTTCCCGCAATCGCTCGTTTCCACCCAGCAGTCTATCGAGCGTGGAAGTGACGATAATCGGAAGGAACGCATAGACGATGACGACGATGCGAGCGTAGGTCCGAAGTCTCGATATCACGCCGTATCACCTCGACATGTGGGCGGTTCGAGTGCGGTCCCCGGCCCCGAACGGACGCGCCGACGGCCCCGCATCGCCCGTTCCGTACGACCCCCTCGATACCGATGGACTGGCTGAGCCATCGTTACAAGTATATATTCAATATCAAATTGACTCTACATCCTCTCATACGAGGTATTTCTTACTGTATTTAAACCCGTCTGCAGTGAGGGAGAGTACCACCCATTCCCGTACGAACGGTATTTGCTTGGTATTAGCACCGCTTGATTTCACGCTTCGCTGTTCATTCGGCCACTACCGGATACATCCCCTCAGATGGGAGATGCAGGCCTCGGCACTCGAATCCGGACGACCTACGGGCACAAACCGATTGATGACAGTTTTCACTCCTGCAACGTCAGTCGTGGTGTCGTATGTTCGTACCGGCACGATTCAGGTGTCGGATACTCCACACTCCGTTTTTGAGTGTGCAATCTGTAGCGATATACTCTCCAACTGGTGGCCCTCAGTTGGCCGCGTGACTCTGAAGTACACGTACTGCCCGGAGTCCAGACTGTCCGGAGCAAAGGTATATTGATTCGACACAGGGCCGGTAATTAATGACCTTGGACGCGCCCGCTCGTCGAGGTTTGATCTTTCTGGTCGTCGGTGTTTTTCTGCTGGTGAACGTGGGCCACTTCCACATCGTTTCACCCGGCGACGAGCGCTACGAGTACCAGCGCGTGGCCGTCACTGCCGCCGACGACGACACGCGCTTTACTGTCGACGGCGAGTGGGCCAACCGACCGGAAAGCATCGCCGGCATCGGCTGTGATGGGCTTACCGACACCAGCAGCACGCGACTCTGTGTACTGGAGACGTGGCTACTGAACGGGAGTGGCCAACCACGGACGCTGACCATCGACCGACCGGAAGTCTGGACCACGGGCCAAGCATACACCGTCCACGGTGGGCAGTTCTACGAACGGACCCGGACGACGCACCGTATCTCAGAAACGGTTCCGGAGGGGCAGGTCAGAGTCACGCTGACTCCTCGTTCACCTATGGAGGTGCTAAACGCTATCGCCGTCCCCATCGAGAGGGTGCCGCCGGAACTGCGCCGTGTGATTCGGCGGGACTCGTTGACGACTGACCACTACGTCGAGGGTGCAGAGGTAGACACTGAACTGCCGCCTGTCCCCGCCAACGAGTACGACGACGGAGGACTTGTAGTCGAGACACAAGACGGCTTCGTCGTCGTCACTACCAGTTACCACACAGGCAAGCCAGCGCTACGTTTCGTCGCTGGCGCACTCCAGTGGCTCCTCGGACTCGGACTGGTGGTCAGCGGCGGCCACCGGTACTTGACCCATCTGTAACCGATTCGCGCTATCGAGGCGGTCGTGACCGTTTGTTCCCGATACGTGCCCTGTGTCTCGCACGTCCTTCCTGACAAACTCTGTATGAGAAGAGCGAGAGTCCGCTGCGGTCGCTCTACGTGTCTGTATTCTCAACGCTGTCCAGAGCCACAGATGGCTCTCTGATACCGGTAACTCGGAGGCCTCGGCACTCACGACTCACGATCTATCCATAGGCCTAGGTGCATCCAGCCGTAATTGTCCATTGTGAAACACTATGAGCGATGAAGAGCCACAGCAGACCGAGTGGGAGACCGAGGTCGGCCTGTCCGAAGAGACGACCTACGTTGCGATTTACCCCAGTCGCAAGCACGCCGAAAAGTGGATGCAGGAAGCCGAGGAGCAGGGCTACGGGAGTCGATCAAAGTATCTCTACGAATTGATACAGGAGGCCCGCGCTGCCCGTCAAGAAGGATCCCTCGCTACAGTCAGAACGAATCGAAGGCCGAAGAACTCCAACCGCAAGTCGAGCAGTTGCAGGACGACCTCGAAGACGCTCGTAACGCCGAACCCGGCGAAATAGATATCGAGCATGAAGAGTTTTGAAGCCCACGAACGATTACGAGCGCATTGGGATCCAACGATTCGCCCAGCTCCGGAGTGCAGACGAGATTCTGAACCATTCACTATCGGGCTCTGTACTGGTCGACAAACCTCTCTTCACAGCGCTTTGATTCAGCGAAACCAAATAACCATTATTCATGAGTATGAGTATAAATTATGGACGCAGATCCCCATGACGACGCTTGGGGGGACCGCGAAGAGAGCATCAGTGTCTATCGGTCCGTCATCGAAGCCATTCGAGACGGCGTTTTCATCGTTGATCTGGACGGGACTATCACCTACGTCAACGACTCGCTTTGCTCATTGACTGGACGTGAGCGGAACGAACTGGTTGGCAACACGTTCGACACGCTGGTCGAATCAGGACTGGTTGAATCAGCCGAGTTTGATCGATTCGTTACAACCATCAACTCCATTGCCGACGGAGAAATCCAGGATGAAATTCTGACCTTCGAAATTGATCAGGAAACCGAACAAATGGTAGACGTTCGCGTCTCGAAACATATCCGGGACGACGGCACTGACGATATTGTCGGCGTGGTTCGGGATGTGACAGACCGCGAGCGGAGGGCCCGAGCGGCAGAACAAAAACAGGAGGTACTGGCCAAACTCTATCAAGTTGGTGCAGAGGACGCTCTCACGTTCGAACAAAAAGCCGAGCGCATCCTCTCCATTGGGTGTGAGTACCTTGATCTGCCGTTTGGGTTCCTGTCGAGAATAGAGGAAGACACACAAGAGATTGTACACGCTGTTGGCGATCATACACTGCTCCAGCCAGACGAAACCGCACCGCTGGAGCAGTCGTACTGTCGGAAGACCATCGAAAGCGACGACCTGGTCGGTATGCAGGACGCACGAGCGGAGTTGGGCGACGACGACCCGGCGTACGAACTGTTCGACTTAGGCTGTTATATCGGAACGAAGGTCAAGGTCGGGGAGACCCTCTACGGGACGTTCTGCTTTGCGGCCCCACACGACCGTGACCGGGAATTCACCGCCGGCGAACGAGAGGTAATCAAGCTTCTCGGACAGTGGGCCGGGTACGAACTCGAACGGCAGCGGTTCGAAGAACGCCTGGAAGGTCTGCACGAAGTATCACAGCGGTTGCTGACGGCTGAAACGATGACGGACGTCGCACAGATCACGATGGAGATGGTCGTCGAGTTGTTCAATCTCCCGGTGAGTGCGTTTTGGGAGTATGATGCTGACGACGACGTGTTATCTGCGGCGGTTGAAACAGACGAAGCAGTACGGGTCGTTGGGGAGGCCCCGACGTTCGAGCGGGGTGACGCACTCATTTGGGAGAGTTTCGATAGTGGCGAAATCCGGTACCACGAGGACCTGACCAAACAAACAGGAACCTACAACCCGGAGACACAATTGCGGTCAGAGGTCCACGTTCCCTGCGGGAATCATGGCATCATCACGAGTTCCGCGACCGAGCCACGTGCCTTCGACGAGATCGACATCGAAAGTCTCCGCCTTCTTGAGGCGTTGGTCACGGAGGCTATAACTGCAGTCAAGCGAGAAGAACAGCTAGCCGAGCGTGGTGAAGCACTCCAGCGACAGAACGACCGCCTCGAAGGGTTTGCCGATGTCGTGGCACACGACCTCCGAAACCCAATGACGGGAGCGGTCGGCTTTCTCGAAATCGCCCGCAAAACGAACGAGTCACAGCATTTCGAACGCGTCGAACAGTCCTTAGAGCGGATGGAGGAACTCATCGACGAGTTGTTGATGATCGCACGCGGTGATCGACAGGCAGTCAACATACGCACACTTTCGTTGCAACCAATCGTCGAGGAAGCGTGGTCGTATACCGACGCCCAGAAAGCGACCTTGTCCGCAGACGACCCGCTCGGTGAGATACAGGCCGACGAGACACGACTGTTGCAACTGTTCGGTAATCTCTTTCGCAACAGTGTCGAACACGGTGGCGACGACGTTACCGTGGAGGTCGGCCCACTCGCTGATGAGGCGGGGTTCTACGTCGCCGACGACGGGCCAGGGTTTTCCGACAAGCAACGGACGGAGATCGAAGCACTCGGAGACACGGACGAGATGTCGGGATTCGGAATCGGACTCATGAGCGTCGTCGATGTCGTGGAAGCACACGGGTGGGACCTCTCAGTACCCGCCACAGACCAGGGAGCACGCATCGAAATCCGAACTGGTGAACGGAGCGAATGACCCGTGGAACCAAGCGTCGCCGTAATAAAGCGTGGATAGGAGACCCACATGACCGCCGAAATAGTGATCGCTGAGGACGATGAGACGACCCGGGAAGCCGTCGAATTCAACCTGACTGAAAACGGATGGGACGTGGTGGCGTTCACAGATGGTGATGCGTGTTGGGAGCATCTCGGATCACGGACCAGCGATACACCAGATCTCGTGGTCTTAGACGTGATGATGCCCGAACTCGATGGCCTTTCCGTCCTCGAACGTATCCGGAATCACGACGCACTCGTGGATCTGCCAGTCGTCATGTTGACGTCCCGCAACCGGGAGGAAGATATCGTGCAAGCACTCGACGCCGGTGCTGACGATTTTGTGGCAAAGCCCTTCTCGGAAGCCGAACTTGTGGGGCGAATCGAGGTCGTTCTCGACGCAGTCTGAGTGTCGAGTGGTAGTCGTTCACATGCGTAGACCTTTAGGTATCAGTCTCGTTTCCTTTTGTAATGTGGGTTGCTACGCTGTTGGCCGTCGTAGGGTTACTTGGCGTAGCAGTGACGACACAGTTTACTGGCTACCGACTCGGTGGAGCGATCACCGTCCCGGTCCTCGCAGTGTACACGCTCAAAAACGTCCTGATGGTGCCGGTGTTCGTCCTCAGTACTATCGCAGCGTACATCGGTCTCTGGTATCTTCGACAGCGAACCCTGATCTACGGTCGAGACCAATTCGTCGCCGCATTAGTCATCGGAACGTCAGTCCCGTTGGTAACGCTTCTTGGGCTGACTCAGGTCGGGTTTGATGCAGATCTCATCGTGTTTATCGGCAGCATTCTCCCCGGTCTCGCGGCCTACAACTTCCACAGCATCAAGCCGGAGTTTCGCCGGAACGATTTACTCGCAACGATAGGACTGTTTGCAGGACTGGTCGTCATCGGGTGGGGACTGGTCACGCCGGGGATAGCTGCCCGATTCGGGACAGTGACGCCACCGGTGTTGTTCGCAGAAACCGCCGACGTTGCGGTGTATAAAAATGCAGTTGTTGATATTTCAGCAGAAGCAGTCGTCATTTCGAGGGAAGTCGTGGCCGGTCTCTTCGTTCTCGGTCTTCTGTTATCCGAGCGTATCCGAGGGAGATTTGGCGTCCGGGTGGGGGTCATTACGGCTGTCCTGCTGGCAGTCTACGCCCTCACAAACGCCTGGCTGATCGCCATGTATCTCGTGTTAGTGGTTCTTGCATTTGGCTTCGTTCAGGCGGTGAACGCCGCAATACTGCGGTATGGCCGGGTACTGCTCGGAACCACCACCGCGTTTGCACTTCTCGTGGCAGTGCCACTCACGCTCTCGCTCCCGATTAGTCGTGGGCTGTCTGCGTTTTTCATTGCCTTCCTCGCGGGCATCACAGCGTATAACGCTCACGTGACAGGGCCATTCGAGCGGCGTCTGGTACTGCCTCTCCAAGCAGTCGTGTTCGTTCCAGCGGTGCTCGTGGCTCGGCTGTTCGCCACACCGGAACCGAAGGGCATCCCACAAGAACTCACGCTTCCAGTGATACTGATAGGCGTGTTCGTCGTGTTGGTCGGCTTGGGGATCGGGCGCTGGTATGCGGTTGACAAACCTGACGAGTCCGAGGTCCTGTCGGCATCCGTTCTGTCGGGAGGTGACTCATGAGCACGACTGCATACGAGATATACGGGCGAGGGTTCGGTTGGTCGTGGCGACTCCGTATTCAGGAACGCGTGGTTGCGACCGGAGGCCATCACTACGATACGTCACAGGAGGCCCGACAGGCTGTCGACCGAGTTCGAGGAGCAGTTGCCTCGCTCGGCGGCGATGAGGACGCGTTCGAAAGCGAGGATATCAGCGATCCGCGAACGATTGTCAGAGAAGACCCGACGCCGTCCGGCGAGCTTCCACAGGATCGGAACAATTGGGTGTGGCAATTACAGACACCCGAGCGCACACTCGCCAACAGTGCAGACCGGTTTGCTACGGAGAGCGATGCCAGGCATGCGTTAGAGCGGTTCCTAGAGCGGGCCACGGGTGCCCTCCCCATGTTCATGGTCGGTGCCGAATACGAGTGGCGGAACGAACCGCGGTCTATCGAGGTCGGGAAGCCGAGCCTGACCGGTATCATTAAGGAGTTAACACGAGGGTTCCGTCACCGCAAAGCACTCCGACGCCTGGACACTCGCATCGCCGTGGCGGGGAGTCGTGGCAAGACATCGACGACCCGCCGCCTCGACGACGTGTTCAATCGCCGGGGCTACGATACGCTGACGAAGATTACCGGGAATCATCCGACACTCATCCACAACGGCGAGGTTCACCCCATCGACCGACGCGGGCCTCGGACGACGCTGTACGAGAACATCAGCGTGATCGGGGAGTTCGCTCCGGAACTCGATGCCTATGCCGCCGAGGATATCGGCATCTTCGAAAATCAGGGCATCACCGAGTACACCACCCGGCTCATTAATCAACAACTCATCGATCCGGACATCGTCATTCTCACCAACGTCCGTCAGGATCACAACGACACGCTCGGCAAAACGCGAACCAAAATTGCCCGATCATTCGCACGGTCGGTCTCCGCCGGGACACACGTCATTAGTGGGGAACAACACCCTGTTCTCCACGAGTATATGGGAGAAGAGATCGAACGGCGGGGCGGTACCATCGAACAGGTCGAGATTCCAGAACGACACGAGGGGATGATCGGGGCAGAAACTGCCCACGCGATTGACGCGGTTCTGTCGTTTCTCGGCGAATCGCCTCTGCCCGACGGTGAACTCGAAGCGTTTTTAGATGCGATCCAGCCGGAGTGGACCCGACTTCCCGACGGTCGTGTGTTCAACGCAGCACAAGTGAACGACGTCGAGAGTACGGAAATGGTCCGCCAGGCACTCGTTTCGGAAGACGAACAGATACTCCCGTTCGTCTATCTCCGACGAGATCGACGGGGGCGAACCGCCTCCTTCGCAGAGTACGTTGACCTTCTCTACGACCAAGGCCACATCAATGAAGTTCACGTCGGTGGGGCCAACACGCGGGCCTTCGCCGAGAGCACTGATCTTCCGGTGACCCAACACGACGACGACACCGACGCCGACACTGTGCTGACCAATCTTCTCGCAGGGACAGACCCTGTCGTCATCATGGGAAACACCGTCGATGAGTTCATGCGTGAGTTCGAGCAGGCAGTAAGCACTCGAGAAAAAGAAGCCAACGAACCAATCAAACAGAAGTAGAACTCTATTACCGCTGGACTGAGAATGGGTTGTACCGATCACAATAGTGTGCTGAACGTACCCTCTGTATGCCGCAGGCCGTTTGTATCGACTGGGTAGGGTTTCAACAGAGCCAGTCCATCATTTTTCTATCAAGGTGTCTTTTATCAGATCAATGGATCAGTGGTCCCGTCGTGAATTCGTTCGGATTGCAACGGTCGGAGCGGGAGCGGGAATTGCCGGGTGTAACGCTCTTTCGCCGTCCGAGTCGACCGAAAACGATTTTCAGACAGAACAGACCGGTCAAAGATCCGCACGTAGCTCCGAGCCCATATCGGGGCGAGTTGTCGACATAGAGGGCGAGGGGATCACCGGTGCGACGCTGAAAGCGATCGTCCCAGGGAGAGGATCCGTAGCCGAGACAACCACTGATGAGCAAGGACGATTTGAAGTAGTGGAGGTCGACGGACCCATCTGGCTTCGCGCAACGAAAACGGATTTTATCGGACGGACTGTCGCTGTGGCTCCGGGAACGAGTCCTCGTATCAGACTCTCACCTCGTGAGGGAACAGTCGCGCTCAGTTTCGGCGGCGACGTAATGTTTGGCCGTCGGTTCTACGAGGACGACCACCCTCTCGAACCGCACTTCCAGATTCGACCTGATGACCGGATGGAATCACACCAGACGATACTACAGTACATCTCCCCCCTGTTAGAGGACGCCGATCTCACGTCAGTGAATCTCGAAACACCGCTGACGACGACGGCATGGAGACACCCCTCCAAACGGTACCACTTCGTATCGCACCCGGACGCCGCACCCGCGATGGCCGATGCCGGGATCGACTACGTCGCACTGGGGAACAACCACACGCTCGACGCGTTGACGCCGGGGTTGGATGAGACGTTACAGGCACTCTCTGCTGCCGGGATCGAACGGTCTGGTGCCGGCAGGTCCAGCACAGAAGCGTGGGAACCGACGTACTTCGAACGGCGGGGACTTACCATCGGCTTGGTCTCCTGTACTACCGTTACGGGCGACCAGTACGATATCGACTGGGCAGCCGACGACAACCAGTCCGAGACATACGCAGTGTCGGGGGACGACGTGGCCGGGACACCCGACACCGAGCAACTGACGGTCTCCGGGAGTGTCGGGGTAGCAGCGGCGACTCGCGACCGAATATCTCGGACGGTATCGGGGGTCGACGCGAACGCGGACGTAACGGTCGTCCAGATCCACGGCGGCTCCGAGTATCAACAGGAACCGACCGACAGAATCAGACGCCTGACCGAAACGGCAAAGACAGCCGGTGCAGACGTTGTCGTCAATCACCACCCACACGTAACCGGTGGAGTGGAACTGCAGGATGAGGCACTGGTCGCGTGGACGCTTGGAAACCTCGTGTTCGACCAGGAGTTCTGGTCGACGTTTCCGTCGTATCTCTTGACGGTCCACGTCACTGCTGATGGTATCACCAGAGCGTACGTTGACCCGCTCCTGATTGAAGGCTACGTTCCGAAAGGGGTGGTCGACAAACCGAGGACGTGGCAATTCCGGGAAACAGCCGCGTTGTCGTCGGATGAGTTCTCGCTTGACCACAACAGGCTGGAGTACGTCGCAAGAGACGAGACACCGGCCCGGACAGCAACCCGAACGCTGGACGGAGACGGGACGATATACACGCGGAACTCGGGATGGGTCAACCGAGTCATAGACGGGGCGGAATCTGTCGAACTGGGCCGTGACCTCCTTCCGACTGGGACGTTCGACGACCCTGATATCGACGACGGACGGCACGAAGGTCCGTTATGACGGTTCAGTCGTGGATCGGACTCCAACGGTCCGGAGTTCGGATACGACGGGAGTGGCGGGATTCAACTTTCCCGAACCGCAGACAACACCCAGCGGTCGATTCTGACGACGGCCGCGCGAGTTCCCCTAACCGGGCCGACGACCCTTCTCGGCCAGTACCGCCACGAGACGGACACCCGACTGGAACTGCTCGTGCGATGGTACGAGTCGACCAGTGGTTCGGCACTCGATTCAGTGTCGATCGACCTCGACCGAACGACTGGCTGGGAACGTCTCGAACGGTCGCTGTCGACACCTGAGGAAGCTACCTATGTCCGTCTCTATTTCCGGCTCTATCCTCCCGACGACGGAGAGAAACGGGCCGCCAACTTTGACAACATTCAGTTGGTCGAATGGACCGATTCAGCAACCAGCGGCGGCAAAAACTACGATTACCTCCGCGTACACGAGTCGTCGACCATCGAGTTTACATCGAGTAGCCAATCCGACGAGGCTATCTCGTGGGAAGCTCTCGATTAATCTATCTCGGTACGGAACGAGGGCGATACTGACGAACTTGGGCAAGAAATCGGTCAGGCGGTGTTTGACCTCTACGACCTCGAGGACGAAGACGTACAGGAGCACGTAAACAGGTACAACGGTCAGCACGATTCCGTTCGGCCGCTAGACCCGCTGGAGTGACCTCTGTTTAATTACTACTTTTCAACTGTCCTCTCTCAGAGGGTAGCAGACGCGATTCTCTGACGCTCGTCCACCTCTCTTCGCAAATGTATGGATAGAAACGTGGCCTCGGCACTCGAATCCCGACGAACTACCGGCACCACGAAATTATATAATAAAAACAGAACACATGGGTCGGTATTTGAACTCAATAGCGGCTGATAGATAGCCACCCAATATGGTGTTTTCGACGTCAGAAATCTACCGGCGCTACAGGGTTGCTCCGTGGCGTACGTCACGCTCCAGCGATTTCGGCGGAATCCCCACGGAGTCATCCTCTCTACAGAACGAACGGAACTCTCGTTGGCCACATGGTGAGAATTTGGCACAGATACTAATACTAGTTAACCAATCGGTACAACATGAGTGTGACTCAGTTCAATCCGGTCTTGTTTTACTTTCCGGCCATCATCTCAGTGGGTGTCGCACTGTTCGCGTGGCAGTACCGTTCGAATCCCGGCGGCAAACCGCTTATTGTCCATGGGTTTGGGTCAGCCGTGTGGATACTCAGTTATGGAGCAGGCACTAGACTCGACAGCCAACTGGTCGCTCCCAGTTTGCTGGGCGTTTCGTGGCTCGCTGCAGTCGTGGTGGCCATCTCCGGCATGTATGTCGCCGTAGAGTACACTGAACGAACATGGTTTAAGCGACCCCTGGTGCTGGGTAGTGTCGGTGGCTACCTCTGCCTGGAGGCACTGATGATTGGACTCAATCCCGGCAATCTCTTTTATACCCGTACACCGACGGTTGTTCAAAATGGGACACCGGTCTATGAGTTTGGCGTCTGGTGGGCGGTTCATCTCCTTGTGGTGTTTGTCGCAGCCACTGCTATGCTGGCGATGTTTCTGGAAGCATACGTGTACGAGAGTGGGACCTATCGTAAGCAGACCCGAACAATACTAGGGGGTATTGCAGTCATTTACATCGCGGCCATTGTTGAGGTTGCCGGACTCGAGCCGTATCCAGACATGCTGTACAACGCAACGATGGCCGGGAGTACAGTCCTGTCCGTGACGTTCCTCTGGGCGCTGTTCTACGCCGACTTTCTGGACCTGACTCCCGTCGCGCGCAGGACGTTGTTAGACGAAGTAGAGGACGCTACGTTTGTTCTTGATGACCAGGACCGTCTCGTGTATGCCAACCAGGTTGCTCAAGACCTGTTTAATACTGGGACAGAGTACGTTGGTATGCCGACAGACGCCTTTTTTCACTCAGACGAAAGCGAAACTCCCGATCAGTTTATGAAAAAGGCCAACGGTGGGACAGAAATTGTGACCTCGCCTGACAGTGAGAAACGATACTTTTCTGTGTCAGAGTCAGCGGTCGGCGCCGGTGGGAGAAACCATACATTCATCTTACACGAAATCACGGCAGAAAGAAAGTACAGACAGCACGTTGAAAAGCAACGAGACGATCTTGAGACGCTAAGTCAGGTTCTGAGACACGACATACGCAACGACCTCCAACTGATCACAGCGTACGCTGAACTCCTCGACGACGAGTGTGAAACAGAAGGCAAACAACAGTACATAGACACAATCAATGAGAGCGCTGACCACGCCATTGAACTCACGCAGACGGCGTGGGATTTATCAGAGGTTATGCTCTCAGACGATGTTGAGAAAGAGCGGGTCGATCTCCAAACGATTCTGGAAGGCGAAGTTACAGAAGTAAAAGCCTCGTATCCCGGTGCGACTCTTGAGTTCGGAACGCCGGTACCCTCAGTCACACTCGCAACAAACGAAACGGTCTCCTCGGTGTTTCGGAATCTGTTGAAAAACGCCATTCAGCACAATGATGAGGAGGTGGCTGAGGTGATTATCTCGGCAGTCGAACATGAGGAGACAGTAACAGTCCACATTGCCGATAATGGTCCTGGCGTCCCTGACGGTAGAAAAGAGGCAGTCTTCGGGAAAGGAGAGCAAGGATTAGACAGTTCTGGCACAGGGATAGGATTACATCTCGTTGAGAGGATTGTTGGCACACACGATGGTCAGGTGTGGATCGAAGATAACGACCCCGAAGGGGCGATATTCAACGTTGAACTACCCACAGTTTAAGATCGCCCGTGTGCGACGGTATCGACAGGTGAACGACTGGGATACTGGGTAAACACCCGCTCGAGAACAGGCTCTCCCTGGTGTCTACGTGCCTTACAGTTTTCACGAAGCGTTCTCCCAATCTCAGATAGGTACTGTTTCGCTCAGTTACTTAAGAGCCCGGTTGAAACCCATATTCCGCACCCCCTAATTGCAGTCCAATCAATTTTCCCTCTGGCGATTAGTCGATTTATTGTGCGAAATCAAACAGTATCAGTACCGACTTGCCGCACGAAACTTCAGAAGACATCAAAACAGCCACAGAGAGCAATAAAACGCGCTCTTGGGCCGGTTTCAGGTGGACCGAACGAGGCGACGAATGAGGCCGGAGCACCCGCTGAGCCGGCTACACACGATATGACAGTTAACCAATCAATCTGCAAAACCGCAAGAGGGGAAAATGACGCGATCGAGACCAAGGGGTGCGGAATATGGGTTGAAACCACTGGTACCAGTAAATCGGTGGCCTCGGCACTCATAGGGTTCGTCACTGCTGGGTGTCGAAGCCAACTCGGAACCGTGCCTCGTCATCGGCCGGGTACGGCTACGGCGAGGCGAAAAAAGAGGGTTCCCCCTCGGTCCGTGGGTCACGGTACCACGAATCTCAGGTACCTTATATGTCCCCCCAACGTAGTAAAGGTATGAGCAGTGAAAACAGAGAGTCCAAGAACCTCAGGATGCCGTCGGACGACGAACTCTTCGCGGTCGTAACAGAACACAACGGGGGCAATCACGTCCGCGTCCAGTGTGAGGACGGCGAGAACCGAATGGGTCGAATCCCCGGCCGAATGAAGTACCGTACGTGGATTAGCGAGGGCGACGTGGTCCTCGTGGAACCGTGGGATTGGCAAGACGAGAAGGCAAACATCGAGTGGCGCTACGAGGAAGCCGACGCGAACCAGCTCCGCCGCGAAGGCCACATCAACTGATTCTCTTCTTCTGTCTCGACTGCCCGGCGAGCGACGGCTACGCGACGCGTTCGCGGGCCGCGGCGACCAACAGCGGGAACGTAATCGTCGCGTCGGCGTAGACGGAGACGTTCCGGGCCGCCTTCTCCAACTTCCCCCACGAGCGCGCTTCGTCCAGCGTCGCGCCCGAGAGACCGCCGGTGTTTGGTGGGTCCATCGTCAACTGCACCGCGTAGTCGTAGGCGTCCGGACTCACCAGCATCGTCTGGAGGACGAAGTTCTTCGGGACGCCGCCGCCGACCACCAGGGCACCCGCCTCCTCGGCGTCGAAGGCTTGGTCGGTAATCTCGTCCATGTCGGCCAGCGCGTCGAGCGAGAAGTCGCTCGTCTGGCCGTACATCCACGACTGCAGGCCCAGCACGGAGTCCTG
The DNA here is from genome assembly GCF_023028225.1 of Halorientalis litorea. NCBI lineage: Archaea > Methanobacteriati > Methanobacteriota > Halobacteria > Halobacteriales > Haloarculaceae > Halorientalis > Halorientalis litorea. The sequence continues at coordinate 2,594,006 of NZ_CP095482.1, forward strand.
TATCGCCGGGCAGTAGACCGGAACGTCCTCCTCGTACGCCGCGGCGGCGATGCCGGCCCGTTCCGCCACGTCGTCGCGGTCGTTCACCGCGGCGTTGGCCCGCCCCAACTCGGCGGTCAGTCGCTGGATGCTGACCGTCCCCTCCTCGGCCAGCACCGGGAACACCTCGTCGCGGAGGTGCCCCTCGAACAGCGTGAAGTGTTCCTGCGGGAGGTAGACGTTGTAGATGCGGTCCACCTGCTCGTCACGCAGTTGCTCGTCGTGTTCGCGCTCGGTGGCACCGTCCTCCGGGTCGGCGTGGCCGTGGTGGTGTTTCCCGCCGATGGCTTCGATGGCGTCGTGGGTGAGGTTCGCGCCGGTGGTCACCAGTGCGTCGACGTGGCCGTCCCGAATCAGGTCGGCGACGACGGTCCGCATGCCTGCAGGGACCATCGCCCCCGCGAGGCCGACGAAGTTCGTCACGTCGTCGTCCAGCATCTCGGCGTGGATGTCGACGGCCTCGTTGAGATTCGCCGCGCCGATGCCGCCGTCCCCGTACTCCGTGGCGAGTTCGCCGACGGTCATCCCCGCACGCGCTTCGGCGTGGGCGACCGGGTCGTGGTCGAACGTCTCCCGCTCCGGCGGCTCGTACTCGTCGGTCATGCCCGGGCAGTGGGCGGCCCCGCGTATCAACGCCGCGATTCGTGGTCCACTGTCGTGACAGCCACCGACCCACTCTGACTCTCACCCGCTCAGTTCGTCGTCGTTATCTCGACTACGTCGCGGTGGTCGAGTTCGTGGTCGGCACCGATTTGCCGGCCCGACCGGGCGTCGTGGCCGTGGAGGAACCCTTCGCCGATGTCGCTGTGGAGGAAGTACGCGAACTCCTCGGCCGTCGAATCCTCGGGGAGGACGAAACAATCTTGCAGGAACGTCCCGTCGTCGCGGGGGCTTCCGCTGCCGGGGAACACTGCGATGGCTCCGAACCGTTCGAACAGTGCCGTCTCCAGTGCCGACTGGACGCCCGTGCCGTCGAAGTCGGCGACGAACGACGCTATCGTGTCGAGACCGGCCGCCTGCTCGTCGCTCACGTCTTCGACTACCTCGAAGTCGCTCGCGCCGGGGCGGTACGCCACGACGCCCGACTCGTCTGCGGTCTTGAGTGCCTTCTCGGCGTGGGCCGACACCGGCACGACCGTCAGGTGGTCGTACTCGGGGTCGCTCGTGATTGCGTCGTAGTTCGCCTGTGCCGCGGGCGTGTCCATCTTGTTCGCGGCGACTATCATCGGCTTCGTGCGCATCCGAATCTCGCGGGCGAGCCGTTCCCTGTCGCTCTCGTCCCACGCGTCCGGGTCGAGCGCGAGGTCCAGCGAGAGAATCACCTGCTTTATCTCGTCCTCGTTCGTCCGGAAGGCACTCATCTGCTCGGCCAACTCCGTCTCGATGTCGCCGTTCTCGCCGTGGTAGCCCGAGCGGTAGCGTTCGATTCCCTTCTCCAGAATGTCGAGGTACCACATGTCCAGTTCCGCTTCGAGGAAGTCGATGTCCTCGCGGGGGTCGTGGTCTTCGGTCGGTTCACCCTCGATGTCCGTCTCGCCCGAGAAGTCGACCACGTGGACCAGCACGTCCGCCTCGTTGAGGTCCGTCAGGAACTGGTTTCCTAGGCCCTTGCCCTCGTGGGCACCCGGAACGAGACCCGCCACGTCGACCAACTTCACCGGGACGTACCGTACGCCGTCGCGGCAGAACCCGTGGTTGGGCGTACACTCGTGGTCGAAGTCCGGGGCCGCACAGTCGACGCGGACGTACGCCTCCCCGACGCTCGGGTCGATGGTCGTGAACGGGTACGCCCCTTCCGGCACGTCGTTCATCGTCGCGGCGTTGAACAGCGTCGACTTGCCCACCGAGGGCTTGCCGACGAGTCCGATAGTGTAACTCATTACCTCTGGGTCCCCGGGAGCGCGGTAAAGAGTTTCTTTCGTGATACGTTTCGCGTGACACTCTCTCGCAGGGGTTCCGGCGACTCCGAGGCGTGGGACCGGCCGTCGACTCGCCGCTCAGAGTCCCGTCGGGTGGTCGAGGAACGTCGTCTCGAGACCCCACTCGCCGGCGCGGTCCGCGAGTGCCCGGACGCCGAACGTCTCCGTCGCGTAGTGGCCGGCGAGGTACACGTCGATGCCCGCCTCCCGGGCCTCGTGGTAGACCTGCTGTTTCCCCTCGCCGGTCACCAGCGCGTCCGCACCGACGGCGACCGCCTCGTCCAACCAATCCACGCCGCTGCCGGTGACGATTGCCACGTCCTCGACCGTCCCGTCGCCGAACGGGAGGACCTGCACGCCCTCGCCACCGTGGTCGAGTTCGCTGGCGAGCAGGGTCTGTAATTCCTCGCGGTCGAACGGGTCGGTCGCCGTCCCGCGCTGGCCGACGTGTTCCGGGCCGAGTTCGCCGAACGGTTCGCGGTCCTCGAGGTCGAGCAGGTCGGCGACCCCCGCCGCGTTCCCCAGTTCCTGATGGCCGTCGAGCGGCAGGTGTGAGACGTACAGCGGGAGGTCGTGCTCGAAGTGTGGCGTGAGTCGCTCGTGGATTCGCCCCGTCACGCGGTCGATGCCGCCCCAGACGTAGCCGTGATGTGTCACGAGCAGGTCCGCCCCGGCCGCGACTGCGGCCTCGGCGGTCGTTCTGGCCGCGTCGACGGCGACGGCGACGTGGTTCACCTCGCAGTCGCGCGGGCCGACTTGGAGGCCGTTGGGACTCGCGTCGACGTCGGCGTAGGCGTCGGTCCGCAGCTCCGCGTCCAGCCGTGCTGTCACCTCGTCACAGCGCATGCGGTGCCCTTCCGAGTCCATCCGGGAGACGTTTGCGGTCGGTCACGACTCGGGTTCGACGAGGTGGTCGCCGTCCTCGGCGACGTATCCCTCGGCCACCAGCGCGTCGATGGCGTCGGCACAGTCCCGCGGCGAGAGGTCGTACGCGCTCGCGGCGACCACCTCGAACTCCTCGCGGTCCACCGGGAACTCCCGGTTCTGGAGGAGGCGGATGACCTTCTTCGCCGTCGGCGTCGAGAGTATCGACGGGGTGTCTCCGCCGTCGTCACCGCGCTCCGTCGTCGTGCTGTCGTCGTCTGGTGCCGTCTGCTCGGGACTCGTCTCTTCGGCGTGGTCGCTCGCTGTCCCGTGGTCGTCGTCTTCTTGCTCGTCGCTCTCTGTCCCGGACGCCGGTTCGCTGTCGGCGTCCGCGGATTCGCCGCCGACGACGTTCTGCCAGTCGTCCCCGACGCTGGACGCCGTTTCGGCCGTCGGCTCCGTGTCCGCGGTGCCCGTCTCGTCCTCGCTCTCCGGTTGTGCGGACGGCTCGGCTGTCTCGTCGCCGTCCTCGTCGCTGTCGTCGCCGATGTCGTGCAACAGGTTCGTGTCGCTTTCGAGCGTGGCCTTCTCGGAGACGGACACGTCTGCGCCCACGGTTTCGGCTCCGTCGCCCGCCTCCTCGTCGGCGTCGGTATCGTCGAGCGTGTCGGCGGCCGGCGTCTCGGCCGCGTCGTCGCGCCCCTCCGTGTCGAGAGCGTCGGCCGTCGCTCCCGGGTCGGCGACGGCGTCGAGTACGGCCGCGAGCTTCCGCCGGCAGGTCGGACAGAGCGAGACGGTCGGGTCGCCGCCGTCGGCACCGAGCGGGTGGGCCGAGACGGGCGCGTCCAGTGCGGTTCCACAGAAGTAACACGACGAGAGTTCCATCGTCGGGAGCCACTCCTCCCACGGTCTAAAAACCACCTACGAGCCGGCGTGCGCGAAGACGAACGCTCGGAGGAGTTTCGCCGCGAGCGTGGCCGCCTGCCCGTCGTCGCGGTCGTTGACCTCCACCACGTCGAACCCGTCCGCGGACGGGGCGACCGCTCGAACCACTTCGTGCATCGTCTCGGGGGTCAACCCGAACGGCTCCATCGTCCCCGTCCCGGGCGCGTATCCCGGGTCGGCGGCGTCGATGTCCACGCTCAGGTACACCGACTGGCCGTCGAACTCGGGTGTCCACTCGGCCACCTCGGCGGGCGGGACGACGGTCACGTCGTCGGCGTCGGCGCGGTCCCACTCCGCTTCGCTCCCCGTCCGCGCGCCGAGAACGACGGCCTCCTCGGCGGCGGCGAGCGCGTGGCGCGTGACCGTCGCGTGGGAGAGTGGGTTCCCCGCGTAGGACTCCCGCAGGTCGAGGTGGGCGTCGAGACAGACGAACACGTCCGGGTCTACCGCACGGACGCCCGCGACGGTGACGGTGTGTTCGCCGCCGACTGTCAGGGGCACCGCACCGTCGTCACGCACGTCTCCGAGCGTGCCGGTGAGAAAGTCGAGGTACTCTGCGGTGTCGTCGGTCGGTCCGATGTCGCCGTGGTCGTGAACGGACAGGTCGGTAAACTGCTGCCCTGTCCGGTGGTCGTAGTCGTCGAACGATGTCGCAAAATGTCGGATACGACGCGGGCCGAAGCGCGTCCCGGGTTGGAACGTCGTCGAGGCGTCCAAGGGCGCGCCGACGACGACGTAGTCGGCGTCGGCCCGGTCGGCCCGCGCACCGGGAAACATCTACGAGCGGACGATTTTGCGCTGGTCCTCGTACTCGAGGTACTCGATGTCGTCGTCGGCCGACAGCGATACGTCCTCGGGCACCTTCATCGTAATCGTCTCGTAGTTGTCGAGGTCCATGACCTGTGCGATGTCGGCGGACTCGACGTTGACGACCTGTCCCTGCTTGCGCTCGACTATCGGCACCCAAATCTTCGCGTCCACGGGCTGTGAGAGGTTTCGCTTCTTCCCGTCGAAGACGCCCTCGCCCTCGATTCGGGCCTTCGCACTGCCGTGTTTGCCGGGTTTGGCTGTGCTGTAGGAGTTGATTTTACACGGTGTGTCGTCCATCATCACGTAACTCCCCTCGTCGAGTTCGCGGACTTCCGTCTGCTCTCTCGCCATGTCCCGCGATATTCAGTGTACCGGTATAAACCGTTTGGAACACGCCGCGTCGGGCCCCGAACTACGTCGAGCGGCCGTCCGACTCGCTGGTTTCGACGTCACCTGTCCCGGGATTCTCCTCGTCGGTGGCACCCTGCACGACTGCCTCGCCGAACCCTTCGCCGAGGTCTATCTCGCCGACGGCACTCCCCTCGCCTCCCATCTCGTCCCGCTCGCGCATGCTCTGCCGGGTGAACTGTGGCTGGGCGCGGATGCCGCTCTTGTCCCGGAACGACCAGTAGAGCAGTCCGGCCACCAGCACCGTCCCGCCGGCCGCGACGCCCGCGGACTCGACCGTCGAAAAGGCGTAGAGGACGGCCGTCGAGACGATGCCCGCGGAAAACACCATCCCGTAGACCAACCGCTTTGCGAGCGTCTGGAGTAGGTCGTCCGAGTCCTCGATGTCCGCGTTCACCCGCAGGTCGTCGCGTTCGATGCGGTCGAGCGTCTGCTCCAGTTTCGGCGGCGTCCGAATCGTGGACTGGGCGGCCTGATTGAGTTCGTCGGCGCGGTCCTCGAAGAACTGGCGGATGCCCGCCTCCAGATACCCTTGGTCCCGGAGGTAGTCGGTCGCCACCGAGATGAAGTCGAACTCGGGGTCGAGAGTGACGCAGACGCCCTCGACGACGGTGGCGACCCGCAGGACCAGCGCGAGGTTCGAGGGCAACCGGAGCGGGAACTCGTAGATAGTGTCTTCGACCTGTTGGATTATCTGCTGGACGCGGTACTGCTCGATGTCCTCGCCGCGGGCGTCCGCGATGGCCAACTCCATCACCTCACCCATCACCTCGCGGTCGGCCTCCGGGGAGAGCGTCCCCATCTCCACGAGAGCGTCGAGGATTGCGTCCGTGTCTTGGTTGGCGACGGCGACGTAGAAGTCGATAATCCTGTCCTGGACGTACGGCTCCACGTAGCCGCTCATCCCGAAGTCGTAGAAGACGAGCGTCCCGTCTTCCTGCACCGCGAGGTTGCCGGGGTGGGGGTCGGCGTGGAAGACGCCGTCCTCGACTATCATCTGGAGGTAGACGCGCTGGAGCGTCTCCGCGATTTGGGTCCGGTCGACGCCCAACTCGTCGAGTTCGCTCACGCTCGAAATCTTGGTTCCTTCGACGTACTCCATCGTCAGCACCCGACCGGTCGACCGTTCGTCGTCGACCGTCGGGATGCGGATTCGCGGGTCGTCGCCGAAGTTTTCGCGTATCTCTCCGAGCATCCGCGCTTCCCGCTCGTAGTCCATCTCCTGCCGAATCGTCTTTGCGAACTCGTCTGCCAGTGTTTCGAGCGAGAACGACCGCGCCTGCCCGACGAACCGCATCACGAGGGGCAGCGACCAGCGGATGACCCGCAGGTCGGCCTCCACGAGGTCCTCGACGCCCGGACGGCGGACCTTCACGGCAACCGGCCCCGCCTCCGTCTCGGCGTAGTACACCTGTCCGAGGCTGGCACCGCTTATCGACTCCGTGTCGAACGTGGTGAACACGTCCTCGACGGCACCGAGTTCCGCCTCGACGACCCCTTCGGCCTCCGCCCAGTCGGCCGGGGGCACCTCGTCTTGGAGTTTGGTGAACTCGTCGATGTACTCCGGCGGGAGGATGTCGGGCCGCGTCGAGAGCAACTGCCCGAGTTTGATGAACGTCGGCCCCAGCGTGAGCAGCGAGTCCAGTAGTGTCGCGGCGCGGCGGCGACGCTCTTCGGGGGAGACCGTCCGGGAGCGCCCGAACAGCAGGAACCGGTTGCGGTCCCGGGCGTAGGCGAGCAAGAGTGGTAGGAACTGGCGTGTGACGGTGAGAAACCGTCTATAGGCGCGAAGGTTCACCGAGTTGCCACCTCGTCCTCAGGCCTCGGCGTCCTCGATTGGCACCGCCGTCTCCGGCGTCGCTCCGGCCTTCGGCAGGTGGAGTTCGAGGACGCCCCGACTGACCGTCCCCTCGGCGTCCGCGCCGGTGGCGTCCGGGGGAAGCGGCAGTTCGGCGTCGAGAAAGAGAGCGCGTTCCTCCTCGACGTAGCGGAACTCCCGCGGAAGGTCCTTCTCGCGGCGTGCTTCTATCTGTAGTCGCCCGGCGGACACGCTCACGTCGACCGTTTCGGCCGTCGCACCCGGCAGGTCGATGACCAGCAGGTACGCGTCCTCGCTCTCCAGCAAGTCGGCGAACACCGTCTCGGGGAGGTCCCGCAACGCGTCGCGGAGCGCTGACATATCCGCTTATATGAACCGGTAGGCGAAAAACCCCGCGGTCCACCCCGTCGCCCGACGCTTTTTGTGCGGGCACCCCAAGAGACGGTATGACGAACCCACGAGAGTCGGGCTTCAAGGAGGTGACCCCGCCCGCGGAGGCACGCGAACGGCTCCGCGCGGCCGTCTCTCCCCACGACCGGACCGAGACCGTTCCGCTGTCGATGGCGGAGGGTCGCGCCGTCGCCCAGCCGGTTCGGGCTCGCCGGTTGGTTCCCCACTACGACCGTGCCGCGATGGACGGCTACGCCGTCCGGGCCGCGGACACGTTCGGTGCCGGCGACCGCTCGCCCGCCGTTCTCCGGGCACACGACGCCGAGGCCGACGGCCAACTCGGTCCGGAAGAGGCGGTCCGGGTCCACACGGGAAGTGAACTCCCGCCCGGCGCGGACGCCGTCGTGATGCAGGAACAGGTCGAGGAGTTCGCGGGCGAGGTGGAACTGTTCGACGCCGTCGCCGAGGGCGAGAACGTCGCCCCTGCTGGCGAGGACGTGGACGAGGGGCAGGTCCTGTTCGAGGCGGGCCACCGGCTCAGGCCGTCCGACCTCGGCCTGCTGAAGTCGACGGGCGTCGACGAAGTGACGTGTTACCAGCGGCCGACGGTCGGCGTCGTCCCGACGGGCGAGGAACTGGTCCAACACGACCCCGACCCCGGCGAAATCGTCGAGACGAACGGTCTGACCGTCTCACAGTACGTCGAGCGGTGGGGCGGCAAGCCGACGTACCGCAACGTCGTCACCGACGACGAGAGCGCGCTCCGGGCCGCCATCCAGCGGGACCTGACGAAGGACCTAATCGTCACGACTGGCGGGTCCTCCGTCGGGGACCGAGACTTGGTGCCCGAAGTCGTCTCGAAGTTGGGCGAGGTACTCGTCCACGGCGTCGCGCTCAAACCGGGCCACCCCTTCGGGTTCGGCGTCGTCGAGGACACGCCGGTGCTGATGCTCCCGGGCTACCCCGTCGCCTGCATCGTCAACGCCGTCCAGTTCCTCCGGCCCGCGATGAAGTGGGCCGGGAACCTCCCGCTCGGGGACCATCCCACGACCGAGGCTGTCCTCGGCCGGAAGATACCGAGCGAACCCGGCGTCAGAACGTTCGCCCGGGTGTCGCTGACGGACGACGAGTCGACCGACGCCGACCTCCCCACCGCCGTCCCGACGCGCGCAAGCGGTGCGGGCGTCCTCTCCAGCGTGTCGCTGGCCGACGGCTGGGTCGTCGTCCCCGACGGGCGGGAGGGGATACCCGAAGGTGAACGCGTCGCCGTCCAGGACTGGGAGTGGTACCCGTGACGCCCGTACTGATGCCCCGGGAGGTGGCCCGATGAGCGACCGCAAGGAGTTCCGTGACCTCGCGCCGCCCGAGGCGGCCCACGAGGCCATCGCGTCGCTCGATTTGGGCGGTGGGACCGAACACGTCCCGCTCCGGGAGGCCCGGGGGCGAGTCCTCGCGGAGCGCGTCGACGCGACGCTCGACGTGCCGGGGTTCGACCGCGCCAGCGTCGACGGCTACGCGGTTCGTGCCCGCGACACGTTCGGCGCGGACGAGGCCGACCCGGCACGCCTCGAACTGACCGGGGCGGTCCACGCGGGCGAGGAACCGGACGTGACCGTCACCGACGGGACCGCCGCCGAAATCTCGACCGGTGCAGTCCTGCCCGACGGCGCGGACGCCGTCGTGATGGTCGAGCGGACTGACACCGAGGGCGACGAGGTGTTGGTTCGCACGTCCGTCGCGCCCGGTGACCGCGTGATGGTCGCCGGTGCGGACATCGCGGCCGGGGAGCGGGCACTCGGTCCCGGCACCGAACTGACGCCCCGCGAAATCGGCCTCCTCTCGGCACTCGGCGTCGACGAGGTGCCAGTCCGGGCGGCACCGACGGTGGGCATCATCTCGACGGGCGACGAACTCGTCCGACCCGGCGAGGACCTGCACTCGGCCGCCGGGGAGATATACGACGTGAACAGCTACACCACCGCCACGGCGGTGGAGGAGGCGGGCGGCGAGGCAGCCCTCTACCCTCACGCGGGCGGGGCGGCTTCAGCCGCCAGCCCAGAACGGGCCGACAGGCCCGTGGGCGACGACTACGCGGAGATGGAGCGAATCCTGACCGAGGCCGCCGCCGAGTGTGACCTCGTGTTGTCCTCGGGGTCGACCAGTGCCTCGGCCGTGGACGTCATCTATCGCGTCATCGAGGAGCAGGGTGAGTTGCTCCTCCACGGCGTCGCGGTCAAGCCCGGCAAACCGATGCTGGTGGGCCGCCTCGCCGACTCGGCGTACGTCGGCCTCCCCGGCTATCCGGTGTCGGCACTGACTATCTTCCGGACGTTCGTCGCGCCGGCCATCCGCGAGGCCGCCGGCCTCCCGGAACCGCGGACGGCGACCATCGACGGCCGGATGGCGGTCGAGGAGCGGTACGCCGAGGGCCGTCGCCGCCTGATGCCCGTGGGAACGGTCGCGGACGAACGCGGCGACACGCTCGTCTACCCCGTCGACAAGGGCAGCGGTGCGACCACCAGCCTCGTGGAAGCCGACGGACTGGTGGAGGTGCCGGCCGAGACGGAGTACCTCGCGGCCGACGAGGCGGTGACCGTCCAGTTGTTCTCGCCGGACGTTCGCGTCCCGTCCGTCTACGGCGTCGGGGAGGACGACCCCGCGTTCTCCCGCTTCCTCGACGGCCTCGACCGTCCGCGCTATCTCTCGTTGGGGACCCGTGAGGGGCGTCGCCGCCTCCGGGACGGCGTTCCCGACTTCGCGGTGGTCGCCGGTTCCGACGGGGCGGACGACGAGTACGAACGCGCCGGCGGGTGGACCCGCGAGTGGGGTGTACTCGTCCCCGCTGGCAACCCCGCGGACGTGACGGGTCTCGCGGACCTCGTGGACCGCGACGCGCGCTTCGTCAACCGGGGGCAGAACAGCGGCCTCCGGCGCGCGCTCGACGACGCGCTCGCAGCACTCGCGACGGACCGCGACACCGACCGCGCCGCCCTGACCGACGCCATCGACGGCTACGACATGACGGTCCGCGCCCACGAGAGTCCGGCCCGACGGGTCGCCGCCGGGGACGCCGACGCCGGACTCGGCCTGCGTGCGACCGCCGAGCAACTCGGCCTCGGGTTCGTGTCGCTCGGCGAGCAGTCCACGTCCGTCCTCGTCAACCCCGAGCGAACGGGCAAGGAGGGCGTCGAGGCACTCCGCGAGGTCGTCGAGAACGCGGACGCGGTCCTCGCCGACCTGCCGGGGTACGCCACCGAGTAGTCAGTCACTGCCCGACCCGACGGTGTCGGGGAGCGCGTCGAGGCTACTGACGCGGGCATCACCGAGGACACACTGACCGCGCCGCTCGTGGCCGTGTCGCTCCACGTGGACCCCGTCGAGGCCAGCGTTCCACGCCGCGCCGATGTCGTGTGGCCCGTCACCGACGAGGACGCCGTCGGTTCCTCCGTGTGCGTGACCGACGCCGTCGAGTGCCATCTCGACCGGTTCCGGGTCCGGTTTCCACCCCGTCTCCTCGGTACAACAGACCACCGTGTCGAACCAGTCTCGGATGTCCAGTCGGTCCAACACCGGGTCGGTGAGGTACTGCTGGCAGTGGGTGACCAGCGCGACCGGCTCGTCGATGGTGCCTACGACGGCAGCATCGTCGTAGAGGTAGGTGTGTTCGGCGCGGGCACTCGCGTCCTCGACGTCGTGGAACGTCTCCCAGAACGCGTCCACGTCGACGCCCCACTCGCGCAACTGCTCGTTGCGCGACCCGCCGAACCCGTGCCAGATGGTCTCCGCCTCCGCGTCGCTGAACGGGCGGCCGAGGCGGTCACCGACCCGCTCGAACACGCGGTGGACGTAGGTCGGTTCCACGTCCACGAGCGTGCCGTCGAGGTCGAGGACCCACACGTCGTGGTCGCCGATATCCATCGCTCGTCTCTCCCGGTTGTAGTCAGTTAGTAAGTAAGTGCCTTCCGCCGCCGGGGTGGGGAAACGCCGAAGGCCACGGTAGCCGTAGCCCGGTCCGATGACCGGACCCCACGGGCGTGCCGAGACGGCGGACCGCGGCCAGCGGGTGTACGACTGGTGGAGTCGCCACCGGTTCGCCCGCCACCTCCTCTACGCCGTGGCATTCTCCGGCAGGGAACGGACGTTTCGGCGGCGTGGCGTCGACGCACTCTCGCTCGCGCCGGGCGAGTCCGTTCTCGAACTGGGCTGTGGGCCGGGGTCGAACTTCGAGCGACTCCGCGACGCCGTGGGCGAGTCGGGCCATGTCGTCGGCGTCGACTACAGTGCTGGCATGGTCGAGCAGGCTCGTACTCGCGCCGCGGAGTGGCACAACGTCCACGCCGTGCGCGGTGACGGGACGGCCCTCCCGGTCGCCGACGACACTTTCGACGCCGCCTACGCCGCGATGTCGCTCACCGCGATGCCCGACGTGACGACAGCACTCCGGGAAGCCGCCGCCGCGCTCCGACCGGGTGGTCGGATTGCCGTCCTCGACGCGGGCCGGTTCCAGCGGTTCCCGCTCACCCTCCTCAACCCACTCACGGACCGCCTGTTCGCGCTCACGACGAACTGGAACCCCGAGCAGGACGTGCCGAGGGCACTCGATTCGGTGTTTCCCGAGTCCTCCGTCACGCGGTACAACGGCGGGACGATTCTCGTCGGGACGGCCCGGACGGCCGCCGACGAGCACCCCGAGTGACTACGTGGCCTCCGCGACCAGCGAGACGTAGCCGACTTCGCCGGACTCGACGGCCGCTTCGAGGGCCTCGATGCCCGCCAGTATCCGCTCTCCGCGCTCGCCCAGCAGTCCCAACAGCCCCTCGTAGTCGACTGCCGACTGCACGTCGTCGCGCATCGCCAGCAGGTCATCCCGCTGGTCCCGCACCTCGCCGACTGCGAAGCCCGCCCCCTCGATGCGGGCGAGCAACGTCTCGCGGTCACGTGGCCCGTCGAGACAGAGTGCCCGCGCCATCGGGTCGGGCACGTCCGGCGTCTCGCCCTCGACCACGACGTCCGAGAGTGCCAAGCGGCCGTCCGGTCCGGTGACGCGTCGCGCCTCGGCGAGCGCGCTGTCCACGTCGTCGGCCAGACAGACGACACACTCGGAGAGCACCACGTCGACGTGTCCCGTGCGGACCGGGAGGCTCGTCACCTCGCCTGCCACCGTCCCGTCGCCCGCCGGGTCGCGGTCCAGTCCCACGGCCGACGCGCCGCGGTTCCGCGCCAGTTCGAGCGCGCCGCCCGCACCACAGCCAACGTCGAGCAGTTTGGTGTCCGCGGTCACGTCGGCCCGGTCGAGCAGTCGCTCCGTGGCCTCGTACCCGCCGGGGTGAAGCGGGTCACCGACGACGCGTCGGAGCGCGCCCCACGGGTTCGAGAGCGCGGCGTCGAGTGGGTTCTGCATCTCAGTCGTCCCCGTCACCCGCCGTCGGATACTCTCCGTCCGGTATCGCGTCGTCCGCGACGGCGACGCCATCCACGTCGAGGGCCGCGTCCGTCCCCGCATCGACGCTCGGCCGCCCGCCCCAGTCGTTGCGGTTGCGGAGGGCGTACTCGCCGTCGTCGGTCGTCATGTTGTACGCACAGAACGGCACCAACTCGCCGTCGGGCGTCGGCACGGAGATACAGCAGTTGTCGAGTCGTTCCACGTCGGCGGCGGCCGCGTCCATGAAACCGGTCAGCGAGACGGGCAACACCTCGCCCAGCAAGTCCGCCGCACCCTCGGGCAGGTCCGGCCCGCAACAGCCAGCGGCCGAACACGCCCGCTCCTGTCCGGCGGTGGTGTTGGCGAGCAGTTCCATCCAGTCCGACTCGTCGACCATGCCCGACAGCGAGGCGAACATCTCGTCGTCGACGAACTGCGTCAGCGGCGTCGCACCGCCCTCCCCGTCCGGCTTGAGTGCCGTCGCCATCTGGCAGTACGACGAACAGCAGGGAATCGGGAGCAGGTCCCGGCGGTCGATGCCCGCGAGTTGGTCCGCGAGTGCCGCGGCGGCTTGGTCGAGTGAGAACCGCCCACCGTGGTCGTCGTACCGGCCGAACTGTGCGACCGGCTGGAAGTTGACCGACTCCACGACGTCGAGGTTGTCGAGCGCGAACCGCACGATGTCGCCCATCTCGTGGTCGTTCACGTCCGGGACGACGGTGGGGACGAGTACCACCGGCAGGTCCGCACCCCGACACGCCGCGATTGCCTCGTGTTTCTGCTCGGCGATGTCGACTTCCCGGACCTGCTCGTAGGTCTCCGGCTCCAGCCCGTCGAACTGGAGATAGACGGCGGTGACGCCCGCCTCGGCGAGCGTCTCGGCGTGGCCGTCCTCCGTCGCGAGGCGGAGACCGTTCGTGTTGACCTGGACGTGTTCGAACCCCATCGACTGGGCTTTCTCGACCAGTTCCGGCAGGTCGTCGCGGACCGTCGGCTCACCGCCCGAGAACTGTACCGGACGCGGACCGCCGGTATCGCGGATGGTGTCGAGTAACTCCACGACCTCCTCGAACGGTCGGTGGTCCCCGCCGGGGCCGGAACTGGCGAAACAGAACGAACACGACAGGTTGCAGTCCTCGGTCACCTCCACGACGGCCAGACACGCGTGGTCGTTGTCGACGGTCAACGCGCCGTCCGGGTCGGCGTCGCCGCCTACTTCGGGGCCGAACTCGCCCGCCCACTCCCAGTGGTCGAGTGAGCCCCACACCCGTCTACTGGTCGTGCCGTGGTCCGGACACGAGCGCGTGAGGTGTACGCTCTCCCCGCGGAGTTCGTAGGTCCCCGGGACTCGCTCCAGACACGACGGGCACATGCTCGTCGTCGTGGCCAGTTCCCTCGGTTCGTTACTCATGCGGGTCCGGTAGGAAAGAACTATCATAACTCTGTGGGGGCCGTGCACGCCGCCCACAACACGGTACCGACGGGCACGACCGGTGCCCACCCGCGGAACCCTTTTTCACGCCCGTCCGCTGGTTTGCGTATGTCGCTCGACAGCGTCCACGACCCCGGGGTGACCGCCGACACGGCGATGGCGCCGACGGACTGTGCCCGCGACCTGTTGAGCGCGCTCCGGGCCGGTGACTCGCCCGACCCATACCTCGCCACCCTCGCCGCCTACGACGACGCCGACCTCGAACCGATTCGAGCGGACTCCCGGGCCGCGCTCGCGTTCTGGGCGAACTGTTACAACGCCGGTACCCAACTCCTGCTTGACCGACGACCCCACCTCTACGAGAGCCCGCTTCGATTCTTCCGGTTTTTCAACGCCACCGCCCTCACCGTCGCCGGGACCGACGTGACCCTCGACGAGATGGAACACGGCATCCTCCGCGGGTCCAAGAGCAAGTACGGACTGGGCTATCTCCCACGGTTCCTGCCACGAACCTTCGAGATGCGGTACCGCGTTCCCATCCCGGACCCGCGGATTCACTTCGTGTTGAACTGCGGGGCGGAGAGTTGCCCGGCCATCCGCGTCTACGAGGCCGACCGCATCGACGAGCAGTTGGACCGCGCGACGGCGGCGTACCTCCGCTCGGCCGTGACGTACGACGCCGCGGCCGACGTGGTCCGCCTCCCGCGACTGTTCCGCTGGTACCGCGGCGACTTCGGCGGCCCGCGCGGTATCCGTCGTCTCCTCGCGCGGTACGACGTGACTCCGGCCGACGCGATGCCCGACCTGCAGTACAAGCCGTGGGACTGGTCACGTGCGGCCGCGAAGTTCGCCGACTGACTACTCCTGGACGTGGATGCTCGACCCGAGGTACTTCGACGTGACTGCCGGGACGCTGTCGGCGTTGAACAGGCCGAGGTTCGCGTCGGATTCGTCACCCGGACCGACACCCTCCGTCTGCCGGGTCCGTCACTCGTACACGTCGTTGAACCGCGCGGCGAGGTCGGTGTCTTTCTCCGTGATACCCCCGGCGTCGTGGGTGGTCAAACGGACCTCGACCTCACCCCATGTGATGGTAATCTCGGGGTGGTGCCACGCGTCCTCGGCGATGCCGCCGATGCCCGATGCGAAGCCCACGCCCGGGAGATAGGAGTCGAACTCGAAGGTGCGGACGATTTCGTCGCCGTCGCGTTCCCACCCCTCGGGAAGTCGTGCCTCGATTTCCTCGTCGGAGAGCAAGTCTGCCATGGGTATCCCATGGGCGTCCCGGAAAATAAACCTCCGCCCGCGAACTCAGTTGTCCAACTGTTCGAGGACGGCACTCGGCATGTCGGCGCGCACGTCCTCGGGCAGTTCCTCGGGACCCGTGTCGGAGTTGGGGGTGCCGGCGTCGCCGAAGTCGGGGTCGAACAGTTGGAGGGCGGTGTTGATGGTCGCCCAGTCGTCCTCTTCGGCCGCGTCCCGGAGACTCCGGGTCGGCGCGGCGAGCAACTGCCCGACGATGGCGTCGGCCATCGATTCGAGAACCTCGCGCTCTCCCTCGTCGAGGTCGAGTTTTTCGAGCGCGGTGTTGAGTTCGGACCGCTTGACCTGCTCTGCACTCTCGTACATCGTCGCGATGACTTGGTCGGCCCGGCGGCGCTTGTACTGGGTGAGGAGATGCTCGAACTCCTCGTCGACGAGTGCCTCGACCGCTTCGGCGGCCTCCGCGCGGTGGGCACGGGACTCCTCGGTGACCGATTCAAGCGTGTCGAGGTCGTAGACGACGACTCCCTCACGCTCGTCGGCGACCGGCGGCACGTCCCGTGGCTGTGCGAGGTCGATTATCAGCGTCTCGCCCGCCTCGTCGAAGGCGTCGGCCGGGACGACCGGTTCGGGACTGCCCGTCGCTGTGATGACGAGGTCGGCCTGTTCCATCGCGGCCGGAACGCCGTCGAGGCCGACCACGCGTCCCTCGACGTCCAGACGCGCGGCGAGGTGTTCGGCGTGTGGTATCGTCCGGTTGGCGACGACGACTCGCTCGACGGTGCCGTCGAGTGCCGACGCGACGAGCGACCCCATCTCGCCGGCCCCGACGACGAGCGCGGTTCCGCCCGCGATTTCGCGCTCCTCGCGAGCGAGCGAAACGGCGGCACTCCCGAGCGAGACGATGCCCTCGTTGATGCCTGTCTCGGTCCGGGCACGCTCACCGACGTGTATCGCCTTGGTGACGCCGCTCTCGAGCACCGGCCCGATACCGCCGCCACCGCGGGCGTCCTCGTAGGCGTCCCTAACCTGTCCGAGTATCTGGTCCTCGCCGAGGACGACCGATTCGAGCCCCGCCGCCACGCGGAGGAGGTGGCGCAGACTCTCTTCGTGTCCCATCTCCACGGCCACGTCCTCGACGCCCGTGAGATACGAGTCGAGTGCCGCCCGGCCGACCTCCGCCGCGGGTGCGACCACGTAGGCCTCCGCGCGGTTGCACGTCTGGAGGACGTACGCCTCCTCGATGCCGGGTTCTGTTAGTAGCGATTCGACGCCGCGGCGTTGACTCTCGACGCTCGCGGCCTCGATGTCGTCGACACTCGCACGCTCGTGCGAGACGCTCACACCGACGATGACTCCAGTTCCATCCATCACAGTTTCTCACCCGTCACGTCCGAAATCACGTCCTCCGCTGCTTGCCGTGCCTTTGTCCTTCCCCTATCTAAACCCTTCCAAACATCGTCGCTTCGGACGACCCGTCGTATCGCCTCCCGTCGGTCGTCGGGTGCCACGTCCCGCGACTGCAAGCGGTCGCGCAGGTCCCCCGTCAGCGACGCCATCGCGCCCGCGCCCGCAACCTCACGCTCGACACGTTCCCGCAGGTGACGGCTCAATGCGGGACTCGTCCCACCCGTCGCGACGGCGACGACCACCGGGTCGTCCCGAACCGTCGCGGGCACGACGACGCTCCCGGCGTCGCGGGTACCGTGTTCGTCCGTGCGGTTGACCAGCGCGCCCGCCGCCCGGCCCGCACGCTCGACGGCGGCGTTCAGGTCGGGGTCGTCCGTCGCCGCGACGACCAGCGCGGGGTCGGTTCGCTCGACCCACTCCGTCACCGCCTCCGCGTCGGGGGCAGCCCGGACGCGCTCTGCACCGCCGAAGTCCGCGTCGACGAACTCCGGACTGACGACGACGACGCGCGCCTCCTGAGCGAACCGCCGCGCCTTCCGCGCGCCGACGCTCCCGCCGCCGACCACTAACACCGTCTCGTCCGTGAAGTCGTGGAGCAACGGTATCATCTGTCAGTCGTCCGCCGCCGTGTTCGCCCGCGCTCGTTCGTCCAGTCGGATGCCCGTCTTCTTCAGAATCTGGGTCGAGAACAGGGTGTCCCAGTCGTCCTCGTCCACGTCCCAGAACTCGGCCATCCGCTCGCGCACCTGTTCGACCCGCCGTTCGCTCTCCGCCTCGCTGCGCCCGTGGGTCATGGCGAAGAAGTTGTACGGCCAGACCCCCTCGTGCCGGGGCCGCTCGTAGCAGTGCGTGACGAACCCGAGCGACGCGATGGCTGGCCCCACCTCGTCGACCACCTCGTCGGGCACGTCCCAGACCGTCATCCCGTTCTCTGTGTACCCCAGCGCGTAGTGGTTCGGAATGACGCCGACCCGCCGGACCTTCCCCTCGGCGTCGAACCGCTTGATGGTTTCGAGGACCCACTCGGTGTCCTGTCCGATGGTCTCGGCCACGTCGCGGTACGGCGTCGCGGTGAGTGGGAGGCCGTCCTGAATCTCGACCACGAGGTCCACCTCCGCGGGCGTCAGCGTCTCGCGGTCCGTCGGCGTCACGTCGGGGCCGTGTCCTGTGAGGTCTACGTCACCGTCGGGAATCGGGCCGTCGACGTAGAACTTGGCCTCGACACGGAACTCCTGCTGTTTGGGCAGGTTGTACGTCTCCTGTCCCGTCTCGCGTTCGATTTCGGCGAGGACTTCGCTCACCCTGTCGGCGTCGGCGACGCTGACGACGAACCACATGTTGAGATGTGGATGTTCCCGTTCGTAGTTGTGGGCAACCTCGTCGTGTGCGTTGACCTGCTCGGCGATGTCGTCGAAGCGGTCCTCGGGGGCGTGCATCGCCACGAGCGTCGCCTGCCCGCCGATTTCCTCCGCGTTGATGAGCGCGCCAAAGCGGGTGAGCGTCCCTTCGTCGTCAAGGTGCTTTAGTCGGGCCAGCAACTCATCAGCGTCGATGTCGACGCCGCGTTCGCGGAGCGCGGCGGCCGCTGGTTCGAAGGGTCGCTCGGTGACGGGGAACCCCCCTTGGAAGGCGTTGACGAGCGCCCTGTCGACTCGCGACAGGTCTGCAGTCATACGACAGACTCTGAACCGCGCGTGTATAAATCCGCCCTTGCGTTCCCGCCCAGTGGGACCGGGAGACGTACCGTCCGCTTGCTGTCGACGGGACTGACCCGGCCGGTCAGGCGTCCTCGGTGGTGACGCCTTCGACGGTGTACCCGGCGTCGCGGAGGGCCGCGAGGAGTGCGTCTTGGTCGACGCTGGCCTCGTAGTAGAAGACGACTCTGAACGTCCCCTCACGGACGAGTTGCTGGCATTCCCAGACGAACTCGTCGCCGTCGAGCGTGAGGCCTTGATGTTGGTTCAGTCCGAAATCGGGGTCGTCGTTACCGGAGTAGACGTACGTGTCGCCCGGGTCGTATCCCGCGTGGGCGGCGATTTCGTTCCCGATTTCGAGCGTCGTCTCGTGGAGCAGTGACTCGTCGTCGCTGTCGAGGTCGGTGTGGACGATGAGACCCGCGAGGTCGATGTCGCCGGGTTCGAGGAGTGCGACTGTCCGCTGGTAGAGGTCCGGGTCGCGTGGGTCGTCGGTCATTGTCGGAAGGTGCCGCGCCCGCCACATACCTCTCACGGTCTGTCGTAGCCGCCGCTCGGGTGGTGTGAAAAACTGGGGCGGGTGCCCCGGAAATCGCAGTTCACCTGACCCGCGTCAGGGGACCGTGACCGTGGCTGGCTTACAGGCGCGTCAGGTTCTCTGCTCGCGGACCCTTGTCGGCTTGCACGATATCGAACTCGACCTCCTGACCCTCTTCGAGGTCGGGGCCGCCCACGTCTTCCATGTGGAAGAACACGTCCTCGTCAGCGTCGTCGGTCTCGATGAACCCGTAACCGCCGGTGTCGTTGAAGAAGTCGACAGTTCCTTGTGCCATGGTAATCACACCCTGGTCAAGTTTTCCGCGCGCGGGCCCTTGTCGGCCTGCACGATGTCGAACTCGACTTCCTGACCCTCTTCGAGGTCGGGACCGCCGATGTCCTCCATGTGGAAGAACACGTCTTCCTCGGAGTCGTCAGTATCGATGAAACCGTAGCCGCCAGTGTCGTTGAAGAAATCAACCGTACCGTTCGCCATTGCACCTGACCAGAAGTCGTCCCTGTATTAAAAACCTGTGGGTCAGTGCGTGACACGGCCGTCCCGGAGGACAAGACTCTTATCACGAGACGTAAAGGTAACTCGTAATGCTCTCGTGGCTTCGCAGACAAGCAGAACGCGGCTACGAGCGCATGCTTCGTCGGGAAGTGTCGGGCGCGCCCGACCACGTCGCCGTCATTCAGGACGGCAACCGCCGGTACGCCCGGAAGGAGGGCGGCGAGGCGACGGACGGGTACCGTACCGGGGCCGAGACGACGGAGCAACTCCTCAACTGGTGTGACGAGTTCGGCGTCCAAGAACTGACGCTGTACACCTTCTCGACCGAGAACTTCGACCGCCCGGCGGAACAGCAGGAGTCGCTGTTCGACCTCATCGAGGAGAAACTCTACGAGTTCGCCGACGCCGACCGCGTCCACGACGGCGAGGTGCGCATCCGTGCTATCGGCGAGACGCACATGCTCCCCGAACGCGTCCGCGACGCTGTCCGCTACGCCGAGTCCCAGACCGAGGGGTACGACAGCCTCCACCTAAACATCGCGCTGGCCTACGGCGGCCGCGCCGAACTGCTCGGTGCCGCCCGCGACGCCGCCAAGGACGTTGCCGATGGGACGCTCGCCTCCGAGGACATCGACGCGGACACCGTGGAGTCGTACCTCTACGAGGGACCGGTCCGTGACGTCGACCTCATCCTCCGCACCGGCGGAGACGAGCGCACGTCGAACTTCCTGCCGTGGCACGCAAACGGCAACGAGGCCGCCGTCTTCTTCTGTACGCCCTACTGGCCGGAGTTCAGAAAACTCGATTTCCTGCGCGCTATCCGGACCTACGAACACCGCGCGGAGTCGTGGCGGATTGCACGCGCCCGCCGCGCGTTGGTGCTGGTCCGTGCGATGGGGAGCGCGGAACTCGACGAGGCCCGGCGCGTCCTCGGACAGTTCCGTGACTCGCTTCCCAGCGGTGAGCGCGAAGAACTCGACGCCGAGGAGTTCGAGGCGGACCCGGCCGCCGACTGAGTCCGGACTCTCCCGAGACAACGTTGATGCCACCCTGCTCAGATAGTGGAAGCTATGGACGCGGAACTTTCGTCGGTGTCGCTCGGGCGCACGGGGTTGCAGGTGAGCGAACTCTGCTTTGGGACGTGGCGGTTCGGTCGCGAGACGGATGCCGGCCGGTTGGAAATCGGCCGCGACACTGCGATGGACCTGCTCGACGCCTACGCGGACGCTGGCGGCCGGTTCATCGATACCGCGGACTACTACGGCGACGGGGACAGCGAACGGTGGATCGGTGAGTGGTTGGCCGACCGCGACCGCGAGGACTACGTCGTCGCATCGAAGGTGTACCTCCCGGTCGGCGACGGTCCGAACCGCCAAGGTCTCGGGCGCAAGCATATCCGCCGGCAGATCGACCGGACGCTCGACAGGCTCGACACCGACTACGTGGACGTGCTCTACATCCACCGCTGGGACGACGACGTACCGGTTCGTGAGTTCATGCGGACGCTCGACGGCCTCGTGCGCGACGGCCGCGTCCACTACCTCGGGGCGTCGACACTCGTCCCGAACGCGTGGAAGGTCACACGAGCGAACGAACTCGCCTGCAGGGAGGGCTTCGAGCCGTTCACCGTCACACAGCCCCGGTACAACCTCGTCAACCGCGAGATAGAGGGGCCGTACTTGGAGATGTGCGAGGCATACGGCCTCGGCGTCTGCCCGTGGAGTCCGCTGGGACAGGGCTTTCTCACCGGCAAGTACGAGCGCGACGGTGACGTGCCCGAATCCTCCACGGCGGCCGACCGGCCGGGGTGGGCCGACCGCTACCTCACTGCGGAGAACTTCGACACGCTCGACGTGGTCCGGGAGGTCGCCGCCGAAACCGGTGGCACACCGACGCAAGTCGCGCTCGCGTGGCTGCTCGCCCATCCCGGTGTGACGGCACCCATCGTCGGCGCGCGGACCGTCGAGCAACTCACGGAGAACCTCGGGGCGGCGGCGGTATCGCTCACCGACGACCAGTTCGACCGTCTCTCGGCGGCCGCGGACGGCCCGTTCGCGGCACTGGACGTGTGAGCTACTCCCCGAACCGACGTTGACGGTCCTGATAGTCCCGGATTGCCCGCAAGTAGTCGCGCTTGCGGAAGTTCTGCCAGTTCACGTCGGTGAAGTACAACTCGGAGTAGACCGACTGCCAAATCATGAAATCGGAGAGCCGTTCGGCACCGGTCTTGATGACGAGGTCGGGGTCGGTCGGGAAGACCAGTCGCTCCTCGATGTCTTCCTCTCCGATGTCCTCCGGGACCAAATCGCCGTCCTCGACTTCTTCGGTGACGCGCTGGACGGCGGTCGCGAACTCGTGTTTGCCACCGAGGCCGATAGAAATCTGGATGGGTGCGTCGGCCCGCCGGTTGTCGTTCGGGCCCCGGACGGCGACTGCTCGCGGCGCGTCGACCGATTCGAGTTCCCGGCGGAGCGTCGGGGCGGCCTCCTCGTCCAAGACGCTGACGTACACCATCACGCGGTCCGCGCCGCACTCGAAGGTCCACCGGAGAAACGCTCCCATCGTGTCGTAGGCACCCTGTTCCAGCAGGTCACGCTCGGTGAGGACGACGGCGACGTTCTCCGGGCGCGCTTGGTCGCTCCAGCGCGTCCGCACCGCGAGGTACCGGTCGTACAGTCCCACAGTCGGGCTTCCGTGGGCCGAGCAATGAAGGTCACGGCTGGCGGTGCGGGGATGGTGCGGAGGGGACCAGCGTACGCGGCACGGAGGGCCGCGGTTCACGGAACTCGCGGAGCGAGTTCCGCTTTTTTCGCCACCGAAAGACACTGCGCGTCTTTCGAGCACCCGCTCACTCCGTTCGCGGGAACCACGTCTTTGCCGCGAGCGGTGACGCACAGGGCGCGTCACCCGAGCGGGAAAAAGGTGGTTGTTAAGTACCTCTCGGGGATACCTCCGGGACGTGACAACGAGTGCCCGGCGAGCGGGGGCCTTCGCGCTGGTCGGAACCGTCGCGCTGGCCGTGCCGTACGTCAGCAGCGTCGCGTCGACGGCAGTCGCGACGGTTGCCGGGACGGCCCCGTTCATCGCCATCGCCGTCCTCGCGCTGTACGTCGTCGACGAGGGGCCGCTGTTCGAGTTGTTCGCGCGCCCCGGCGACAGACAGGACGGCCGGTTGTACGGCCTCGCCGGGTTCGCCCTCGCAATCGCCGGGTTGGCGTTGCTATCCTTCCAGTTCGGGCTACCCGTGCCCGTCTTCGTCGTTGCCGTGTTCGTCCTCGCGTACGGGAACGTCGCGGAGCAACTCGTCCGGGTGCGGACGGCGGAGGTAATCCTCGGGACGGCAGGGTTCGTCACCGGCGGGTTCCTCGCCGGGACCGGAGCGGGGTACCTCGCGGTGACGCTGGTGGCCGGGTCGCTGTCGGTCCCGACGCTCCTCTTTTTCGCCGCGAGTGGCGCGCTCCTCGCGTCCTTGCTCCGTGCGGTGTTGTTCGCCCGCGACGACCCGCTCGTGGTCGTCTCCGTGGCACTTCTGCTGTGGCTGTTCGCGGACCTCGCCGTCAGCGTGACGACGACGCGTATCGCCGTGGCACTCGGGGTGACTGTCGGACTGGGGTACATCTCCTACGCCTTGGAGACGGCCTCCCTCCCCGGCATGCTGACCGGCGTCCTCCTCGGCCTGTTCGCCATCGTCCTCGGTGATTACGGCTGGTTCGCCATCCTCATCGCCTTCTTCGGCATCGGCGGGCTGTCGACGAAGTTCCGCTACGACGAGAAGCTAGAGCGCGGCATCGCCGAGGAGAACGAGGGAGCACGCGGGAGTGGGAACGTCCTCGCCAACTCACTGACCGCGCTGTTCGCACTCGTCGCGGGGGCGGCGAGTCCTTCCCACATCCCGGCGTCGCCCGACCTGTTCCTCTTTGCCTTCGCCGGAGCCGTCGCGGCGGCGATGAGCGACACGCTGTCCTCCGAACTCGGCGGTCTCGCGGACAACCCGCGACTCATCACCACGCTCGAACCCGTTCCGCCGGGGACGGACGGCGGCGTGACGTGGCAGGGTGAACTCGCTGGCCTCGTCGGTGCGGGCATCGTCGCCGGTATCGCCGCACTCATGTTCGATACCGTCGGCCCACTCGGTGCCGCGGTCATCGTGGCCGCCGGTATCTTCGGGATGACTGCCGACAGTCTGTTCGGGGCCACCATCGAGGGGCGGTACGTCGGCAATCAGGGCGTCAACTTCCTCGCCACGCTGGTCGCCGCGCTGGTCGGTAGCGCGTTCGCCGTCGCCGTCGGGCTGACGACGTTATGATTCGAGCGGCCACGCCCGAGGACCTGCCACGACTTCGCGCGCTCCAGTTGGCGTCGCTCGCGGAGCCGTGGGACGGCCTCCTCGAACCGGCCATCGAGGGGCCGCCGGTGGTACTCGTCTCCACGCCACGCGGACACCACGGAGCGGCGACGGCTCTCGACGCCGACACGCCCGTCGGCTACGCCGTCGCCGTGCCGGAGGGTGCGGACGCCTACCTCGCAGAACTCGCCGTCGCTGCGGGCCACCGGCGGGAGGGGCACGGCTCGGCACTGCTCGACGCGCTCGCCGACCGACTCGTCGCGGCCGGGCACGAACGGCTGACGCTCACCGTCCACGAAGGGGACCGCCGGGCGCGGGCGTTCTACGACAGTCACGGGTTCGGCGTCCGGTCGCTGCTGCCCGAACACTACGAGGACGGGGACGCCCTCGTGTTGGCGCGCCCCGTTCAGGCGTCGAGTTCGAACTGAGCGGCGGTTCGGACCCGAACGTCCGTCGGCCGTTTCACGAACTCGCCCGTCGAGCGGGCGACGATTTGCTCGACGCCGCGCTGGGCGGCCACGTCGAGGACGCGCTGGCCGAGTTCCCCGTCGAGGACGACGGTCGCCGGGACCCGCTCGCTCTCCGCGACGGCCTCGAACGCGTCCGCGGCCGGCGCGGTTCCGAGCCGTTCGAACTCGCTGTCGAGGAGGACTACCTCGCCAGTCTCCTCGCCGATGACTGCCTGTACGTGGCCGGCGATGGTCTCCGGCGTCGGGGGCGGGTCGTCCGTCTCGGCCGTGTCGGCGGTGTCCGTCTGTTCGGCGTCGGGACGCTCCGTCGCCTGCGTGTCGGTAGGCCGCTCGTCGTCAGTCTGCTCGTCGGGTTCGTTCTCGGTCGCGTCTGATTGTGTGACTTGACTGTCGGTCGCCGCCTCCGAGTCTGCGTCCCTCTCGGGCCGTGGTGCCGTGTCGTCCGTCGTGCCGGGCGGTGCCGGGCGCGCGCTCCCGTCCGTGGCGGCGACTCGCTCGTGGGGCGCGTTCGCGTCGGCGACGGCGTCCACCGGGACCTTGTTGCGGAGGGCAGTCATCACTTCGTCGCGTGCGAGTTCTTCGACGGAACGGCCCTCGGGCGCGAACGCGACGTACTCGACGGCCCCGACCTGCAGGAGCTCCTTGAGGATGAGGTCGCCGCCCCTGTCACCGTCGAGGAAGGCCGTGACGGTGCGTCCGTCGGTCAAGCTCGCGACTGCCTCGGGAACGTTGGTGCCCTCGACGGCGATAGCGTTTTTGATGCCGTACTGGAGCAACTGGAGCACGTCGGCGCGTCCTTCGACGACGACGATGGCGTCGCTGTCGGCGACCCGCGGCCCGGCCGGGAGTCCCTCGTGCTCGGTGATGTCCTCGACGCGCACCGCCTGCCGGACTTCCTCGACGAGGTCCTCGCTGGTGGTGGCCTCGGCCTCGAAGTCCGCCAGCAGGTCCGTCGCTCGCTCGACTATCTGCCGACGCTTGGCCGCCCGTACGTCCTCGAGGCCCGTCACCTCGAAGTCCGCCCGGCACGGGCCGACCCTGTCGATCGTTTCGAGGGCCGCCGCGAGGATAGCCGTCTCTACCTTATCGAGGCCGCTGGCGACGGTCACGTCGCCGAACGACCGGCCTGCCTCCGATTGGACCGTCACGTCGATGCGACCGACCTTCGAGGACTCCTGTAGGTTCCGGAGGTCGAGTTCGCCGCCGAGCAACCCTTCCGTCTGGCCGAATATCGCGCCGACGACGTCACTCCGCTCTACCACCCCGTTGGCGGTGATGTCCGCGTGAATGAGATATTTCGCTGTATCTTGCATTGGTGAACTGCCCCTGTGTGGGGCGGTGTTGTGAACCGCGTGATGATGATGAATCCATGGCGACCATGGAACCACCTCTGACTACGCCCCGTGCGTCCCTAATACCTACCCCTCGGTCCCACCGCGCCCGAGCGTATCCCGCCCGCCGACGCGTCCGCAGTATTGATGGAAAAATCTCTTCGATACTCGTCTCCGTTCACATCCGACACTACTAAGCGACTTCGGTAGGAAGACGTAGTACATATGGCGGTGTCGAACGCGACGCTCGGCTGGGGTGTGGTCGCACTCGTACTGATGGCACTGGCGGTGCCGTGGTTCCTGTGGGGCGAAAGCGGTGTCGTCGCCGGACTGCCGGTCTGGGTGTGGTGGCACGTCGGGTGGCTCTGCCTGACTGCCGTCGTCTTCGCCGTCTTCGCCCGGCACGCGTGGGGCACCGGCATCGAGGGGGGTGGTGTCGATGGCTGAGACGACGCTGCAACTCGGTATCGTCGCCGCGTACCTGCTCGTGGCCCTCGGCGTCGGCCTCCTCGCCTACCGACTGTCCGACCGGACCGCCGAGGACTACTTCCTCGCCAGCCGGACGTTCGGGACGCTCGTCCTCCTGTTCACGACGTTCGCGACGCTGTTGTCGGCGTTCACTTTCTTCGGCGGGCCGAACCTCGCGTTCAGTGCTGGCCCCGAGTGGATACTGGTGATGGGGCTGATGGACGGCGTCATCTTCGGCATCCTGTGGTACGTCGTCGGCTACAAACAGTGGCTGGTCGGACAGGATCACGGCTACGTCACGCTCGGGGAGATGTTGGGCGACCGGTTCGGGTCGCGTCTGTTGCGGGTGTTCGTCGCCGGAGTCAGCCTATTCTGGCTGGTGCCGTACGTGATGCTCCAGCAACAAGGTGCCGGGACGGCACTCGTCGCGCTGACTGAGGGGGCCGTTCCCTACTGGGTCGGCGCGGGCGGTATCACGCTGTTCATGATTGTGTACGTGACCATCTCCGGTATGCGTGGGGTGGCGTGGACCGACACGCTCCAAGGGCTATTCATGCTCGGGATGGTCTGGCTGGCCGCCGCGTGGGTCCTCGCCGCCGTCGGTGGCCCGAGTGCCGCCACGTCCCGATTGGCCGAGACGAACCCCGAGTTCCTCGCGCTGGGTGGCGGCCTCTACTCGCCCGCGTTCGTCCTCTCGACGGCTATCTCCATCGCGTTCGGGGTGACGATGTTCCCGCAGGTGAACCAGCGGTTCTTCGTCGCGCAGTCGAAGGCCGTCATCAAGCGGACGTTCACGCTCTGGCCCGTCCTCGTCCTCCTGCTGTTCGTCCCGGCGTTCATGCTCGGCGCGTGGGCGCAGGGACTCGGCATCACGGCCGACGCGGGCGAGAACGTCCTCCCACTGTTGCTGAACGAGTACACGCCCGCGTGGTTCGCCGCGCTGGTCGTCGCGGGCGCGATGGCCGCGATGATGTCCTCCAGCGACTCGATGCTGTTGTCCGGGTCGTCGTACCTGACGCGTGACGTGTACCGACAGGTCGCCACGGGCGTCACCGACCGCCGGGAAGCCCTCGTCGGGCAGGCCGGTGTGGTCCTCTTGGCGCTGGTTTCCTTCGGGCTGAGCCTCCTCCGGCCGGGGACGCTCATCCAAATCGGCGACACGGCCTTCGGCGGGTTCGCGCAACTCACACTGCCCGTCCTTGTCGCGCTCTACTGGCAGGGCACGACCCGTGACGGGATGCTCGCCGGCGTCGTCGGGAGTCAACTGTTCTACGTTCCGAGCGTCATCGACTCGATTCCGTTCGTCCCCTACTACAGCACCCTCGCGGGCGTGTTCCCCGACGCCTACGTCCTCCCGTTCGCCCCCGGCCTCGGCGGCTTCTCGCCGTCGCTCGCGGGGATGGCACTCGGGCTGGTGCTGACCGTCGGCGTGTCGTTCGTCACCTCCCCCTCTGCCACCGAGGACGCGAGCCTCTACGACGGGCTGTCGGCGGACTGACCGCACCGCTGTGTCTTCGAGCCACCGCCGCCGGGGCCGTGTTCGGCCGGACTCGCGGGCCGGTCGGAGACTCGAACGCTTAACATCCCGAGCTAAGTAACGTCAGTCATGCAGACCCACATCGTCCCGGTCGGCTTCGACTACGACCGGCTCATCGCGCCGCTCGTCCGGGAGCAGTTGGACGTGGACCGCGTTATCCTGCTGGAGGGGGCAGTCGGGAGCGAGGCGAACGTCGAGTACTCCCGGAACCTCGCCGAGAAGTTGGAGACGGACTTCCGGAACCTGCTCGGGGCCGAAACCGAACGCATCGTGGTCGACGACGTGTACGACTACGACGAGGCGTTCGAGCAGGCCTACGACCTCATCATGACCGAACTCGACCGGGGACGGGACGCCGAGGACGCCACCGAGCGCAACCCGCGGGTGGCCGACGACGACGAGGTGTGGGTCAACATCTCCGCGATGCCACGGACTGTCTCCTTTGCCTTCGCCACCGCCGCCCACTCGATTATGGTCGAGCGGGAGGCCGACCGTGACCGCATCCACACCTACTACACGGTGCCGGAGAAGTACCTCGAAACGGAACTCGCGGAGGAACTCCGGCGGCAGATCGCCCTCCTCTCGGACTTGGACGACGACGTGGACGACGATCGCGTGACCGAGCGGCTCACCGCCGCACGGGACTTGCTCGCGGAGTTCGACGAGCGCGGGACGACCATCGGCGCGAAGGAAATCGACGGGAGCCACATCGTGGAACTCCCGGTCGCGTCGTTCTCGAACGTCAAGCCCTTCGAGGAGATAATCCTGTTCACGCTCGGCGAACACGGCGAGTTCGAGTCCGTCTCGGAGTTGGCACAGGAACTCGCGCTCGAACTCGGCGAGGAGTACACCGACTCGTTCCGCTCGAAGGTCATCTACAACGTCGACCGACTGGGGCCGGGCGGGAAGGGCTACATCGAACAGGAGGAACACGGGAAGTCGTACCGAACCCGCCTCTCGCGCATCGGTGAACTGTGGGTGCGTGCCCACGCCGACAGCGACGAGAACGGGGAATAAGAAGCCGTCCGGTGGTGATTATTCGGTCGTGACGGTCGTGTGCGCGTGGACCATCGTCGCCCGGTGTGAGCCGGAACCGACCTGGAAGTGGATGGTGTGTTCACCGGATTCGTACTCGTCACCGAGCTGTCCGGCGAGGTCGATGCTCCCGCTCGTCGACCCGTCGCCGTAGTGGATGTGGTTCGCGTCGCTCGGGATGACCTCGCCCACGGGGACGTGGTCGGTGTCGATGACGGCGTGGAGGTGGCCGGCGTTCGAGTTGATCCCCTCGCTGGACGGCTCGATGGTGTAGTCCGTTGCGGTCACCTCCCACTCGACGGTACTCCCGTCGACTGTCGTCGAGAGGTCAAGATTGGCCGTGTCCTCGACGGTCACCTCGACGGTGTCGGTCAGTGCCATCGCGGTGTGCGCCCCGTCTGCGACCTGTAGGTGGAGCGTGTGGTCGCCGGGTTCGAGTTCGAGGACCCCGTCGGCCTGGCCGGTGCCGTAGTGGACGTGCTGGTCATCGCTCGGGATGGTCTCGCCGGGCTCGACCGGGTCCGTGTCGACGAGGACGTGGTAGTGGCCCGCGCCCTCGTTCACCTCGCCGGACTCCTCGATGGTGACGCCATCGGCCTCGGCGTCCCACTGGAGGTACGGGCTGTTCGCTGTCGTCCCGTCGGCCGGGACGGCGAGAGATACCGACGCGTCCTCGGCGACGCCGTTCCGGTACGGTCCCGTCTCGGTCCCGTCGGCTGTCGTCCCGCTCTCGTCTGTCGTCGCCTCACCGTCACCGCTCGTCGTGGTTTCGCCGTCACTTTCGGCCGTCGTTTCGGCTTCACTGTCGGTACTACAGCCTGCGACGCCCGTGGCGACCGCACCTGCGGCCAGCCCGAGGACGTCCCGTCGCGTGGTTTCGTCGAACATATTACGCTCACTACAATTCCGTTGAGGTAATTATTTCTCACGAAAACAGCCGTAAACAAAACCTTCGTGATCGTCCGAGGGTGCGGATTCCGAGGGGGGTCAGGTCCGTTCGACCTTCTTCACTCGTGTCGCCAACGCGAGGAAGACGGCCAACACGGTCAGGAACACGGCTCCAGCGGCCGCGGCGTCGTGGGCGGGAAGCGCGTGGTTGATGCCGTCGGCGGTAAACTCCGCCGTCAGCAGGGTGTGGTGCGGGTCACCGACGACGGGGACGAAGTAGTCCACGATGTCGTTCCCGAGATACCAGACGGTGGCGACGGCGACGGCCCACACCGGGAAGTCGCTGTAGCGGTGGACGAGGAAGGCTTCGACGGCCATCGCGAGGTGGCTCCAGACCAGAAAGTGATAGAGCCACAGCGGCGTCTGTCCGAGACCGTTGATACCCAACTGGACGTAGGGCGTCCACAGGCCGAGTTTGATACAGCCGAAAAACGCCATGACGTGGAGCCAATCGGCTTCCCAGTCGAGTCGCCACGCGACGAGCGAGAGGCCGATGAACGCAGTTGCGACGGGGCTATCGGGGACGAACACCCACATCTCCGGCGGCGTGATTGCGAACTGGCCGGTCACCAGCGGCGTCGACGTCGGAACCGGCTGGAACCCGTAGTACCAGAAGCCGAAGGCCGTCCCGACGAGGTTCACGAGGGCGATGGGCCACGCCAACCGAAGGGCGGCGTCTTCCAGCCACGCGGGAAGGGGCGAGACGTACCACGGGAGTGACTCTCGGTCGGGGAGTCGGCCGCCGAAGTACCGGGCGACGAACTGCTCGAACCGTCGCCCGGCGTCGCGTACTGCCATGCCCGGAGGCACGGCCGGGGGTGGCAAAACCCTAGTGGTCACTGGTCCGACTGACCGCTCGCGGCGGCCACTCGCTGGCGGTGCTCGCCCGGCAAAGGAGACGTGTTAAGTGCGTCAAGACCCTACGAAGGAGTATGTCAGACGCGACCGATTTGGAAGACCTCCAGCGCGGGACCGAGTTGGTCAAGCGCGGGTTCGCCAAGATGCAGAAAGGCGGGGTCATCATGGACGTGGTCAACCGCGAACAGGCCCGCATTGCCGAGGACGCGGGTGCTGTTGCGGTGATGGCACTCGAAGCAGTCCCCGCCGACATCCGCAAGCGGGGCGGCGTCGCCCGGATGCCCGACCCCGTCGACGTCGAGGGCATCATCGACGAGGTGTCCATCCCGGTGATGGGCAAATCCCGAATCGGTCACACGAAGGAGGCCCAGATTCTGGAGTCGCTCGGCGTGGACATGATAGACGAGTCCGAAGTGCTGACGCCCGCCGACGACCGCTTCCACATCGACAAGCGCGACTTCACGTCGCCGTTCGTCTGCGGCGCGCGCAACCTCGAGGAAGCCCTCCGTCGCGTCCACGAAGGGGCGGCGATGATTCGCACGAAAGGCGAGGCCGGGACGGGCGACGTGAACCAAGCCGTCCACCACCAGCGCAACATCAAGGGGTCGATACGCGAACTCAAGGGGATGACTCACGAGGAGCGCGAGCGGTGGGCGCGCGACCACGAGGCACCCATCACCCTCGTCCACGAGACGGCAGAGATGGGACGCCTTCCGGTCGTCAACTTCGCGGCCGGTGGCATCGCCACGCCCGCCGACGCCGCCTTGATGATGCACCACGGCTGTGACGGCATCTTCGTCGGGTCGGGTATCTTCGGTGCGGAGGACCCCGTGGCGATGGGCGAGGCCATCGTCGAAGCGGTCAACAACTGGGACGACCCCGACACGCTCGCGGACATCGCCAAGGGCATCGGCTCGGGGATGAAAGGCGACGCGAACGCCGACCTCGACGAGGAAGAGAAACTCCAGGGACGGGGCGTCTGAGGCCCACACCGACGACTGTTCTCCGATTCTCGACTTCGTATTCCGTGTTCTGAATTTCGCCGCCAGCGGTTCGCTTCGCCAGTCGACCGGGCGGTGGCCTGTCGTCGAGTAGCACCCTGCTTCACTCACTCGTCACCGACGAGTGACTGTCGGTAGCCACGCCGGAGTACGAGCAGGCCGAGGACAGTTCCCACGAAGGACAGAGTCCAACGGTCGTCGATGCCGCGGTCCGACCCGACTGGACCGACGATGTAGTAGTTCGAGCCATCGCGGACGAACCGAGCGGCCTCGTACTCGTGTCTGGACGTTGCCGTCCCCTCCCGAACCGCTCGCTGGAACGGGTCGGGAGCGCGTGCCCGCGTGACGCTCACTGCCGACAGCACCGTCTGTGCGTCGACGCGTTCGTACTCGACGCGCCCGGTGTCCTCGATATCGGTCGCCGTCCGGCGGTAGAATCCGCCTTCGAGGTGGACGAACTCGGCACTGGGTCGGTCGTAGCCGCGCTCGGTGGTGACCGTGACCGACCCGTTCACTGCCGCGCGCTCTTCGAGGTAGCAGGTCCACGGACGGTCGAGGAGGTAGCAGTCGACGCCGCGGAGGTCCGTCCCGTACGGTGTGCGCGTGTCTTCCGCGAAATCGAGGGAGTCACCGGCCGGTTCGACCGGCGCGGCAGTGTACTCGTATCTGGGTCCCCCGAGGTCGAACTGCTGGGCGAGGAAGGGGTTCAACACCAACAGGAGGCCGACCACGAGGGAGAACGCACGACGTTGCGTGTCGGAGGGCGACCAGCCGCGGGCGAACATGCCGGGCCGTACTCGTGACTCTCCTAAAAAACGCTCACTCTTCGTAGGCGAGATTCATCACCCACTGGGAGAAGGCGTCCGAGTGGGGGTCGACCTCCTCGTCGCCGATGAACGGCGAGAGCATGTCACCGGCCATCAACAGGGAGAAATCGAGGTCGCGCGGCGCGGGCGTCAGGTGGTACGTGTTGTGCCCTTCGTAGATAGTTTCCTCGCGCTGGATGAGTCCCTTTTCGGCGAGCGACTCGACGATTCGACTGCCTTTCCGTGAAGACACGCCGAGTTCCTTCCAGAACTCGCTCTGGTGGATGCCCCCCGTCTCCCGCACGAGTTCCAGTCCGGCACGCTCGTCCTCGGAGATGTCTTGGTCCGACGCAGCCATATCGTCTCAACCTACGTACGGTCGGCGGCTTAAACCTGACTTTCGACACGGCGGTACTCCGTCTCGCAGGGCGGCCCGTCGGCGAAGCGGTAGGTGCCGCCCTCGGGTCCGAGCGTCACCAGCGACGACGAGCGCGTCCCGAACCGGTCGCGGTGGATGCAGACGCCGTACTCGTGGTCGGCAATCACGTCGGCCGCTCGCTCCAGCCAGACGCCCGCCTGCTCGCCCGGTTCCGGTTGGAGCGCGGTTCTGACGGCGTTCGCGTTGCCCGCCTGCTGTTCGCCCACGTCCGGTCGTGCGGCGGGTATCACGTAGTC
Organism: Halorientalis litorea; assembly: GCF_023028225.1. NCBI lineage: Archaea > Methanobacteriati > Methanobacteriota > Halobacteria > Halobacteriales > Haloarculaceae > Halorientalis > Halorientalis litorea. The sequence goes on from NZ_CP095482.1 coordinate 2,626,946, forward strand.
GCCGTCGGCACCGACGTTCACGACGACGTGGACGCCGGGTTCGAGGTTCCGAACAGCGAACTGGCCGTCCCACTCGAGTAGGACGGCCGCACTCTCGTCGGCGACGACGAGATTGAACCCGTCGTACTCGTCGTCCCTGACGGCCTGTTCGACGTAGCGGGCAGCGTCCTCCGCACGCTCCCGTTCGAGCACGTCACGGACGAGCAAGCCGCGCGAGCGGTCGCCCGCGAGGTCGGTGTCGGTCCAGCGGTTCGTGATACCGGCGAACAGTGCGTGTTCGTTGTAGCCGACCCACGTCCCACCGGCCTCGGCGTCACGCGGGGCGACGATGGCGGGATTCTCCGCGATGCGTGCCGGTGGCTCCGAGGGGCGGCCCACCATCTCGTCGCGGTTGGCCGCGACGGCGACGGGCGTGTCGGCGAACACTTGCCATGCGAGGACGAGCGTACACACGGGCGACCGTAGGTTCCACGCCGAATTAAGGCCTGTCCTCGCGCAACCGGTCCCGGACCGCCTCGCGGTCGACGGTCCCCGACGCGGTCCGGGGGAGGGCGTCGGCGAACGCGACGGTTCGCGGCCGCTTGAATCCCGCCAACCGCGTCCGGCAGTGGGCTTCGATGTCGTCCGCCGTCGGCACGTCCTGTGGGTCGGGAACGACGAGGGCGGCGACCCGTTCGCCCCACTCCGGGTCCGTGAGGCCGACGACGGCGGCGTCCCGAACCCCTGGGTGGTCGCGGAGTGCCCCGACCACTTCACCGGGGTCGACGTTCTCCCCGCCGGTCACGATACGGTCGTCAAGTCGGTTGAGGACCCAGACCCGGCCGTCCTCGTCCCGATAGCCCGCGTCGCCCGTGTGCAGGCCGTACTCGCCGAACGCCGCGTCAGTCACGTCGCCGTCGAGGTAGCCCGGCGTCACCGTCGGTCCGGCGACGACCAACTCGCCGCGCTCGCCCACTTCGCAGGGCGTTCCGTCCTCTCCCACCACCGTCACGTCGGTGTTCACGAGCGGCTGTCCGATGGTACCTTCGCGGGAAGAAACCTGCTCGGGTCGTGCGGTCGCTATCTGTGAGGCCGTCTCGGTCATGCCGTAGGTCGGGTGGACGGGGACGTTCTGGTCGAGTGCCCGGTCGAGGAGGTCGGTCGTGGCCGGCGCGCCACCGAGGAGGACGAACCGGAGGGTCGGTGACGGCTCCCAGTCAGCGTCGAGCAGTCGTCGGAGCATCGTCGGCACCAACGAGACGCCGGTCGCACCGTAGTCGGCCAACACGTCGGCCGTCCGCTCGGCATCGAAGGACCGCTGGAGGAAGACCGTCGTTCCGTAGAGCGTCGAGCGGACGACGGGGGCGAACCCGCCCATGTGGTACATCGGGAGACAGCACAGCCAGCGGTCCCCGGGTGTGACGCCGAGGCGGTACGCGGAGGCTGTCGCGCTCGATACGAGGTTTCCGACCGTCAACCGGACGCCCTTCGGTCGCCCTGTCGTCCCCGAGGTGAACAGGACGAGCCACTCCGTCTCGCGGTCCACGGGTGCCGGTTCGACGGCTGCCCCGTCCCCGCCGTCGAGTGAGTGTACGTCCGCTGTCTCCGGCGTGTCGACGCTGGCGACCGGTCCGTCGCCGACTTCGCGAGCGAGCGTCTCCGTGTTCGCGCCACAGACGAGCAGGTCGGGGGTGGTCCGCGCGACTCGGTCGTCGAGTTCACTCGCCGTGAGCCGCGTGTTCAGGGGGACGAGCGTCCCGCCGAGGCGGAGCGTGGCGAACGCGATGTCGGCGAACGCCGGGCGCGTGTCGAGCAACAGCGCGACGGTCGGAGCCTGCCCGGCGAGCGAGGAGAGCGCGGCCGCCCGCTCGTCTACCGCCGCGTCGAACTCGCGGTATGTTCTGGTCGTGTCGTCGTCGGTGTCGACGATGGCGGTCCGCTCGGGCGTCGCCGCGACGCGCCGGGCGAGGGGGTCACGACTCGACCACGCGTCCGGAGTCATTGCTCGTCCGGGGAGACGCCGAGACCGTCGGTCTGTGGGACCTCTATCTCACCGGCCGCGACCGGTGCGGGGTCACGACACATGTCGCTTTCCAGCCACGCCGCCGTCGCCAAGCCACACGCCGGCACGTCCGGAATCGCCGCCGCGACGTGGACGGCGGCAGTCCGGGCGACGACGCCGTCTATCGTCGTCGAGACGACGGGGGTGACACCAGCCTGCCGGGCCTGTCGTGCCGCCTGTCGTGCCCGGTCCGGCCCGCCCAGGGCCATCGGCTTGAGGACGAGGTAGTCGGCGGCGTCCGTGGCGAGCACGTCGGTGACGGACCGCGCCGACAGCGACTCGTCGAGGGCGATGGGGACGGTCCCCGCAGAGCGGAGGGCCGCGTGTGCCGGCACCTCCGACGCGGGTAGTGGCTGCTCGACGTACTGGAGGCCGAACGACGCGAAGGAGTCGAGCGCGCGCTCGGCTTCCGCACGGTCCCACGCGCCGTTGGCGTCCGCACGCAGGGTCACGTCCGGACCGACCGCCTCCCGGACCGCCTGCAGCCGGTCGGCGTCCGCCGTGACGCTCCGGGCACCCACCTTCACCTTCACGCAGCCGAACCCGTCGGCGACGGCCTCGGCCGCCCGCTCGGCCGTCTCTGCCGGGTCTGCGTCGCCGACGGTGGCGTTGACCGGAACACGGTGGACCAACTCGTCGCTCCCGAGCGACCGGTACAGCGGCACGCCGCGCGCCCGTGCCTTGGCGTCGGCCAGTGCCACCGCGAGCGCGTGCCGCGCGGCGGGTGCGTTCGTCTCCCCGAGCGCGACACCCCAGTCCTCCTCGCGGGCGAGTTCGGGTGCGCGTTCGAGCGCGTCCCGACAGTCCGAGAGCGATTCGGTCCACCCCGGCAGCGGCGTCGCTTCGCCCACGCCAGTCTCCTCGGCGTACTCGATGCGCACGAGGAAGCCGTCGCGCTGGTGAATCGGCCCCCGTGCTGTTTCGAGCGGCCGCGTCAACTGTAGGGTGAACGGCTCGATCGACATCATGCGAGTGCCAACCCCGTTGCGAACAGTACCGAGTGCATCGCCAGTAACTGTCCAGTCCGTTCGAGTGCCGGGTTGAGTGCCGCCCCGTCGGTCCGGACGTACACGACCCGACTGATTGCGATGGCCAGCGGAAGCGTCAGGAGCGGCAACAGCACCGTCAGTCCGAAACTCGGGTCGAGCGCGAACACGACGGGGACGACGTAGGCCATCCCGACCATCGCCGTCCACTCGACTCTGCTCGCCCGGTAGCCCAAGATGACCGCCAGCGTCCGCTTGCCCGCCGCCGCGTCCTCTTCCTTGTCGCGGATGTTGTTGACGACGAGGATGGCTGTCGAGAGGCCGGCGGCCGGGAGGCTGGCGGTCAGTGCCGCCGCGGTGACCGTCCCCGGCGGAATCCCGACGGCGAGCGGGCCGACGGCTGGGAGCGACGCGGCGGCTTGAACGTAGTACGTCCCCGTCACCGCCACGAGGCCGAAGTAGACGAACACGAACAGGTCACCGAGGCCGCGGTAGCCGTACGGATACGGACCGCCGGTGTACGCGACGCCCGCGAGGATGCTCGACAGGCCGACGACGAGGATGGGGACGCCGCCGACGGAGACCAGATAGAGGCCGACGACGACGGCCAACCCGTAGGTGGCGGCCATCGCCCGCTTGACCCGCGCGGGTTCGATGAGACCACCGGCGGTGACGCGGGTGAACCCCTCGCGTTCGGCGGAGTCGGTCCCCTTCACCGCGTCGTAGTAGTCGTTGGCGAAGTTCGTCCCTACTTGCAGGAGGACCGCGCCGAGGAGTGCCGCGACTGCCGGGAGGAGCGCGAACACGCCGGCGTGGAGCGCGAGTCCGGTCCCGACGATGACGGGAGCGGCCCCCGCCGGGAGCGTCTGTGGACGCGCCGCCATCAGCCACGCGCGTGTTCGTGACACGTCTGCCTCGGCCGTTGCCATTGCCGTACTGTTGGATTCCCAGCCGTGTCAACCTTACCACTCCGTTCGTCCGCGGGCGTCGTGGCAGGCGGTTGCAGAGCGGCACGGATACGGGGCGGGGCGGTTGCGGTGGCACGAGCATAGCAACCGCGAGCGCACCACTGGTGCGCTCGCGGCTTCTTCGCCCACGTTTTTCAAGGAGTGGTGACGCGCTCCGCGCGTCACCCGACGCGGAAAAAGGTGGGTTAGTAGTGCCAGGGGAACTGCTCGAAGTCCGGCTCCCGATCTTCGTTGAACGCGTCCCGCCCCTCCTGTGCCTCGGCGGTCTGATAGCCCAGTCGTGTCGCCTCGCCCGCGAACACCTGCTGACCCATCAGGCCGTCGTCGACGAGGTTGAACGCGTACTTCAACATCCGGATGGCCGTCGGGGACTTACTCATGATGGCTTCGGCCCACGCCAGGGCCTCGTCCTCCAGTTCGGCGTGGGGAACTACGTCGTTGACCATCCCCATGTCCGCGGCTTCTTCGGCGTCGTAGGTTTTCCCGAGGAAGAACACCTCGCGGGCCTTCTTCTGGCCGATTTGGCGGGCGAGATACGCCGACCCGAATCCGGCGTCGAAGGAGGCCACGTCGGGGTCCGTCTGGAGGAACTTCGCGTGTTCCTCGCTTGCGATGGTCATGTCCGAGACGACGTGGAGGGAGTGGCCGCCGCCGACGGCCCACCCGGGGACGACGGCGACGACGACTTTGGGAATCGTGCGGATGAGCCGCTGGACTTCGAGGATGTGGAGGCGTCCCGTCTTGCCATCACTGTCGTATTCGTACCCGTCGGGTCCTCGGACCCGCTGGTCGCCACCCGAGCAGAAGGCCCACCCGCCGTCGTCGGGCGACGGGCCGTTGCCGGTCAGCAGGACACAGCCCACGTCGGTCTGTCGCTTGGCATGGTCCAGTGCGACGTAGAGTTCGTCCACCGTCGGCGGACGGAAGGCGTTGCGCACCTCGGGGCGGTCGAACGCGATGCGGACCGCGCCGGTGTCCGTCGCGCGGTGGTAGGTGATGTCCTCGAAGTCGAACTCTCCGATTTCCTCCCATCGCTCGCCGTCGAAAATCTCAGAGACCATACCCCGAGTGAGGTTGGCCGCATCAAATAGGTTCCCGGTTGCGGTGGTGCGGAGCGGCTGGATTTATACGACCGCGCTCGTAGGACTCGGCCACTGCCCTCCAATGACCGAGACGTTCTACGAGGTGCTGTCGGTCCCATCCGACGCCTCGCGCGAGGAAATCGAGGCCGCGTACCGGGCCCGCGTCAAGGAGACGCACCCGGACGTGAGCGACGCGCCCGACGCCGAAGACGAGTTCAAGCGCGTCACGCGAGCCCGCGACGTACTCACCGACGAGGACGAGCGAGCGACGTACGACCGCCTCGGTCACGACCGGTACGTCGAGCGAGTACTGGGCGGTCCCGGCGTCGGTGCTGACACCGACGACACGGCGGACGCCGCAGGTGCCGGAACCGCGTCCTCAGACGACCGGACGGCGGACGACACGGCGGCGGCCGGCGGTGGCCGAGCGGGCACCGGCACGGAATCGCGGGGGAGCCGTACTGGGAGTGACACGAACCGTCAGCGGACGGGAGCGGACGCGACGGGGACGGCCGACGCGAGTGCCACGACGGGTGACTCGACGGACGGCGCGGCCACGGGACGCTATCGCCAGTCCCGGCGCGGCGGCGAGGAGACCACCTACGCCACGCAGACGGAGTACACCGGCGGGTCCTCCGACAGCGTCCGCCTGCCGCTGACGCCCCGGACGGTCATCCTGATGGGGACGATGTCGCTCCTCTATCCCGTGTTCGTCGTCGCCAGCGTCTTGCCGGCGTTCCCGATGGCGGTGAACGTCGTGGTCGCCCTCTGTACGCTGGCCGTCGTGGCGTACCTCGTCTCGATGCCGAACGTGGCCGTCGTCGTCTTCGGGGTGTGGAGCGTCCTCGCACCGCTTCTGTTGCTCGGTATCGGCGGTCTCTCGCTGTTCTCCCCCGTGGGCTTGCTCGTCCCCGTCGCGGCGTGGTTCCCGTTCTGTCTGGCACTCCTGACGCGGGCGGCACTCCGGCCGTGACTCAGACGGTTTCGAGGACGCGCTCGTGGACCGCCTCGCGAGTCCGGTGGCTGGCTTCGCCGTCGACGACGACTTCGATTACCTGCGTCCCGTCCCGGCCCACGGACTCGTCGAACGCCTCGCGGAACCGCTCGCCCGGCGGGACGCGCTGGAAGCCCAGCCCGTAGAGATCGGCCGTCGGCTGGAAGTCGAGGCCGTGGGGCGTCACGAACTGCTCGGTGAACGGTGGGTCGAACTGCTCGATGGGAAGCAGGTGGAAGATACCGCCGCCGTCGTTGTTGACGAGGACGATGGTGGCGTCCACCCCACACCGCTCGACGGAGAGCAGGCCGTTCGAGTCGTGGAAGTACGCCAAGTCGCCGGTCACGAGAACGAGGGGGTCGTCCGTCGCGCTCCCCGCACCCAGTGCCGTGCTGGTGATGCCGTCGATACCGCTCGCGCCCCGGTTGCCGTGGACAGTCACCGCTGTCGAGCGAGGCCGCCCGAACCGGTCCAAATCCCGGACCGGCATGCTGTTCGAGACGAATAGCGTCGCCGGGTCGGGAACCGCGTCGGCCACGTCCGCGAGTATCGCTCCCTCGAAGGACTCCTCGTTGCGGGCCGTCGCCACGATGTCCCAGTACGTCCGCTCGGCGTCGGCAAACTGCTCGCGCCACGCCGACGCCGCCGCGTCAGCCACTCCGTCGGCCAGCGTCCGCGCCAGCCGCGTCGGGTCCGCCACGACGAGGTCCGTAGCGGTGAACTCCGCCTCGCGCCACCCGCCCGCCGGGTCGACGACCACCTGCCGCTCGGCGTGGTCACGGAGGTACTGTCTGAGGACCTTCGAGGTCGGCGACGCCCCGAGTCGGAGGACGACATCGGGGTTCGGCCAGTCGTCGGCCCCGTCCAGATACGAGTCGTACCCCCCACAGACGGTCACGTCCGTCCGGTCGACGTGTCCCCCGAAACGGAGGCCCGAGAGCGGGTCGGCCAGTATCGGCGCGCCGACGGCCGCCGCGAGGTCGGCCACAGCGTCGGCGTCCGGCGTCGGCGCGTCCGCCGGTCCGGCGACGACCAGCGGCCGGTCAGCCGCGTCGAGTGCCGCCACGAACCTCTCGGCGGCATCGGCGGCCACCTCCGGGCGGCCCGCCGCCGTCTCCACGAACGGCCCCGCCCGGCCCTCGACGGCCAGCGGTGCCTCCTCGGCCAGCGACTCGGGCACGTCGCCGGGCACCTCGACGGGTTCCAGCGGCTTCGCGAACGGGCAGTTGAGGTGGACTGGCCCGGCGGGCGTCCCCGTCGTCTCGGCGACGGCCCGGCAAACGGTGGTCCGGAGCGAGCGGAGTGCCCGCGCTCGCGGTTTCGGTTCGGGGAGCGTGCGGGACGTGCGAACCGCGTCGCCGTAGAGGTCGGACTGGTCGATGGTCTGGTTCGCGCCGCTGTCCTGCAGTTCCGGCGGTCGGTCGGCAGTCAGCACGAGGAGTGGCACCCGCGACTGGTGTGCCTCGATGACGGCCGGGTGGAAGTTCGCCGCGGCCGTTCCGGAGGTACAGACGATGGCCGTGGGGTCGCCGGTCCGGCGAGCCCGGCCCAGCGCGAAGAAGGCCGCCGAGCGTTCGTCGAGTATCGAGAACGTCTCGATACTCTCGTGGTCGGCGAGGGCGACGGTCAGCGGTGTCGAGCGGCTACCGGGCGCGATGCACGCCGCGGTGACGCCGCTTTTGGCCAGTTCGTCGGCGACGGTCCGACCCCACAGTGTGGCGCGGTTCGGTGCCGTCATCGTCAGTCGTCTGGCCCGTCCGCGCCGTTCTCGAGTTCGTCGAGGATGGGGCGGTACTTGGGCTGGATTTCCTCCCACTCCTCGTCCGGGTCGCTGTCGGCGACGATGCCACACCCGGCGAACAGCGTGGCGTGGGTACCGCCGGCGACGCCCGAGCGGATGCCGACGGCGAACTCGCCGTCACCGTTCGAATCGAACCAGCCGACCGGTGCGGCGTACCACCCGCGCTCGAACGACTCCGTCTCCCGGATGACTTCCCACGCCCGGTCCGGCGGGAGGCCGCCCACCGCCGGCGTCGGGTGGAGTGCCTCCAATATGTCGAGGACGTGCCCCTCGCCGTCCAAATCAGCCGTAATCGGCGTCTGGAGGTGCTGGATGTTCGTGAGTTTCCGCACGTCCTGTTCCCCCTCGTGAACGTCGCCGAGCGGTTCGAGTTGGTTCCTGATGGCGTCGACCACCAACTGCTGTTCGTGCTGGAGTTTCTCGCTGTCGAGCATCGACTGTGCGTAGTCGGCGTCTTTCTCGGGCGTCTCGCCGCGCGGGACGGACCCCGCGAGTGCCTCTGTCTGGACGCGCCGGCCGTCCATCCTGACGAGACGTTCCGGCGGCGGCCCGAAGAACGCGCCGTCGTCGCCGGGTTGGACGAGGAAGCGGTAGCAGTTCGGGTAGGTGCGGCGCAGTCGTTCGAGTACGTCCGGCACGTCGATGTCGTCGGCGAGGTCGACCTCCAGTGCCGTCGCGAGGACGACTTTCCGGAGGTCGCCGGAGCGGATGTACCCCGTCGCCTGTTCGACCTGTTCGGTCCACTCGTCTTTGGGCGGCGTGACGCGCGTCTCGAGGACGCCCGGCGGCCCGCCGCTGGGTCGCATCACCGGGAGGTCCGCGATGTCTTCGCGGGTCCGTTCGAGCGTGGCGGCGACGCGTTCGCCCGTTGCCTCGGTGTCGTACGCCCGGACGGTCAGCCACGTCGTGCCGTCGGCCCGCGTCAACTGGACGCGTGGGAGCGTGAACGACGCGGCGGGAAACCCGGTCCACGGCCCGCGCTCTTCGTGGTTCTCGTTGAACGCGAGGCCGCCGAGTAGTCGCGGCCGTGTCTCCGGCGGCCCCGAGCGGTCGACCGTCTCGAAGACGGTAGCCGCCCCGCGGCGCAGGCTCTCGAAGCGGTCGGAGCCGTCTGCGGTGAGCGTGACGGCGGCCCCGCTCCCGACGACTTCGAGGCCGTCGGGCGCGGCCCAGTGGACCCGTGGGGCCGGTTGGCTGGCGAGAAACGCCCGGTAGGACACGTCCGGTATCTCGCAGGTTCGACCGACGAGGGCCGCGCCCGTTCGCGGACCCGTCGTCTCCTCGCGGTGGGCCGGTTCCATCTGCCTCTAGTAAGGGTGCAGGGTTCTTGAGAGTGTCCTTCCCCGTCGGTAGTCAACGCGCGACGGGTTGTCGAGTCGCTCAGCTGTACCGGTCTTCGGTCCACGGGTTCGCGGTCACCGAGTACCCGCGCTTCTCCCAGAACCCCCGCTCCGGGTCCGTGAGGAACTCGACGCCACAGACCCACTTCGCTCCCTTGTAGGCGTAGCGGTGAGGCGTCACGACTCGGAGCGGCCCGCCGTGGTCCGCCGCCAAGTCGTCCCCGTCGTACCCCCACGCGAACAGCACTTCGTCGCGCATGCACGCTTCGAGCGGGAGGTCTGTCGTATAGTCGTCGAGGCTGGTGAACATGACGTGACAGGCGTCGTCGTGGACGCCTGCGCGCTCGGCGAGTTCGGGGAACGGAACCCCGGTAAACTGACAGTCGAACTTGCTCCACCCGGTCACGCAGTGGAAGTCCTGTCGCTGCGTCTCGCTCGGCAACGCCCGGAACTCCTCGAACGAGAGCGTCAGTTCCTCCTCGACGGCCCCGGAGACGCGGAACTCCCACGCCTCCGGGTCCCACCGTGGCGTCGTCCCCTTCGAGAGTATCGGGAAACCGTCCGTCTCGTGCTGGCCGGGCGGTAACCGGTCGTCGCCGAACTCCCGGTAGAGGTCGGTTACGTCGCGCATGCGACAATCCACGTGGCGGTGCCGTGTAGACCCATCGACCGAGACTCGCTACTGCCGTCGACGCCGCGAGTGGTCTGTCCGATAGCGCAGGATTCTTGGCCTCACACAAAATTCACATGGGGCTTTTTGGAACGAGTGTTCTCACTGTCGGAGTAATTATTTTCTATCGTCGCAATATCCCCGCCAAGCTTAAATACCCCTCAGTCGAAACCTCGAACGTCAAGATGCCCAAGGCAGAGATCAACATCCCGGAACACTTGGAGATGCAAATCGCCCAGCTCGTCGAGAAGGGCGAGTTCCTCAACCGCGAGGAAGCCATCGAAGACTTACTCTCGACCGGGATAAAGGCGTACAAGACGAGTGGTCCGGTCGACGACGAGGAGGAGGCCGGTCTGGAGGACGACGGGATGATGGGCCACGACGACGAATACGTGTTTTGACTGGTTTTCGAGCCATCGACTGTCAGAAATCCTTAAACCGCCGTCTCACCAACCCGTAGCCATGCACAAAGACGAACTGCTCGAACTGCACGAACACATGGTGCTGATAATGGAGTACTTCAAGGACCTCGAAGGCACGGACTCCTCGCTGTTCGACGCCTACGAGGAACTCGACGTGACGCCGGACGACGTTCACATGTCCAAGAGCGAGCACAAGCACGCGGTGTTCGTCCTCGGTAACGCGCTGGCGACGGCGATGAGCGAAGACGAGTTCTCCGACGCGGGCCGCATCGGTAAGCGAATGCAGGAACTCGCCGACGACGCCGAGAGTAAACTGTAACTCGCGGCCCTCTCCTGTCACGCCTGCTCGGCCGGCGTCAACCGAAGTTTTCAATCGGGTTGACTGTGACGGACAGGTACGTATGTCTCTAGCGATTGGCGATACGGGGTGGCAGCGATGAGTACCGACACCGAGGCGGTCGAACTGGTGGGCGACGAGACAGTCGAGAACGTCGGGCGCGCGGCTCTGTTCGCCGCACTGATGGGTGCGTTCGCCTACGTCACGTTCCCCAATCCGGTCTCGCCGGCACCGATTACGCTCCAAGTACTGGGCGTGTTCCTCGCCGGTATCATGCTCGGTCCGCTGTGGGGCGGGGCGTCGCTCGTCCTCTACCTCGCGGCGGGGGCCGTCGGGGCACCGGTGTTCAGCGGCGGTGCGGCGGGACTCGGCCAACTGTTGGGGAGTACGGGCGGCTATCTATGGTCGTACCCGCTCGCGGCCATCGTCGTCGGTACCATCGTCCACAGCGGGTTCACGCTCGGGGACCCGCGGTCGGTCAGCCTCCCGCGGCTCGTGGGTGCGATGGTCGTCGGCGTCGTCATCATCTACGCGATGGGCGTCGCCGGGCTGATGCTCGTCCTCGGTCTCGGCCCGGAGGCGGCGTTCTTCGCGGGTGCGGCCGCGTTCATCCCCGCCGAGGCGTTCAAAATCGCGGCCGCCGTCGCCGTCGTGCGGAGCGACGAGATAATGGCTCGATGATACGGACGCGTGGACTCCGGTACGCCTACGGCGAGACGGCGGTCCTCGACGGCGTCGACTGTACGATAGCCGACGGCGAGTTCGCCGTCGTCGTCGGGCCGAACGGGTCCGGCAAGTCCACGCTGATACGTCACTTCAACGGCCTGTTGGAACCCGACGAGGGCGACGTTTCGGTCAACGGGCGGCCGGTGGCCGCCAATCTCGTGGCGGCACGGCAGGCCGTCGGCATGGTGTTTCAGGACCCTCGCGACCAGTTCGTGGCCGCGACGGTGGCAGCCGACGTGGCCTTCGGCCCGGAGAACCTCGGGCTCTCCCACGAGGAAATCGACCGCCGGGTCGACACCGCGTTGGCGGCCGTACGGATGACCGACCGCCGCGAGGAGCGCGTCGACCGACTCTCCGGGGGCGAACAGGCCCGCGTCGCCATCGCCGGCGCGCTGGCGATGGAGCCGGACCACCTCGTGCTGGACGAACCGCTGACCAGCCTCGATTGGCCGGCACGGCAGACCGTCCTCGACCACCTCGAACGCCTCCACGAGGCGGGGACGAGCGTCGTCGTCGTCACGCACGACCTGCGGGACCTCACGGAACTGGCCGACCGCCTCTTGCTACTCGACGACGGCACCCTCGCGGCCGCGGGGGCACCGGCCGACCTCCGGGACGACCTCCCGGACTACGGCGTGCGTGTATGCTGAGGTACGACCCCGGGGCGTCGCTCGCTCACTCGCTCGACCCCCGGAGCAAACTCGCCGTCCAAGTCGGCTTCGCCGGCGCCGCGTTCGCCCACACCACGCCGACCGGGCTGGCGACACTCACCGCCGTCACGGGTGGCGTGCTGGCGGCGGCCCGCCTCTCGCCGGTCGCCGTCGCAGTCGACATCCGGTACGTCCTCCCGATTCTGGTCGCCGGGCCGATACTGGAGGGCGTCCGACTCGGCCCGCCGTGGTTCTCGGTGTCCGCGGCCACCTTTCCGGCACTCGCGAGCTACCGGGTGCTGTTGATTCTGTTCGTGAGCGCGGCGTACGTCCAGACGACACCGGTCCGGGAGTCACGCGCGGCGATTCAGTGGCTCGTGCCCGGCAAACCCGGACAGTTCCTCGGAATGGGCGTGTCGTTCGTCTTTCGCTTCCTGCCGGTCCTGCGGGCCGACCTCTCCCGTGCGCGGGACGCGATGCACGCCCGACTCGGGACGGAGTTGCCGCTGACCGAGCGGATGCGGCTGGTCGCCGTGTCGGGATTCGCGCGTGCTTTCGACCGCGCCGACCGCCTCTCGCTCGCGCTCCGGGCGCGGTGTCTCTCGTGGAACCCGACGCTGCCACCGCTCACGTTCGGGACCGGGGACGTTGCGGCGACGTTAGTCGCGCTCGCCCTCGCCGGGTCGGTCCTGCTGTGAGTCAGTGTGCGGGCGTCGCCGTGTCCTCGACGACTGCCTCGCGGTCCAGCGGCGGCTCGAAGACGCCGACTTCGGTCACCACGTAGTCCACGAGCGACATCGGCGTCGGGTCGAAGGCGGGGTTGTACACCGGCACGTCCTCGGGCGCGTTCTGCGTCCCGTAGATTTCCCGGAGTTCGTCGCCGTCCCGCTCCTCGATTTCCACGTCCTCGACGCTGGTCTCGGCGTCGATGGTCGCCCGGGGAGCCGCGACGACGAAGGGAACGTCGTGCCGGTCCGCGAGGACGGCGTGTTTGTACGTCCCGATTTTGTTGAACACCGCACCGTCGGCGAACTCGCCCGTCCCGCTCAGGACGATGCGGTCGGCCCCGACCACCACGGCGTCCACGCGGCCCTCCTGCATGACGCGGCCGCTCGCGTTGTCCGGGATGAGCGTCGTCTCGACGCCGTGTTCCTGTAGTTCGACCGTCGTGATGCGCGCCCCTTGGTTCAGGGGGCGCGTCTCGTTGGCGATGACCGACACCGCCTTGTCCGCCTCGTGGGCGGAGTAGACGACGCCGAGCGCGGTGCCCCAATCGACCGTCGCCAGCGCGCCGGCGTTGCAGTGGGTCATCACGGTGTCGTCGTCGGCGAGCAGTGCCGCGCCGTGTTCCCCGAGGCGTTTGTTGCGCTCCACGTCCCGGTCACAGACCGCCTTCGCGTGCGTGAGCGTCCGCTCGCGGGCCTCGGCGATGCTGGTCGCGGCGTCGAGTTCGCCGAGTGCCGCCTCGACTTCCCGCGAGAGGTTGACCGCCGTCGGCCGTGCGGTTGCGATGCGGTCGGCGTCCTCGCGGACCGCCGCCTCGTACGCGTCGTAGGTGTCGCCGTCGTTGCGGCGCGCGGCGAGTGCGACGCCCAGCGTTCCCGCACCGCCGAGGCCGGGCGCGCCACGAATCCGCAGTACCTCGATGCTCTCGACGAGGTCTGCCACCGTCTCGGCGTAGTAGGTGGTGTACTCCGCCGGGAGTTTCGTCTGGTCGACCATCGCGATGCAGTCCCGGCCGTCGTCCCACTGAATTGTTCTCATACCACACACTTCGACACGCAGCGATAAAAACAGTCGGTCGCCGCCGCAGTGAGGGTCGTCGGTTCCTCGCCACCGCCCTCACTCGTCCTGCCCGTACGCGTCGAACTTCGCCGCGACGGCCGCGAGTTCCGACTCGGGGAGTTCCCGCGGGTCGCCGATGGTCGCCGCCTGACAGTAGAGGCGGGCCGTCGTCTCGACGGCGCGGGCGGTTTCGACGGCGGCGGCCGCGTCCTCACCCGTGGCGACGACGCCGTGGTTGGCGACGAGGCAGGCCGACACGTCGGCCTCGGTCAGGGTCGCGACGACGTTCGCGGCGAGGTCCGCCGTGCCGTAGGTCGCGTAGTCGGCGACCGGAACCCTCCCGCCCGCGTGGGCCAGCGCGTAGTGGACCGGCGGAACCGGTTCGCCCAGCACCGCGAGCGTGGTGGCCCACGGCGAGTGCGTGTGGGCGACGGCCCCGGCGTCACGCTCCCGGTAGATGCCCCGGTGCATCGCTGTCTCGCTCGATGGGTCGGCGTCGCCCGCCACTTGCTCGCCGTCGAGGGTCAGAACCGGCACGTCGGCCGCCTCGATATCGTCGTATGGAACGCCGGTCGGCGTGACGGCAAACCGGTCGCCCCGGCGGACGCTGAGGTTCCCCGACGTACCGGGCGTGAGCGCGGCGAGGTCTGACAGATGGGCACAGACGGCCCGTCGCTCAGCGTCGAGCATCGGCGGCCTCCCGGTTCCTCGCAGGTGACTGGGCGTCAGTCATCCCCGGGGGCTACGCGGGCCGGGGTAAAGAATGGTGGTCGGTCAGGGCCGTTCGAGGACGTTCACGCAGGACACCGCGCCGGTGGCGTTCCGGCCGATGCCGATGTTGTGCTGGAGACCGACCTCCGGGTCGTCGACCTGCACGTCGCCGGCCTCGCCGCGCAACTGCTCGAAGATTTCGGCGATTTGGGCGACGCCGGTGGCACCGATGGGGTGGCCCTTCGAGAGCAGGCCACCGGAAGGATTGACCGGTTTCTCGCCGTCGAGGTGTGGCTTGCCGTCGTCGACGAACTGCCCGCCCTCGCCCTCGGCGCAGAACCCGAGGTCCTCGTAGGTGATGAGTTCCGTGATGGAGAAGCAGTCGTGGACCTCGGCCACGTCGATGTCCTCCGGCCCGAGGCCCGCCCGCTCGTAGGCCTGACTGGAGGCCTGCCGGGTGGCCGGGAAGTTCGAGAGTGCCTCGGGCGCGCCCCGCTGGAAGGAGTCGCTGGCGAGGCCGTAGCCCGCGACCCGAATCGGGTCGTCCGTGAACTCGTGGGCGCGCTCCTCGCTCGTCACCAGCACCGCACACGCCCCGTCCGTGATGGGACAGCAGTCGTAGAGGTTCAGCGGGTACGAGACGGTCGGTGACTCCTTGACATCCTCGACCGTACACTCGAACTGCTGGTGGGCGTGGGGGTACTTCGTCCCGTTCTCGTGGTTCTTGACGCTGATTTCCGCGATTTGTTCGCGGGTCGTGTCGTAGACGTCGAGGTGGCGGGTCGCCCGCATCCCGAAGTAGGCGGGCATCGTGACGCCGCGGCCGCGCCAGAGGCGTTCCAGCGCGGCACTGGCGATGAGTCCCTCGGTGGAGTCGGTCATCTTCTCCGCACCGAGGACCAAGGCGACTTCGGCGTCGCCGGCCTTGACCGCCTGTGCGGCGTTACGGAACGCGTCGCTCCCGGTCGCACAGGCGTTCTCGACGCGGGTGATGGGCGTCTCGAACAGGCCCGTCGCGTGGGCGAGTGCCGACCCCGACGACCCTTCGTTGGCGATGTCGATGGTGCCGTACCACGCGGCGTCGATGTCGCTGGGGTCCAGTCCCTTGTCGACGTTGTCGAGCAAGGAGATGTAGGCGTCCTCTATCAGGTCGTCGAAGGACTGCTCGTACAGTTCCCCGAAGTCTATCATCCCCGCGCCGACGACGTACGGTTCTGTCATGCTTTCTCCTCCCGTGGGACCGCGAACTTGAACGAGTTGATGGGCCGCTCACCGTCGCTGAACATCTCGCGGAACCGTGCTTCGACTTCGGTGCCGACCTCGATTTCTTCCAAGTCGGTCTCGGTCAGCAAGCCGAACGCTCGGGCCGGTTCGCCGTCGCCGTCGGCCTGTGGGAGGTCCACGATTGCCACCGGTTGGGGCGTCTCGATGTCGTCCGGCAGGTACTCTTGGACGACGAACGTCTGAATCTCGCCGCGTTCGGCGAGTTGAACTTCCTCCATCTCGGCGGGCGCGTCGCCACACCGCTTGCAGGTCCGCTTCTCCTCGGGGAAAGACACCCAGCCACAGGCCCCACACTCGAAGCCGACGAGGTGCTGGTCCTGTCGCTTGCGTCGCTCGTAGCGTGGCCCACTCATGGCGTCTTCACCCCCTCGTACTCGACCGGTTCGCGGTACGCCAGATGCTTCGCGTAGGTGACTTCCTCGCTCGCGTCGAGGTAGGTCTGGACCGAGCGCGCGCCGCCGTCGCCCACGCCCGCGCCCGTCGAGAGCGTGAGGGCGTCCGCACCGCCCGCCCCGTAGCCGACGACGAGGACCGTCTCGTCGGCGTCAGCCGTCTCCAGCAGGTGTGCGAGGTCGAGCAACACCGCGGCGGTGCCCGCGTCACCCACGCCGTCGTGCGTCGAGACGTGTTCGACCTCCGGGAAGTCGCCGAGTGCGGCCCGTGCCGTCCGCGGGTCGGGCGCGCCGACGACGGCGCGGCCGGGCGTCTCCCCGTCGAGTGCCCGCTCGCTGGCCGCGCCGACGGCCGGACCGAAGCCGTACTTGCCCTCGAACTTCGAGTCGCCGGCGACGGCCGTCTCGCCGTGTTCGCGGTGGCGTTCGACGAACCCGGTCGTCTCCTGCCCTAGCCCTGTGAGGGTCGCGGCGGGTGCCTCGGCGTCGGGGCGGAGGACGACCGCCCCCGCACCGGCCCCGGCGGTGGCCGCGTCCGCGTCTGAGTCGGCGGGCATCACGTCGGCGGCGACGACGAGCGCGCTCCCATCCGTCGCGCGGACGAACTCCCGGGCGGCGACGAGGGCGTCGGTGGCCGCCCGTTCGGTTCCCCGGAAGTCGCCGGTGCGAACGTCGCCGGTCGCGCCGAGGCGGTAGGCGACGTGGGCCGCGATGCCGTGGTCCGCGAACGGGTCCGTGACGCTGGCGGCGAAGACGGCGTCGAGGTCCTCGCCCGCGACTGCCGCCCGTGCGAGGGCGTTCCCGGCCGCCTCGCTCGCCATCGTGACGTGGTTCTCGTCGCGGGCGGGGACGGCACTCTCGCCGCTGGCGCGGCCGCCGTGCTGAGCCGCGACTTCACTGCGGTCGACCCGATAGAGCGGGACGTAGCCGCCGTGCCCGTCGACTACGACCACCGCGAACACCTCCCGCTCGACGCCGTGTCTCGTGCGTGTCGCTCTGACATACGATTAACGGTGTGCGTCGCCGAGGGAGTAATAGCTACCGATGGAAGATGCCCGGCTGAGAGAGACAACACCTGTAACGACCCGTCGGTGGAATTATGCCAGTCGGGGACGCACGCGAGTCCATGGACCCGGACGACATCGACCAGGTGACAGTCCTCGGTGCGGGTAGCATGGGCCACGGCATCACGGAAGTCGTCGCGTTGGGCGGCTACGACGTGGTAATGCGTGACATCGAACAGGAACTCGTCGACGACGGCTACGACGACATCGAGTGGAGTCTCGAGAAACTCGCCGAGAAGGGCCGCATCGACGAGTCTCCCGAGGAAGTACTCGACCGCATCACGACGGCGGTGGACCTCGAAGCGGCCGTCAGGGACGCCGACCTCGTCATCGAGGCCGCCCCCGAGCAGATGGCCTTGAAAAAGGAGATTTACGGCGACCTGAACGATTACGCCCCCGACGACGCCGTCCTCGCCTCGAACACCTCCTCGCTCTCGATTACGGAGATGGCGAGCGTCACCGACCGCCCCGAACAGGTGGTCGGGATGCACTGGTTCAACCCGCCGGTGAAGATGGACCTCGTGGAGGTCATCTACGGCGAGGAGACCAGCGACGACACGGCGGAACTCGTCTACGAGTTCGTCGAGTCGCTTGAGAAGACGCCCATCTACGTCCGCAAGGACGTGCGCGGGTTCGTCGTCAACTCCGTCCTCGGTCCCTTCGGCGAGGAGGCGGCGTGGATGGTCAGCGAGGGCGATGCCGAGATTCGGGAGGCCGACGCCACGATGGTCCACGAACGGGGCTACCCGATGGGACCGTTCGAGTTGGGCGACATGACGGGCATCGACATCGGCTACCACGTCCGGAAGGAGGCCGGCGTCCCGATTCCGCCCATCATGCAGGAGAAGGTGGACGCGGAGAACCTCGGCCGCAAGACAGGGAAGGGGTACTACGACTACGAGGACGGTGACGGGGTGGACTACGACCCCGACGACCTCACCGACGAGTTCGACTGGCTCCGCATCGAGGCCCGGATGGTCAACGAGGCGGCGAAACTCGTCGGGGGGGACGTGGCGACGCCCGACGCCATCGACACCGGGATGCGCCTCGGTGCCGGCTTCCCGGAGGGGCCGTGCCGCCGGGCCGACAAACTCGGCCTCGACCGGATTCTCGACAAACTGCAGACACTCCACGAGGAGACGGCGGCCGACCGCTTCGAACCGGCCGACTACCTCGTCGAACTCGTCAACAGCGGCCACACCGGCGAGGACGCGGGTCGGGGCTTCTACGAGTACGGCGGCACGGGCGGCGAGCGCGAGTACCGGACGCTGAACGTTCTGCGCGAGGACGAACTGCTCGCCATCGAACTCGACCGCCCCGAGCGGATGAACGCCCTCAACGAGGACCTGATGGACGAAATCGAACACGTCCTGAACAACGCGGACCTCGACACCGTCCGGTGTGTCACCTTCGAGGGCGCGGGCGAACGGGCCTTCTGCGCCGGCGCGGACATCGGCGGCTTCGCCGACGCCAGACCGTGGAAGCGCGGGACCATCACCTCGATGTTCGAGACGGTCAGCGAGTTCCCCCGGCCGACCATCGCCAAGATAGACGGCTACTGTCTCGGCGGCGGCCACGAACTCGCCTTGGCCTGTGACCTCCGCATCGCCACGAAAGGGTCGGAGTTCGGCTTCCCCGAAATCTCGCTGGGCCTCCTGCCCGGCGGGGGCGGCACCCAGCGCGCGATGCGCATCATCGGCGAGACGCGGGCGAAGGAACTGGTCTTCCGCGGCAAGCGAATCGAGGCCGAACGCGCCGAGGACTGGGGCCTCATCAACCGCGCCGTCGACCCCGACGAGTTCGAGGACGTGGCGAGCGAGTTCGTCGACGACATCGTGGAGGGACCGCCGGTCGGCCTCGAAATCGCCAAGAAGGTGATGAACCGCGGACAGGATGTCTCCCTAGAGGCCGCGCTCACGATGGAGAGTCAGGGCTTCGGCCTCCTGCTCTCGACGGAGGACGCCCTCGAAGGGACGACGGCGTTCGCGGAGGACCGCGAACCGGAGTTCGAGGGTAAATGAGCGGCGACACCCACCCCGGCGAGTACCCGCTCGACGCGGAGTTGGCTTCCGAAGCAATCCAGCACCACGGGTACCTCGACTGGCTCGACATCTCGGTCGCAGAACTGGACCCGGGCCGGGCAGTCCTGACGCTCCCCCACCGCGAAGAGCTAGCGAACTGGGGGTCCGGCACCGTCCACGGCGGCGTCACCGCCACGCTCGTGGACACGAGTTCGGCGTTCGCCCTGCGGACGGTGCTGGACGACCCCGTGGGTGCGACGCTAGCGACAACCGACATGGACGTGAAGTACGTCCGGCCCGCGACGGACGACCTGCGGGCCGAAGCCGAAGTGGTTCGGAGCGGTACGTCGACGGGCGTCACGCGCGTCTCCGTCGAGAGCACCAGTCCCGACGGCGACACGAAGGAAGTCGTCGTCGGCACCACGACCTACCGGATATTCACCGAGGGACAGCTATGACGACAGAGAGTTACTTCGACGAAATCGAGACGGGCGAACAGCGCGAAACCCGCGGGCGGACCATCACCGAAGCCGACGTGGTGAACTTCGCGGGCGTCAGCGGCGACTTCAACCACCTCCACACCGACGAGGAGGCGATGGCCGAGACGGGCTTCGGCGAGCGAATCGCCCACGGAATGTTAGTGTTCTCGGTGGCGACGGGCCTGCTCTGGCAGTCGCGTCCCGAGCGCGAACAGGACGCCGTGGTCGCGTTCTACGGCATCGACCACGTGCGGTTCGTCGCGCCGACGTTCATCGGCGACACGGTTCACGTCGAAATCGAGGTGCTGGACAAAGCGGAACGCGACCACCCGGTGGCCAACGGCGTCGTCCGCTACGGCGTCGAGGTGGTCAACCAGAACGACGAGACGGTACTCGCCTGCGAGATGCTGACGCTGCTGGAGTGAGCGGCGTCACCGCCGAACGTCGCGCCTGTCCTCCTCGCCGTGGAGCGTCTCCAGAATCTCGGGGTCGGTTCGGAACTTCATGACGTTGTGGACGACGGAGTTGCGGATGTTCTGGACGACCTTCCCGTGTTCCTTGTAGAACTCGTGAATCCAGATGGATTCGGCCGCCCGCGAGGGGAACATCATCACGGCCTTCCACTGGTACTCGCCGTCCGAGAGGAAGTACATCAGCGTGTTCGGCGAGTCGCGGATGGCCTCCATCGCGTCGCGCCACCCCTCCGCGAAGTGTTCGGGGTTGATTTTGAACTCGAACATCCCGAAAATGAAGTACTCCTCGTTCGGGATGATGGCCTCGCGGAAGACGCCCTCCTCGCGCATCCCGCGGATGGACTCGCTGACGGTGACGTGACTCACGTCGATGTCGTGGTCCTCCGCGAGGATGCGCGCGAGGTCACGCGAGGAGAGTTGTGGGTCCCGGGACAGTTCCCGCAGGATGAGTACGTCCCGCTCCTTGAAATCCCACTCCGGCCGCTCGCTGTCGTCCGTCACGCTGTGCCCTCCCATGTGCTGTGTGTCGTGTTCGTCATATCAGTTTAAAAATGTACTCACTTCGTCGGCGTATCGCTCCGGGCGGTCCTCGACGACCCAGTGGTAGGCGTCGAGTTCGACCACCTCGCCGCCAACGTCCTCGGCCAGTCGCTCGCCGTACGCCAGCGGTTGCATCACGTCGTCGGCCCCCCACAGACAGAGCAGGTCGGCGTCGATGGCTCCGTAGTCGATTTCCGTGGTGTGGTTCGTGTTGGTCGCCACGGCGTTGCGACACAGAGACACCTGTCCCGCCTCGCTGTCCCACGGGTGGGCGATGCCCTCGACGAACGCCTCGTCGGCCTCGTCGTAGAGTCCCTGCCGGAACGCGCCGTCGAGCGTCGCCACGAACTCCTCGTGGTCCTGTTCCGCCGTCTCCGGCAGGCCGAGGTCCGAGATGAACTGGACCGGCCACGAGTCGTAACAGACGGCGTTGGACATGACCAGCGAGGAGACGGCGTCGGGTTCGTGGGCCGCGTACCGCACCGCTGCACCGCCGCCGATGTCGTGGGCGACCAGCGCGCAGGTGTCGATACCCAACTGGGCCAGCAGGTCCGCGAGCATCTGCTCTTGGGCCCGCACCGACCGGTCGAACCCGTCGTGCATCGCGGAGTTGCCGTACCCCAGCATGTCCGGGACGACGACGCGGCGACCCGTGGCCGCGGCGACGGCGGGGGCCACGTCCCGCCAGAGAAACGACCACGTCGGAATCCCGTGCAAGAACACGACCGGCGGGTCGTCCGTCGCGTCGTCACCGTCGTCCGTCCAATAGGCGACGGTCAACTCGTGGCCGTCCACCGTCACCGTCCGCTCTGATTGCTCGTCGGTCCACTCCCCGTGTGTGTATCTCGTCATCGTTCGCGGTCGCTCCCCCCGTTCGTGGTGCCCGCGGCGTGGCCCCCGACGGCCACCTGTCTGTCCGCTAGCAGGACCGGCATACCACGCGGTTTGTTACCACTGGTAAAATAAGTTCCGGGATGCCCAAATGGTGTTAACTGTATAGGTGGGTGGTTTGGTAGGGGATTACTCCGCTTGCTCGCCCTCGCGCAACTCGAACTTCTGGACCTTCCCCGTCGTCGTCCGGGGCAGTTCCTCGACGAACTCCACTTCCCGGGGGTGTTTGTACTCCGCGAGGTGCTCCAGACAGTACTGCGTGATGTCCTCGGGGGTGGCCTCTGCATCCGGCGTCGGCACGCCGTCGGACTCGCCTCCCTCGTCCGACGAGCCCCCACTCGCGGCACTCGTGGGGACGATAAACGCTTTGACCGTCTCGCCGCGGCGTTCGTCGGGGATGCCGACGACGGCGGCGTCGGCCACGTCCGGGTGTTCGAAGAGCAACTCCTCGACTTCCCGGGGGTAGACGTTGTACCCGCCCGTGACTATCATGTGTTTCTCGCGGTCGACGACGTAGAAGAAGTTGTCCTCGTCCCAGTACCCGAGGTCCTCGGTGTGGAACCACGTCTTGCCCTCGGCCTCGGTGAACGCCTGCTCGTTGGCCTCGGGGCGGCCGTGATAGCCCTGCATCACGTTCGGGCCGGAGACGACGACTTCGCCGACCACGTCGTCCAAGTCAACTTCGTCTTCGTCGACGGGGCCTTCCTCGACGCGGGGCATCTCCTCGAAGTCGTGGTCGACGATTTTGGCGTCCACCCCGGGAATCGGCTTGCCGATGGACCCCTTCCGGCGGGCACCGGGGCGGTTGGCGTGGGTGATGGGGCTGGTCTCGGTCAGGCCGTACCCCTCGTTGAGTTGGATGCCGTAGATGTCCTCGAAGCGGTCGATGACCTCGATGGGGATGGAGGCCCCGCCGGAGTTGACGAACCGGAGGCTGGAGAGGTCGTAGTCGGCGGCGTCCGGTTGGTTGATGACGTCGTTGTACATCGCGGGGACGCCGTGCATGATGGTCAGCCCCTCGTCCTCGATGAGCGAGAGGGCCGTCTCGGCGTCCCACTCGGGCAGGGGGTAGTAGGTCGCACCGTTGTACAGGCCGGCGTTCATCACGACGGTCATGCCGTAGATGTGGAACAGCGGGAGGACGCCGAGCAGTTTGTCGCCGGGGCCGTAGTCCTCCTCCATCACGTCGCCGGCGTGGCGGGTCATCCAGCCGAGGTTCTCGTGGGTCAGGAGGACGCCCTTCGGGGTGCCCGTGGTCCCGGAGGTGTACGGCTGGGCGGCCACGTCGTCGTCAGCACGGTCGACCGTATCGAGGGTGTCCGCGGCGAGGAACTCGTCGAACTCGGTGGCTCCCTCGGCGTCGCCGCCGACGGCCACGACGGTCTCGACCCCGGTGTCGTCCTGTACCTCACGGACGAAGGGCAGGAGGTCCGCGAGTGCGACGACGGCCGTGGCCTCGCTGTCGCTGAGCATGTGTCCGATTTCCCGTGTCTTGTACTGGGGATTCATCGGGACGACGACGCCCCCGGCCCGCAGGACGCCGTAGTACGAGAGGACGAACTGTGGAAGGTTCGGGAGGTAGACGCCGACCCGGTCGCCCGGTTCGACGCCCGCGTCGGCAAACGCCTGAGCCAACTGCCCGGTCCGGTGCCACAACCCCTCGTAAGATATCTCCTGCCCCCGGAACGAGATGGCCGTCTGTTCGGGATATCGCTCGACTGCCTCCGCCACACCTGTCACGAGATTCGTCATCATCACAACGCAGGGCACACCCCACTAAAATAGTTCCCCCAAATGCGACCAGTGTTTTCTAGAATGGTCGAGAATGCTAACGCTGGTCACTTTCAGGCAAAAATGTCTTACGTCGGAAGCTATCCGCCGAGGTACGACTCCCGGATGTAGTCGTCGTCTCTGAGTTCCTCGGGCGGTCCCTCCCGGACGATTTCACCGTTCTCCAGCAGGTGAATTCGGTCGGCGTGGTTCATCGCGAAGGTGACGTTCTGCTCACAGAGCAGGACGGTCACGCCGGCCTCCTGTATCTGGTCGATGCCCTCGCTGATGTCCTGCAGGATGACCGGCGCGAGGCCGAGCGTCGGTTCGTCCAGTACCAGCAGGTCGGGGTCACCCATCAGCGCGCGCCCGATGGCGAGCATCTGCTGTTCGCCGCCGCTCATCGTGTTGGCGTGCTGGCTCTTGCGCTCTTCGAGCGTCGGGAACAGGTCGTAGACGAACGCCTTGCGTTCGGCCACGTCGCCCCGACGGTAGGCCCCCAATTCGAGGTTGTCCGCCACGTCCATGAATCCGAACAGGTCCCGGGACTCGGTGCAGTGGATGAGGCCCTGACTCACCAAGTCGTCCGGGTTCTGTCCCGCGACTTCCGCCCCGCGGAACTCGACGGACCCGTCGTACTCCTTGAACCCCGAGATGGTGTTCGCGAGCGTCGACTTGCCCGCACCGTTCGGGCCGATGACCGAGATAATCTCGCCCTCGGTCACGGTGAGGTCGACGCCACGGAGTGCCTGTACCTTCCCGTAGGACACTTGCAAGTCCGAGACGGTGACGACACTCTCGCGTCCCGTCTCCGTGACTGCCGCCGTGTCCGCGTCCGAACTCATATCTCGTCACCCCCGAGGTACGCCTCCTGCACGTCGGGGTTGTTCTTTATCTCCTCGGGCGTGCCCTCCGCCAGCAGCGACCCGAAGTTGATGACGATGGCGCGGTCGATGAGTTCGAGTAGGCCCCGCATGTTGTGGTCGACGACGACCAGCGTCAGCCCCTCCTCGCGGAGTTCGAGCAACAGGTCGGAGACGCTCTCGACTTCCGGGCCGGACAACCCGGCGAACGGCTCGTCGACCAGCAGCAGGTCGGGGTCCGAGGCGAGTGCCCGACCGAGTTCCAGACGGAGCAACCCTGCGTGAGGCAGTTCGTCGGGCATCATCTCGGTCCGGTCGCCGAGACCGACCCGCTCGCAAATCTGTATCGCCCGGCGTTTCGTCTCGCCGCGCAGCCCCTGCATCGAGAACAACTTGTCGGGCGTCAGCGCGAGCGCGACGTTCTTGACGACGGTCCGGTCCTCCAACGGACGGAACTCCTGGAACGTCCGGGCCAGCCCCTTCTTGACCATCGCGTGGGAGGCCGTCCCGGTGACGTCCTCGCCGCGGTAGTAAATCGTCCCCTCTGTCGGGGGGAACCGGCCGGTGACGCAGTTGAACGTCGTGGACTTGCCCGCGCCGTTCGGGCCGATGAACCCGAGTATCTCGTTCTCCTCGACGGCGAACGAGAGGTCCTGCACGGCCGTCAGGCCGCCGAACCGCTTCGTCACTTCGTCCAGCACGAGGACGCCGTCCTCGGGGCCGAACGCCCTGTCCGTCGCCGCGTCGTCGGCTGTGTCTGTCTCAGCGCTCATCGTCGTTCCTCCCGGTTAGCTCGCGTAGTTGCTCGGTGTAGTTCTCGTAGACCTGCACCAGCGGCGTCGTCCCGCCGTCGGCCGCTACCTCCTTCCCCGTCGTTCGCTCGACCACTCTGCCGCCGATGCCCACCGCCCAGCGGACGATGCCGCCGGGGAGGATGAACAGCAACGCCAGCGTGATGAGCGCGAACACGAGGAAGTTGATTTCCGACACCGGCGTGTTCAATACCGGAATGACGACATCGAGGCCGATGAGTTGCTCTGCGAGCAGACTCAACAGCAGGCCGCCGATTGCCGCCCCGACGATGGTCCCCATCCCGCCGAGGATGGCGGCGATGATGACCTCGACGTTGATGATGATGGACATCAGCACGTCCGGGCTGACGGAGGCCCGCGGCGTGTGGACGAACATGGCACCGCCGAGGCCGCCCACGGCCGCGCTGAGGACGAACGCCATAATCTTGAACTTCGCGGGGTTGAGTCCCGCGGCAGAGACGGCGTCCTCGTCCTCGCGGATGGCCGTGAACACCGCTCCGGCGTCCGACCGGGTGAGGGCCAGCAGGCCGAAGAGGATGACCGCGAACAGGACGAACGCGATGTAGTACACCGCGTAGGCGTCCCCGAGGCCGAACCCGAGGAAGTTGTCGGGATTGCCGAGGCCGAGTTCACCGCCGAAGATGTCGCTCCGGACGATGAATATCTGGGTCAGTATCAGCGGCGCGACCAGCGTCACCAGCGACAGGTACGGTCCCCGCAGTCTGAGCGCGGGGACGCCGATGATGACGCCGGCGATGGCCGCGAGGACGACGCCGAGGGGAATCGACAGCACGGGGTCGAGGCCGTGCCCCATGTTCAACAGTGCAGACGTGTAGCCGCCCACGGCGAAGAACACGCCGTGACCGAAGCTAATCTGTCCCGTGTAACCCGAGACCACGTCCCAAGACATGGTGAATATCGCGAAGTAGAACGCGCTCACCATCACGAACGCGTTGATGGGGCTCAACACCGTCGGGAGGACTGCCAGACCGAGCAGTCCGACGATACCGAGTTTGTGCCGCAGTGCCATGTTCCGCGGGTTCAACAGGGAACGCAGGGTGTCGTCGGATGTGGATGTATCGTCACTCATGCTATCACTCCGCCAGCTCCCGGCCGAAGAGGCCTTCGGGTTTCACCAGTAGCACCACTATCAGTACGACCAACGGCATCAACCCCTGTAACTGCGGGTCGACGACGCTCAACACCGTCACTTCGAGCGTTCCGATGAGGTACGCGCCGACGACGCTCCCTTTGATGGAGCCGATGCCGCCCAGCACCACGATTGAGAACGACAGCACGAGCGGGTTGCGGCCCATGATGGGCGTCGCAGTCAGTTGCGACCCGAGGAACAGGCCAGCGACGCCGGCCAAACCGCCGGCGATGACCCACGTTCCGAGGTTGATGCGCCCGCTGTCGATGCCGACGAGGGCAGCACCCTTGTCGGACATGCTCGTCGCCATGATGGCCTTCCCCTGTCTCGTCCGGTTGATGAACAGGAACAGGCCGATGATGATGGCCCACGACAGCACGAACACCGCGATAGCGTTGTTGTTCACGCGCGTCCCTTGGATGATGGTGTTGCCGCTGACGAGGTTCGGTATCGCCTTCGACTGCGCGCCAGCGGTGTTGAGAAACAGCGTCTCGACGGCCACCGACACCACCAGCGTGAGTATCATCACCATTATCGGCTCGTGCTCGAACCGCTGTATCATCCCGAGGTACATGACGCCGCCGAACAGCGCGGGGACGACCAACGCCGCCGCGAACCCGCCCGGCAGCCCTAACCCGAGGACGGAGATGGCGAACCACGCGCTGTAGGCACCGATAGCGATGCTCGCTCCGTGGGCGAGGTTCAGCACGCCACCGACCCCGAAGATGAGCGTGAAGCCGAGTGCGACGAGCGCGTAGAGCGCGCTCCGCATTACCGACTGGATGGCAATCTGTAGTATGTCTACCATAGATGAGGTGGAGAGAGACTACGTTAGACCCACGGCGGTGCTTGGTAGTCGGCCGTCGCCAGGTCGTCGGGATAGATGACCTCCTGACTCCCGCTGCCGTCCTCGCCCTCCTGCCACTGCTGGAAGACCGGCCAGACGAGTCCCTCCTCGTATTTCACGTCGTGAGCGAACTCGTGGTCGGGACCGTAGTATTCGATGGTCCCAGCGGTGCCGGTGTAGGAACTGCCCTCCAGTCCGGACACCACGTCGTCGGCCGCCTTCGACTCCTGTGCGGCGACGACGTTCGCGTACTGGTTGACCGCGTCGTAGGTGATGTAGCCCGTGTAGACCGGGAACTGGTCGAACTCCTCTTCGAAGGCGTTGGCGAACGGAACCGTGTTCTCCGTCACCTCGGCTGTCGGCGTCGCCGAGTTCTGGGTGACGCCGAACCGGCAGGCCCCGCCGGTCGCCTCGTAGTAGGACGGCAACTGCATCGGGACGTGGATGCCGCCGAACTCGAAGGGTCGCTGCTGTTGTGCCCACTGGACGACGGCGGGCGTCCCGGTGTGTGCCATCGCGATGAACGCCGCGTCCGCCCCGGAACTCTCGACTTCGTCGTAAATCGGGCTGAAGTCCTCCGTCCCCGAAGCGTACCGGCGACTCATCGCGATGTCGATGCCGGTGTCTCCGAGTTGCTCGTTGAGGACGTCCGAAACCGGTTCCGTCCACGCGTAGTCCTCGACCAGTACGGCCACGGACTCCCAACCGATGTCGTCGTTTTTCGCGTCCATGAAGTCGACGAGATTCTCGCCGAGGTGGTGGGCGTTGATGGGACCGGTCCGGAAGTGGTACTTGTACTGGTCGTAGCTCTCGTTGACCAGCGCGCTGGCCTCCGGCGTCGCCGCCCCGGCGGTCATGTGGGGGATTTGCTGGTTGGCGATGTCGTCCATTATCGCGAGCAACACTTCGCTGGTGAAGACGCCAGTCGTCGCGTCGACTTGCTCTTCGAGTGCCAGCGTCTGGTACCGGTTCCGGCCGGTCTGTGGCGACTCCTCGGTGTTCTCGACGACCACCTCGACTTCCGCGTCGCCGATGCCCCCGTCGTCGTTGATGTGTTGTGCGGCCAACCGCGCCCCGTTGGCTATCGACGCGCCGATGGGGTTGTCCGACGGATTGGGTGCGAGCACGCCGATTTTGACGGTGTCACCGATGCCACCACCGTCGCTGCCACCGTCGCCACCACCGTCGCCGTCGCCGCCACCACCGTCGCCTTGGTTGAGACAGCCCGCTAGCCCGAGGGCCGCCGCACTCGTCCCCGCCGCCTGTAGGAACCGTCGCCGGTCCACGATACCGCGCGTGACAGTATCTGACGCACCGTCACTGTATCCCTCACTATCTGCGGCCTGTTTACCATCGTTAACCATGATACACCTCACCACAACGGAAAGGGGCCTAATAAATATGGGTGCCGTTTGAAACGGTTTCTCCGTTTCTGTCGGCTAACTGTCCCGATTCGGCTGGTATCGGTCAGCGTGGTTAGTGGCCCTCGAACTCGGGGTCGCGGCTCTCCATGAACGCTGTCGCACCCTCCTCGTGGTCGCGTGTCGCGAACACCGGCCCCTGTGCCGCCGCCTCGTTGGTCATCGCTTGGTCGAGCGAACTCTCCAGTCCCTGCCTGATGAGTCGCTTCGAGGCTTTCAGTGCCACCGTCGGCCCGGTCGCGATGGTGTCGACGTACTCCTCGGCCCGTGCCTCGAACTCGTCGTCGTCGTACACCTTGGTGAACAGGCCGAGTTCACCCGCCGCCTCGGCGTCGAGCATCTCGCCGGTGAGCACGAGTTCTTTCGCCTTGTTCTCGCCGACGATGCGCGGGAGGAAATAGGACGTGCCGGTGTCGACGGTCAAGCCGACCTGTCGGAACCCGAAACTGATTCGGGAGGACGCACTCGCGACCTGCGTGTCACAGGCGATGGCGAGGTTCGCCCCCGCACCGAAGGCCGCCCCGTCTATTTTCGCCACCACTGGGAGCGGACACTCGTAGACGGCCCGGACCGCCTCGGAGGTGCCCATGACCGACTCGACCTTCTCGTGCGGCGGAACGTCCTCCTGTAGGCCTTCGAGCATCTTGTTGATGTCTCCGCCCGCACAGAACGCGCCGCCGGAGCCCTGAATCACGACACAGCGAGCGTCCGTGTCCTCGATACCGTCGAGTGCGTCCACGAGTCCGTCGGCGATGTCGCCCGTCAGTGCGTTCCGCACGTCCGGTTTGTTCAGCGTGACCGTTGCTGTTCCGTCCTCGATGTCGAGCAGTACGGCATCGTCTGACATACTACGACACACGTCGGGACACCGCTTCATATAGGTTACCCATGCTGCTACCACTGGAACGTCAGGGTATCATCCAGCCTAACGTTGTAAAAATCTCACTTCGCGGTCCAGCCGCCGTCCACGGCGAGGACCGACCCAGTGACGTAGGAGGCGGCGTCGCTGGCGAGGAAGACGGCCGGTCCGGCGATTTCTTCCGGGTCCGCGAACCGTTCGAGCGGCGTCCGGTCGAGCAGCGACTGTTTGATGGAGTCGTTCTCCAGCGCGCCTTCGATGAACTCCGTGGCGACGTACCCCGGTGCCACGGCGTTGACCCGCACGTCCGGTGCCCAGTCCAGTGCCATGCTCTTCGTGATGCCGACCAACCCGTGTTTCGTCGCCACGTACGGGTGCTGGCGCGGGAGACCGACGAGGCCGCCCACGCTGGCGACGTTGACGACGGTTCCCCCGTCGCTCTCCTGGAGCGACTCGGCGGCCGCCTGCGCGCAGGCGAACGCACCACGGAGGTTCACGTCGACGGTCAAATCGAGGCCGTCGAGGTCCACATCCTCCGGTTTCCCGAGTGCCCCGTCGGGATTGACGCCAGCGTTGTTGACCACCACGTCGACGCCGCCGAACGCGTCCTCGGCCGCCGCGATGAGCGACTCGACGCTCTCCGCGTCCGCCACGTCGACGGTGGCGGCGTGTGCTTCCCCGCCGTCCTCGCGGATGGACTCGACGACGCGCTCTACGTCCGCGGTAGTGCGCGACGCGGGGACGACGGACGCACCGGCCGCCGCCATTCCTTCGGCGATAGCGCGTCCGATTCCCCTGCTCCCGCCGGTGACGACTGCGACGCGGTCCGAGAGGTCGAACTGGTCCTGCATGCCCCTCGCTGGGCGGGGCACCGGCATAAGGGTGCGGGGCGGACCGAACCGCTGAAGAGCCACCCGTTGCTGTCTGGACACGGAGCCAAATCTCGCCGGCGACGACCCGGTGCTCGGCACCGAGCGGTGCATATGATTAAAGTGGCGGCTATACTAGGCGATATATTAATACCGCAGTGGTATATGATGGTTTATCGTGATGGGTGTTGGAGTGGTGGGGTACCACACAGTAAGAGACGAGTCAGCGAGCGGCGTGGAACGACCACCGGTTCAGCTACTGGGTTCTGGGCACTTCGACTCGCACTGACCCAATGATGGCACAGCTATCCGGTTTCGGTCTCCAGTTCACCCTCGCGTCCGCCAGCGAGGTCACCAGCCTGCTCTCCGGCATCGACTGGAGTCTGGCGATGATACCCCTCATCTCGGGTATCATCGGGTACATCACCAACTGGGTCGGCATCAAGATGCTGTTCTACCCGATGTCGTTCTACGGCGTCCGGGTTCCCGGCCTCAAGAACCTCTCGCGGTTCCTCCCGAAGAAAATCCAGCAGATTCCCGGCGTCCTCCGCGGCAAGGTGGGCTGGCAGGGTATCATTCCTTCGCGGGCGGCGAAGATGGGGAGCATCGCCGTCGACAAGGGCATCGCGAAACTCGGCAGCGAGCGCGAGTTCTACGAGGAGTTCGGCCGCGACAAACTCGCACAGCACGTTATCGCTACGGCCAACGGTGAAATCCGGGAGATAACCGAAGCGGCCATCCGAGCCGAGTATCCCGCGCTGTGGGCCGCTGCCCCACAACAGGTCCGAGAGAACATCCTCGACCGGGTGCAGCAACAGATTCCGTTCGTCATCGAATCGGTGACCGACGAACTCGGCGAGAACATCACGGACATGCTCGACGTGAAGCTGATGGTCGTCGAACACATTCGGGAGAACCCGGAACTCGTCAACCGGATTTTCCTCGAATGTGGCGACCGGGAACTGAAGTTCATCGTCAACTCGGGGTTCATGATCGGGACGCCGCTCGGGATGCTGACGATACCGCTGTTCGTCTACATCGACGCGTGGTGGGTCCTCCCGGTGGCTGGCGTCTTCGTGGGCTACACCACCAACTGGATTGCCCTCAAAGTCATCTTCAACCCGCTGTACGAACACAAAGTCGGCCCCTTCCGCATTCAGGGGCTGTTCATGAAGCGACAGGACGAAGTGTCGGAAACGTACGCCTCGATTATTGCCGAGGACATCATCACGATGGTCAACGTCGGCAAGAACGTCATGCACGGCCGGCAGGCGGACCGGACTCGGCTGATGATTCAACGGGCCATGCGTCCGGTCGTCGACGACGTGATGGGGGCGATGGCACCGGTCATCCGCGCCGCGGGTGGCACCGAGAGTTACCAGAACTTGCGCAAGACGGCCGCGGACGAGGGTGTCGGGTTCGCGATGGAGGCGTTGCACGACCCCGAATTCAGTGAGGCTCGGAGCGACGCGATTCGAGAGATGTTGTACGACCGAATGAAGGTGCTCAACGAAGCCGAGTACGCGGAGATGCTCCACACCGCCTTCGAGGAGGACGAGTGGTTGCTCATCCTCATCGGGGCTGTACTCGGATTCATCGCTGGCTGGCTCCAGTTGCTGCTGATAACCGCACTATGACTGACAACGATCCATTCCAATGGGAACGGGGCGCGGCGGAGACAGACAACGAACCGTCCGACGCGGACGCACCAGACAGCGACAGTGGACCGAGCGAGGCGGACGCGATAGACGGCGATGACGGACCGTTCGAATGGCCGCAGGCAGGAGCGGAGACGGACGACGGGCCGCGGAGCGGACTCGTCACGGACAGTGGACCGAGTGAGGCGACCGTTACGGACAGCGACGGTGGACTGGCCGGCGAGGTGGCTACGGACGGCCCGAGCGACGAGAGCGTGACGGACAGCGGCGACGGGCCGGTCGGCTGGATGCTGAAAGCAGTCGGGAGCGACGCCGGGCCGAGCGGTGTGGACGCGACAGCCGGTGGCGGGCCAATCGAGTGGGTGCGAAACGTAGTGGGAGTAGGCAGTGAACTGACCGAATCCGTGACAGGCGGAACGAACCACGCCGAGAGCGGCACGGACCCATCGGAGGCTGAAATCACCAGTCCGGTTCTCAACTCGAACGCCAGCAGGAACGGCGACAGTGGGGGCGAACTCACCGTCCCCGAAGTAGAACGGATGCGGTCGGTTATCGCCGGTGCCCGGGATAGTCCCACAGACATCGCCCCGACACCGACGGATGGTGGCGTGGTCGACCCCTTCGGCATCGGGCAACTGGGGGAGGACGTGGCGGACCTGTTCGTCCCGGGCGACTTCGGGGAGAGCGTGACGGCACTGTTTCTCCCCGGACAGTCGGGCGCGGGCGCGAGCGACGTGCCCAGAATCGCCCGCGTCGTCGCCGAATCGACGTGGCAGGTCTCGGACTACTCCATGCAGGCACAGATGCGCGCCTCCCGCCGGATAGCGGAAGCCGTGACCACCTCCCAGTCGCCGGACGAACTCCTCACGGAACTGCTCGATATCGCCGAGGCCGAAGTCGAACAGGCGGAGGCCGAACTCCAGCGGCAAGGCATCGACCTGTCCGACATCCGCCAGACGACAGCGTACGATGACGGCGACAGCGACCACCACGCGGACACTGCGAGTGCCGGGGCGGACCCCCCTGCCGCGACGGATTCGATGCCCGACTGGGTATCCAGTGACGGCGGGACTGCACGGGCGACCCCCGCGTCCACGGCGACCAACCCAGAGACGCCGCCGAGTCCCACGTCTCCCGCGACGAACCCGGACACGCTGGCGACTCCTACCGCCACAGCGGCCGACCCGGACACGCCCGCGGCCCCACCCTCCACAGCCACTGACCCGGACGCGGTGGGCGGTCCCGGGCAACGCTCGACGCTCGAAGGACTGGCCGAGAGCCTGCCCGACATCTCCACGTCGTGGATGCGAGAGGTGGCGTCCAGTGCCCCCCTCGTGTTCGGTGCGGTGCGGCGGGTCGCGGAGTACTCCGTCCAAGCACAGGCCCGCACCGCCCGCCGGTTGTGGCGCACCGCCACGAACGCCGACTCCCCGGACGCGTTGCTGGACGAGACGCTGAACGCCGCCATCGAAGAGGGGGAGCGACTGGGATTCGACATCGAGCAGGACATCTCCGACCGCATCGCTGGCCGACGCAGCGTCACGTCGGCGGACCCGGACGAGGCTGCGAGGCTGTTGAGCGAACGCGGCAGTCAGTTACTGCACCAGTCCGCCGATACGGAGGCCGAGGAAGAGATTCACCCGGCGTACGCACACATTCTGAAGCAGGTCTCCGGCGACGAGGCCCGCATCCTCCGGCTACTCGCGACCGAGGGCAGACAGCCGGCAGTCGACGTGCGGAGCAAGGGGCTGGTGATGGGGTCGGAACTCGTCGCGGAAGGCCTGTCGATGATCGGCATCGAGGCCGGGTGTCAGAACCCGGACCGAACGTCGGTGTACCTCGACAACCTCGAACGACTCAGGCTCGTCCGTATCGCCGACGAACCGCTCGACAACCTCAAACGCTATCAGCTACTCGAAGCCCAACCCGACGTCGCGGAAGCCGAAGAGGAAGCCAACCGCGCGAGCATCGTCTACCGGAGTATTTGCCTGACGCCCCTCGGTGCCGACTTCTGTCGGGTGTGCTTTTCGGTCGACGCCGATGCGGAACACGTCGTGGGCGAAAAGCACAGCGACGGCGAGTGACCCGAGTGGAGATACGGCCGCTTAGAACAGCCAATCGACGAGGGCCTTTATTTCGTCGGCCAGTAGCGGGGTAGCCACGGCGAGCGCGAGCGCGTAGAACGCTGCTGCGACCACCGTGTTGCCGGTGGTAGCGACCAGCCAAGTGGCGGCCGCGAGCGTCACCAACACGGCGGTTACGAGCCCAGCATGCCCGCTGTACCCGCCGAGGTCCGAGAGCCTCGTCGCTTTATTCGTTCGTCTCATTGTGTCTGAATAAACGGCCGGTGACCATTTATATCTCTTCCCTCATTACAATGGTTTCTCTCCAGATGCCCGGGTTTGCGAAAGATTGACGAATTTTAGGCCGCTTTTTTCCACATCCGCTGGCGTGTGTGGCGATGGCCGGCGGGCCGGCCCGCCACCGGAGCGGTGCCGTGGGGTTTTGGGGGTCCCAGCCTAGCAACGAGTATGCGTCTACACTGGCACCGCCGTGACCTGCGCGGGGCGGACAATCGTGCGTTGCGCGCGGCCGTCGACGCGGGCGGGGGTGTCGTCCCCGTCTTCGTCTTCGACCGGGACGTACTCGCCCACGCTGGCCCGCCTCGCGTGGCGTTCATGCTCGACGCGCTCGACTCGCTCCGTGAGTGGTACCGCGAGCGCGGAAGCGACCTACTCGTCGCGGAGGGCGACCCCCGCGATGTCATCCCGGAACTGGCCGCCCAGTACGACGCCGACGGCGTGACGTGGGCGGCGGACTATTCGGGGCTCGCCCGCGAGCGTGACGCCGCGGTCCGACAGGCACTCGACGACGCGGACGTGGCCCGCGAGAGCGTCCACGACGCCGTCTTCCACGAACCGGGCACCATCCGCACCAACGACGGCGACCCCTACTCCGTGTTCACCTACTTCGGCCGCAAGTGGCACGACCGGCCGAAACCCGACCCGGCCGACCCGCCGACGGCCGACGAACTCGCGGCCGTGACCGACGACACGCCGCTGCCGACGCTGGACGGGTTGGGCTTCGACGCGCCCGAGGCCGACGTTCCGGAAGCGAGTCCCGACGCCGCCCGCGAGTTGCTGGCAGACTTCTGTGCGTCGCCCATCTACGAGTACGGCGACCGACGGGACTACCCGGCCGACGGCTGTACGTCCCGCCTCTCACCCCACCTCAAGTGGGGGACTATCGGGATTCGGACGGTCCACGCGGCCACCGAGAACGCGAAGGCGGACGCCCCCGACGAGGACGCCGCCGAGTCCGTCGAGGAGTTTCAGGACCAACTCGCGTGGCGGGAGTTCTACACGCAGGTCCTCTTTTTCAATCCCGAGGTGGTGACTGCGAACTACAAGAGCTACGACAACCCCGTCGAGTGGAACGACGACCCGGCGGCGTTGCAGGCGTGGAAAGACGGCGAGACGGGCTATCCAATCGTCGATGCCGGGATGCGGCAGTTGCGCGCGGAGGCGTACATGCACAACCGGGTGCGGATGATAGTCGCCTCCTTCCTCACGAAGGACCTGCTCGTGGACTGGCGGCACGGGTACGACTGGTTCCGCGAGAAACTGGTCGACCACGACACCGCAAACGACAACGGCGGGTGGCAGTGGGCCGCCTCGACGGGGACGGACGCACAGCCGTACTTCCGCGTGTTCAACCCGATGACACAGGGCGAACGCTACGACCCCGACGCGGAGTACATCACGTCGTACGTCCCGGAACTGCGCGGCGTCGACCCCGAGGTCATCCACGGGTGGCACGAGTGCTCGCCGACACAGCGCGACCGGACCGCGCCGGAGTACCCCGCGCCCATCGTCGACCACGGCGAACGGCGCGAGCAGGCCATCGCGATGTTCGAGCGCGCCCGCGGCGACGACTGACGCTCACACCGAAATCATACTATGATACCGCATACCATACGCGTTCTAAACCTTTAACAGGTATCCGGCCGACGTAAACAGTGGAGGTTTCAATTATGCCCGAGCACTCGAATCCAGAACTACCACCGCTTCCGTACGACTACGACGCGCTTGAGCCGTCCATCAGCGAACAGGTCCTCGAATGGCACCACGACACCCACCACCAAGGCTACGTGAACGGCCTCGAAAGTGCCGAGGAGACGCTGGCCGAGAACCGTGAGAACGGTGACTTCGGCGGCTCTGCCGCGGCTATGGGTGACGTGACCCACAACGGCTGTGGTCACTATCTCCACACGCTGTTCTGGGACAACATGGACCCCAACGGCGGCGGCGAGCCGTCGGGTGAACTCGCCGACCGCATCGAGGAAGACTTCGGTTCCTACGAAGGCTGGAAGGGCGAGTTCGAGGCCGCTGCGGGTGCCGCCGGTGGCTGGGCACTGCTGGTCTACGACCCAGTCGCCGACCAACTACGCAACGTTCCCGTCGACAAGCACGACCAGGGTGCCCTCTGGGGTTCCCACCCGATTCTGGCCTGTGACGTTTGGGAGCACTCCTACTACTACGACTACGGGCCGGACCGCGGCAGCTTCATCGAGGGCTTCTTCGAGGTCGTCGACTGGGACGAAGTCGCGGACCAGTACCAGAAGGCAACCTCGCAGTAAGTGCCGTAGTCGAATCCCGACGTTTCTTTCGATACCAGTCAGAGAGCGGCGGCACTGTGGACGCACTCCCGCGAAAGCGACAAAATGCTGGTCCGTATCGCGAAGGCTCGACAGCTCAGTGAAGGTCCGACTCGTGTCGAAGCTTGTCCCGTGTAATTTCCGGCACGGTCCGACAGCCAGACAGCCCCATCGTCAGGTCGAACTCCGCGATGAAGTTCTGTAGGTAGGTACTGACGCCTTCGGCACCGTCGACGGCCAACGAGTAGGCGTACGGTCGACCCAACAACACGGCGTCGGCACCGAGTCCGATAGCTTTGAACGCGTCCGAAGCGCGACGAACGCCGCTATCGAACGTAATCGGCACCTCGCCGTCGACTTCCTCGGCCACGGCGGGCAGTGCCTCGATAGCCGAAATGGAGCCGTCGACCTGGCGACCACCGTGTGTGGAGACACCGATACCATCCGCGCCGTGTTCGAGTGCTAACCGGGCGTCTTCGGGGTCGAGAATCCCTTTTATGAGGACGGGAAGGTCGGTGTTGTCGTGGACGAACTGCAGGTCGTCCCACGTGAGACTGGAGTCACCGAAGATGTCGAGGAAGTGTTCGACGGCGGCCGATGGGTTCTCCTCGGGCGGTTCGTCGAGCTGTGCCCGGAACTCCGGGTCGGAGAAGTAGTTCCCCACGCCCTCGCCTTCGAGGAAAGGGTAGTAACCGCGCTCGACCAGTCGCTCCCGCCAGCCCAGAATGGGTGCGTCGACAGTGACGACGATGGCGTCGTAGCCCGCCGCTTCCGCACGGTCGAGGAAGCTCTTGGCGATAGCATCGTCCGAGGACCAGTAGAACTGAAACATCTTGGGTGTGTCACCGAGTGCGTCGGCCACGTCCTCCATCGGCTCCGTCGAGAGTGAACTCAACACCAAGGGAACGTCCATCTCGGCAGCCCCCTGTGCGGTTCCGATTTCGGCCGACTCGTGGAGCAACGACTGAACCCCGAGCGGCGTCAGCGCGATGGGGACATCGAACTCGGTGCCGACGAGTTCCGTCGAGAGGTCACGCGACTCGACGCCGCGAAGCATCCTCGGGACGATCCGCCACGGCGAGAAGTCCTTGTTGCGCTCGAACGTCTCGTCGCTGCCCGCGCCACCGTGGACGTACGCTTGACCCTCGTCGCTCATAGCCTCGTGTGCGGCCTCCCGAAGGTCCGAGTAGGACACCGGGAAGTCCGTGGTTTCGTCTTCTAGCATCCCGCGTCGATAGATTTCGTTGACGCGGTCGTCGCCGAACC
This sequence comes from Halorientalis litorea, assembly GCF_023028225.1. Taxonomy (NCBI): domain Archaea; kingdom Methanobacteriati; phylum Methanobacteriota; class Halobacteria; order Halobacteriales; family Haloarculaceae; genus Halorientalis; species Halorientalis litorea. Next base: position 2,664,775 of record NZ_CP095482.1, read on the forward strand.
TGTCTGAATCTGGCATATGGACTCGATACGGCCCGCACTCAATACCAGTTTCGACCAACTTCGTTACGAGTTGATGAACTGAACTCCGCGAGTGACTGTTCGTCGCCCGACGCAAACCGATGAGGAATAGTGTGGTGGATACCGACTCAGCCGTCGCCCGCCTGCCGTGTCGCTTCGCTCCCGTCGTCGTCTCGGAACAGCGACAGGTCCCCCTCGTCCGGTTCCTCGATGTCGGCGACGGGTGCGGCGTTCAGTACGTCGAACTGAGCACCGCCACGCGCGCTCTCGGTGACTTCGACCTCCCAGCCGTGTGCCTGCGCGATGCTGGCGACGATTGCGAGGCCGAGGCCCGTTCCGTCCGATGCCGTCGTGTAGCCGTGTTCGAGGACGGTGTCGCGCTCCGCCGGTGGGATGCCCGGACCGTCGTCGGCCACGTAGAAGCCGTCGTCCGTCTCGGTGTCGCCGACGGTCACCGCCACGCCCGCGCCGCCGTGTTCGATACAGTTCCGGAACAGGTTCTCGAACAGTCGCTGGAGGCGGGCCGGGTCGGCGTCGACCGTACGGTTCGTCGTGACCGAAAGCGTCGCCTCGGCCGTGTCGACGTGGTCCCACGCGTCTTCGGCGACGCTGGCGAGTGAGACCCGCTCTTTCTCGTCGATGGTCTGCCCTTGGCGGGCCAGCGTCAGGATGTCGTCGATGATGTCCTCCATCCGGTCGAGCGCGTCGGTCACCGCCTCGGCGTGGCTCGCCTCGCCGGTCTCCGCCGCGAGTCGCGCCCGGCCACTGGCGACGTTGAGTGGGTTGCGCAAGTCGTGGGAGACGACGCTCGCGAACCGGTCGAGTTGTTCGTTCTTCCGTTCGAGTTCGCGCTGGCGGCGTTTCTGCGCCGTCACGTCCCGGGCGACGAACACCCTCCCCGCGAGACGGTCGTGGCGGTCGTACAGCGGCGACATCTGCACTGACAGGTCCCGCAACTCGCCGCCCATCGAGACGGTCATCTCGCCCCCCCTGTCCTCGATGATTCTCGCTATCTCCTCGCGGTACCCCGGCATCGACGCGACCACCTCGTCGAGCGGTCGGCCGACGAGGTCAGCCCGGTCCGTTCCGAGTAACTCGGCTCCACGTGGGTTCACGTCGACGATTCGGTCCCGGTAGTCGAGGACGAACACCGCCTCGTGTATCGTCTGGACGACTTCGTCACGAGCGACCGGCGTCACGTCCATCAGCCCCATCCGCCTCGTGGCGAACAGGAGGACGACCCCCGTCAGGGTGAACCCGACGGGCGTCACGTCGATGGGGATGACGCCGACGAAAAACAGGACGTGTGCGGCGAACGGTGGGAGTGCGGCGACAGCCAAGGCAGTGGCCTGCTGGCGGAACACGTCGCGTGACCGCGCGACGAACCGGAAGACGAGCGCGATACCCACGGAGAAGACAGCATATGAGTAGACTACGTGGAGGACGAATATCGGTCCGAACCCGAGTGCGAAGCCGGTCGGCCCGACATCGCCGGTCTGACTGACGACGTACGTGAGGTCCGTCCCGACAGTCGCCGCGGTTGCGACGACGGCGACCACGGGTTCGACCGACAGGAGTGCCACCGTGTGCCTGACGGATGTCGGCCAGCTGTCGGTGTAATCGATGGCGAACAACACCCACCCGGTGACTGATATCCCGCCAGTGGCGATGACGACGACGAGTAGCCCCCAGTAAACTGCCGCCGAGTCCGTCAGTATGAGCCCGATGATACACAGCGACCACGTCGCCGCTGCCGCCAACAGAACCGTCAGAACCCGTGCCGCTGTGAGTGCCTGTCGCTGCCACGCGATGTAGCTCGTACCCACCGTTACCGCGATTGCAACGGCGTACATGGCGAGGTACAGGGACGCTTCGGGAGTCGGCACGGACACCTGTTCATGGTCACGTGTGAATAAATTATCTCCCACTTCGTGGTATGAAACACCACACCATGCACTTCGAGTACTCCACCGGAAGGTGCCGCTGGGACGGCGGCAGACATCCAGTTCACGGACCGCACGATTTACCAGCACGGCCGAGTACCCGCATCTATGCCAGTTCCGAAATCGGAGTTCGACGACCTCCGACCGCTCGCCTTCCGTGACCCGTCGGAGGTACTCGACCCCGACGAGATGTACACTGTCTACGAGATAGCCCGCCTGTTTCAGGGCCTCGACCCCGGTACCGACGTGGACCCCGAGACGGAGGCTATCCTGCTCGACTGGACCATTCCGTGGATGGTGTATCACGCCGACGCGTTCGTCTTCGCCGAACCGGCCAGTGACGCCGACCCCGGACTCTACGGCCTCGCGGTGGACGGGGGCGGCGCGGAGACCGACTCGGAATGAACCTGCTCGTCGCCGGAGCGGACCGCGTGGACGCCGGGAAGACGACGTTCTCGGTCGGTCTGCTCGAACACACCGGCGCGATAGGATTCAAGCCACGCGCCGGGAACGACCACTGGTTCCACCACGACGACGTGCGCCACGCAGTCTCGGCCGGCCGGCTCTACGGGAAGGATGCCCGCCGCCTCGCCGCCGCGAGTCCGGGCGCGTACGACCCCGAGGATATCAATCCCGTCCACCGACTCTGGACACCCTCGCCAGGGAGCGGAACCGGCCTCCTCGGCCGAGATGACCGCCAGTTCCTCGTGGACCGCGTGGGCGAGACGTACGTCGTCAACGACACCGTCACCATCCCGCTGCTGGTCCGGGAGTCCCTCCCACTCTCGGAGGCCGTCCGCGTCGACTCGCTTCCGGAGTTCAACGACGTGATGGAACGACTCCACTTGGTCGCCCTCGAAGGTATCAAAGACCGTATCGCCGACCACGACCGAACCGTCGTCGAGTCCTACGGGAACGTCGCCCGGCCGCTCCGGGGGGCCGACCCGGACGCCGTGGCCGTCGTGGAACCCGGCCGCGCCCGCATCTACCGGGGAGAGCGGTACCGGAAAGCCTGTCAAGTGGCGAGCGGCGGCCCGGAGGAAGGACAGTTAGAGGAGCGAGTCCCGTCGGTCGTCGACCTGATAGACCCGGTGGAGGCAGTCACCCTCCCGGCGTTGGGGTCGGCGGCGCGGACCGACCCTGCGGCCGTCGCCGACGCGTACGAACCCGCCTACGACGCGCTCCTATCCTGTCTGTCGGAGTTCCCTGACCGCTAACCCATCCGTGCGGCGTGGGCCGCGAGTTCGATGTCGTGGTACGGGTTCGTCGTGACGCTCGGCCCGTGGCCGGTGTGCATCGCCGCGAGGTCCGAGTCGACGGTATCCAGCAGTCTGTCGACGCTCTCTATCAACACCGACCGGTCACCCTCGGCGAGGTCCGTCCGGCCGAACCCGCCGTTGGCGAACACGAGATCCCCGGCAAACAGTACCCCGGCGTCGGGCGCGTAGAAACAGAGGTGGTCGTCCTTGTGTCCCGGCGTGTGGAGCGCGCGGTACTCCGCGTCGCCCAACTGCACCCACTCGTCGTCCGCGATGGCGTAGTCGACGCCCTCGAACTCGGGGTCGAACCCCCACACGTCGACGCCGAACGCGTCGGTGATGGCGTCGAGGTTACCCACGTGGTCGCGGTGGGTGTGCGTGAGAACGAGCGCGTCGATGTCGGAGACGTGCTGTCGAATCTGTGTCACTACGTCGAACTCGTTTCCCGCGTCGACGACGACAGTCCGCTCACCCTCGACGAGAAAGGTGTTGCTCGTGAACACACGCTGACCGCTGGCGAGATTCGTTATCATGCCTTCACGTTCGAGGACTCGCGGCTTGTTGCTATCGCTTCCGTATCGAAGACGCCACCGCGACCGGAACAGTCACTCTCAGAATCACGAACGCCACTTTCGTGCAGCTGGAATGACACGTCAGAGTGAATCTACCCACAGGGCTATGTATGATGAATGGCAAACGATGGTTAGAGAGCTGATGACTGACTCGACAGCACCTGTCGTGCTTATCGTCGAGGACGAACCCGATGTCGCCGAGACCTACAAACTCTGGTTGGAAGGCGACTACGAGGTTCGGCTGGCGGCCGACGGGACGGAGGGGTGGGAGAAACTCGACGAGGACGTCGATGTCGTGTTGCTCGACAGGATGATGCCGGGGCTGTCCGGCGACGAGGTACTCGACAACATCCGGGAGGAGGGGTTGAGCTGCCGGGTCGCTATGGTCACCGCGGTAGAGCCCGATTTCGACATCCTCGATATGGGATTCGACTCCTATTTGAGCAAGCCCATCCGAAGCGACGAACTCCACGAAACCGTCGAAAAACTACTCGAACGGTCGAGCTACGACAGACTACTCCAACAGTACTACGCCCTCGTCGAGAAGCAGGCGACGCTGGAAACCGCAAAGAGCGGTGCCGAACTCGCCGAGAGCGACGAGTACGAACGGCTACAGGGACGTATCGAAGAGCTACAGGAGGACCTCTCACAAACGATGGGGAGCGTGAAAGACGACACCGATTTCCTCACCACGATTCAGCAGATAGGCGGGGACGAGAACTGACCATGTACGACCTCTCGCCGGTTCTCGACACCGAGGCCGTGACCGAGGTCAGACCGGGGACGAGCGTCCTCGTCGCCGGTCCCGCGATGACGGGCAAGGACCAACTGGCACTCGATATTCTGGCCGCAGGGTCCCGGCAGGGGGAAGGGGCACTCGTCGTCTCGACATCCGACGAGGCGTCGACCATCATGGAAGACTACCAGGCACGCGTCGGTCACGAGGGTGGGTACCCGCTCGGTATCGTCGACTGTTTCGCCGACACCGACGAACCCGCCCCGGACAGGCCCGGTTCGTACGTCCATCACGTCTCCTCGCCGGCGGACCTGACCGGCATCGGCATCGGCATCACGAAGTGTCTCGAATCGCTCCACGACAACGGTGCCGACCGGGGCCGAATGGGGCTCTCGTCTCTGTCGACGATGCTCACCTACACCGACCGCAAGACGGTGTTCAAGTTCTGCCACGTCCTCTCCTCACGGCTCGACGCCGCCGGGTACCTCGGCGTGTTCACCATCGACACCGGAGCCCACGACGAACAGACGATTCAGGTCATCAAACAGGCCTTCGACGGCTTGGTCGAACTTCGACAGAGCGACGCTGGCCGCGAGGCTCGGGTCGTCGGCATCGCCGACTCGCCGACGGCGTGGGCCGCGCTGTAGCCCGGCTCCGAGCAGTGGCGTGGGTTTATGCCCCGCCGGTCCGGCAGGGGCCATATGGAGGTCCGTCTACTCGAAGCTACCGAGGACCCGGAACGTACCATCTGCACGGCGGCCCGCAACGACTACATGGCGGAGTTCGTCGGCGACTGTTCCTTCGAGGAGGTCATGGAGTCCATCGACGGCGACACCATCGACGAGAAACAGGAGACGCTCATCGGCCACCTGCTCGACCACGGCCACTTCGGCCCGTTCGAGCACGCACAGGCGACGTTCGCCGTGAAGGGCATCAGCCGCTCCTGCATGGCACAGATTACCCGCCACCGACACGTCTCCTTCGACGTGCAGAGCATGCGCTACGTCTCCTTCGACGACGTAGACCCCGAGGCGGTTCGGGAGGGAGAACTCGTCGTCACGCCACCCTCCGCGAGCGACCCGGACTGGGTCGGCCGCAACCAGAAGACCGGACAGGTCGACGAGGACGCAGTCGAGCGCAGGCAAGCGGTGTTCGACGACGCCGTCGCGAACGCCGTCGAGTCCTATCAGGAACTGCTCGAACTGGGGATGCCACCCGAGGACGCGCGGTTCGTCCTGCCCATCGGCACCGAGGTCAACATGGTCATGTCGATGAACGCCCGGATGCTGATGCACGTGGCCGACATGCGCGCGGCCGCCGACGCGCAGTGGGAGATTCGGCAGATGACCGAGGCAATTCTCGACCTCGCCGCCGACTGGTGTCCCAAGACCTTCGCGTACTACGAGGAACACATGAAAAACCGCAAGAACCGACTGGCACCTTGAGCCGTCCACCGGGACAGTCTCCCCGACGGCACCCCCGGTTCGACGCTGCCGGCGGTCGGTTTCGGTGACAGACGTAGTGCTTTTATGCCGTGCGGTAATCGTTCAACCAATAGATGGTTCGCTCGTTGCCGGTGGTGGTTCTCTGCGTTCTTCTCGTTGGAACTGCCGTGCTGTCGGGAGTTCTCGCGGTGCCGACCGGCCGGACCGACGGGGCCGTCGCCGCCCAGTCCGACCGAACGTCGGCGTTCGTCCAACCGGACCAGTTCTCCTCGGCGACGTTCACCGTGGAAGTCCACGAGAACGGGTCGGCCCGGTGGACGTTCAGTTACTACACCAGCGCGCTCAACGCGAGCCAGCAGGACGATTTCAGGGAGTACGCACGTCGCTTCGAGAGTCGGGAGACCGACCTCTGGACGAACTTCCAGAACCGCGCGGACGCGTTGGTGTCCGCTGGGACGAACGCGACGGGACGAAACATGACCGCCCGGAACTTCCGGCACGCGGCGTCGCTCAACGATGTCGGGAACCGCGGCGTGGTCACCATGTCGTTCCTGTGGGCCGACTTCGCGCAGGTACAGGGTGACCGCGTCGTCGTCGCCGACGTGTTCGACGGCGTCTTCTACATCGGGCCGAGCCAGTGGCTCGTCTTCGAGCGCGGGCCGGGCCTCCGGTTCGACAGCACCAGTCCCGACCCGGACGCCGTCTCCGGCGGGACGCTGGCCGAGAGCGACACCGTCACCTACTACGGCGAGCAGCAGTTCCCCGACAACAACCCCAGAGTGGCCTTCGCCACGGACACCGCAGGGGCCGCCGAGGACGGTGGCGGTGAGGCGGCGACCACGACTGGCGGCCCCGAGTCCGCCGGTGGCATTCCGATGACACTCCTCGGCTTCGCCGTGTTGGTGGTGGGACTCGGTGCCGTCGTCGCGTGGCGGACGGACGTGTTCAGGTCCGGAGACGAGGGCAGCGTGACCGCCGCACCAGACGACGGTAGTGATGCGGGTGCGGTTGCCACGGCGACGAGCGACGCGACGACGGAGGCGGAGCCAGCGGTGCCGGACGAGGAATTGTTGACCGACGAGGACAGAGTGGTCAAACTGCTGGAGGAGAGCGGCGGGCGGATGAAACAGGCCAACATCGTCGAAGAGACGGAGTGGTCGAAGTCGAAGGTCAGTATGCTCCTCTCGGACATGGAGGAGGAGGGCGACATCAGCAAACTTCGGGTGGGTCGGGAGAACATCGTCAGCCTCAGCGGGCACGAACCCGACGCGGCGGGGTCGCCGTTCGACGACGAGGACTAACTGAACTGGAACTCGAACTCGCCGTCGCCGTCCTCGTCGTACTCGACTCGTAACCGCAACCCCGGGAGCGATATCTGATTCGTCGCCAAGTACCTCGCCCGTATCGTCGTGTTTTCGAGGACGAAGCCGGGGTTCTCACCGCCGGTGAGTGTCAGCTGTCGTGCGTCGGCCGCCGGCTCGGGGGGTGCGCGGATGCTGAACGCGCGGGTGAGGTCGTTCGTCGCCGTCTCACTCAACTCGAAGCCGCTGAACGTCGCCTCCTCCGCGTCCAGTGCCGGCGTCCGCAGGAGCAACTCCTCGGCGATAACGCCCTCGTCCGTCTCGATGACGAAGCGGGCCGTCCCGCCGACGGCGTCGCCGGTGTAGTCTCCGATATCGCTTTGCTTTATTAGCCTGAGTCCGTCGATACTGTTGTTCCGCAGTTCGATTGTCGCGTGGGGGTAGTCGCCGACCTCGCTCGTGTCGCACAGGCTCGGGTACAACAGCAAGTCGTCCCCCTCGACCCTGTCGGCCTGAATCGTGAACCCGCCGATACCGGCGACGGGGAGGGAGACCGCGGTACCGGAACTCAGAAACACGAGTCCGACCACGGCAACCACTCCGAGCGAAACGCCGGTCCCCCTCGTGAATGTATCCTTGTCGTACATGTTCGGACGGTCTCTGTCGGTCCCCTCCAGTCCGTCCGAGACGACGCTCCCCGACGCTCCCACCCCCCGGAGGGAACTGTACACCCCGTGTCGGGTCTGTTCCCGACACGCCACTCTCCGGTACGACAGCCCCACTCCTGAGCGTTTTCGCGAGCACCTCGCCGACCACTCCCGGAGAACTCAACTCGTGGTACTCACTCACAGGAACACGGTCACGGACACACGACAACTCCGTACCGACTCCCTGCCCGTCACGGGCAGTACCGACACCGGTTGCCACACACCGGGTGGAGCGGCCGACGAACCGCAGGGGATGTGAATTCGGCCCACGGCAGTGCTGAAACGGAACTGTTAAACACATCTCCCGGCTACCAGTTTGTACACGCTCCGATGGTGTAGTCCGGCCAATCATATTGCCCTCTCACGGCAATGACCAGGGTTCGAATCCCTGTCGGAGCATCGATTTTACGCGCGAACGGTTCCGTCAGAATCCGGTTCGGTTGTCTGTCCCACAGCAGTAGAATCTCGCAGTTTCTACGTAGGCAAAACGAGGCTGACGGCATCTTTAGCAAAATTCCCAGCCAGTTGTGCCATCACATCGGAGAGTTGCTAGTAGTTTATCACAGCCACGCAACAGCCACGTGCTGTATCTCTGTCAAGAACGGTGTACAGCACACCGAACCCTCGTTGATTTCGCCCGTCAAGACAATTGAGCATACTTTATGCGCACCCGTCACATCTACAGTTCTCGACTGAATACGCTACACCGATGAATGGAAGTGACCGCTTCATGTTCTATGCGTTGTTGCTGATATGGGCACTCATTCTGGTTGGCGTCGGTCTCGCGCTCACCTTGGACTGACCCTCTCGCGATATCGTGACTCCCTGCCCTGCCGTTCTCCGTGAACTGATGCCGGCTGGACTCTCTCCACGAACGCTTCTCCCTGATTCCGGTGAGTGACACGGCACGTCCGCGGTCGTGGCCTCGTCTGTCGCCGCGCTCCGGTCCGGGAGCGGCGACCTCCCGGTGGCGGGGCCGTTGCGTTCGACTGTCGGAAACCGATGGGCCGCTGACCTACGCTACGTCTAGGTCACCCGCGATACGGTCGAGGGTCTCCAACCCGGTAACCTCGCCGGGCTGGTCGGCGACGCGCCACACCTCGAGGTCCGGAAGCCGCGCGTGGAGGTCATCGATGGCGTCCTCTTGGACGGCTTTGTTCTCCCGGCAGCGTTCGCAGTCGCCGGGGTCCTCGATGACCTTGTTGACGACGAGTTCGCCGACGGGGACGTCGAACTCCCGGAGTTGCTCGACGAGGCGGACGGACTCCTCGACGGCCATCGTTTCGGGGATGGTGACCACGCGGAAGGTTGTCGTCGCGGGGTCACGCAGGACCTCCTCGACACGGGACATGCGCTCGCGCATCTCGGTCATAGCTGTCGGGTCGTCCGTATGCCGGCGGGCCAACAGCCCCATCACCAGCGTCTTCTGGACGTTGACCTTCCGCTGGACCTGCTCGTGGACCGCTTCCGCTGTCGACAGTGCGTCAGCCATGATGCCGGGTAGGTCGAGGAGTCGGAGCGTGTGGCCGGTGGGGGCAGTGTCGAAGACGACGTGGTCGTACTCGTCGGTGTCGACGTAGGTCGCTAGCCCGTCCAGTGCTGCGAGCTCGTCGCTGCCGGGGACGATGCCGGAGCTGAACAGGTCGGCGGCGTTACCGATTCCGTCGTCCTCGCTCTCGAAGTCGACGCCGGTCTCTTCGAGGACATCCTCCATCGTCTCGAAGATTTCTTGATAGCGTTCGAGCCCGTCGTCGGGGTCGACCTCGACACCGTACAGACGGTCGCGGATCTCCGTCGGCTCGTCACCGACATCGGCATCCACGGAATCGGACAGCGAGTGCGCCGGGTCCGTCGAGACGACGAGCGTCTCGTGGCCAGCACGGGCCAGTGCCAGCCCGGAGGCCGCTGCGACGGTTGTCTTCCCCACGCCACCTTTCCCACCGTAGAGGACGAACTCAGTCACACCTCACGGTGAGGCCTCTCGGAACTTAACTCCGTGTGGGAAACGGCGAACCGCGGACGCTCCACACGGTGCCGCTCAGTGGCCACGGTCACCGTGGCCGCCCGGTGACGCCAGCCCCAGCAACGGTTCGCACGGATGTGGCCGAATTACACATCTCGAAGACGGCTGTCATCGGCAACTACCTCCCGGGACGATTCAATCCACCGCCGTCAGACGGATGTCGTCCAACGGACTCCGCCACTCGGTGGACGGCCGTCAGCGCGTGGCTACTGCCGACGCGACCACCGCCGTGACGACGCCAGCCCCGCCGGCGATTGGATAGGCAGGGGCGGTCGCGAGTGCGGTACCGAGCGTACCGACGGCTGCCAGCAGGAGCGTGTATCCGACGAGGAAGCCGGCGGACAGGAGTACCCCGCGGCGATACCCCTCGGCGACAGCCACACCAAGAGACAGTGCCGGCGGGCCGTACGGGTACAGTGCCCGCTGGAAGACACCGGTCTGTCCGGTACCCAGTAGTAGCTCGCTGTCGAGGGCGATACCGACCACGATCAAGAGCCCGATGACGTTGATACTCGTCACCCACGCCCGCTCGTATCGCGTCTGCTCACTCAGGAACCGTGCCCGAACGCGCTCGACGACCGACATAGTCGTTCACAAGTTCCCGACGGACTTAGCAGGCCCGCTGAGCCCACGCAGTCCGCGAGCGACAACGGACCCCCGACCGCTGTCTATTGCTATCGCTGGAGTGGGCCACTGTGAGCGCGTGGCAGCAGCCGACGACGGGGGGAGCGAGTGCGACATCGCGCAGTGAGACAGTCCGAACCCAACCGGCGAGCGTGACGACCCCGAGCTCAGCCGCTGCGGGAAGGCTACGTCCGTTCGTACCGAAGATACCGACCGAGACGAGCTAATTCGCAGGCCGGCACTGACAGTGTCTCGGTGTCCACCAACTAGTCGGGGCCGTCGGCTGCGTGGACGCCGCCGAGCCGTCGTGCTGGGGGTGTCGAGGTGGCCGTCGACGACTACACGGGTGCAGTCCGTCCGGTCGACGGTAGCGACGACTGTTTCGAGTCGGTCACCGGGGAAGTGGTACCGGCTGTCGCCGGGGGACCGGCGACGTGTGAGTCGTGATCCGACCGCGACCGGCCGGACGTGCCGTCCCGGGTTCGGTCACGTGACAGGGGCTGGTGGCCGTGTTCTCAGTCGTTCCGTGTACTCTCCCACTGTGTTCGGAACTCTATCGCGGCGACCAGACTGATAACGAATCCTGCAGCAATCATCAGCGTATCCGGATCGATATCTCTCATATGGAACGGTATGTGGTTCGACGGTGAAACCATTGGGTGCTGTGTCGGCGTCTGTCTACCCGGATCGCTTCCACGCTGTGGCGGACTCTCTCACCGACCGCCAGCGGGACAAAGAGACATATGTATCACACCCGTCCATCCTCTATGTCACTCCTGAACCTCGGGGATACGGGTGACGGCGAGCGGACGTTCGCACTCCTGATGCTCGGTCTGTCCGTGGTGATCTTCGCCGTAATACTGTGGAGCGAGCGGCGCGACTGAGGTGTCGACCGGTGAGACGACACGACCGGGACTGGGCGGCCCGTGTGATGTCCCAGCCAGTGCCCGGAACAGGCGAAACGACTTGAACTTGGGGTCCGTGTAAGCACGTGTGAGTAGTCCAACTGAAGATCCACCGACCGCAGTAGACGAAATCGACACCGACGGCCTCAGTCCGGCCGTGGTAGCATCCCTCGGGTCCGTCGCTCTCGCGCTGTACTTCTACTACGTGCGTGGCGACAAGCAGCGGGGCCAGTTTGTCGGCTTCTGGCCCGTCACCATCCTCGCGCTCGCGTCGTACTTCAAGATCGAAGAGATCAAACAAGCACTGGCAGACGGAGACGACTGACGCCCTGGCGTCGGAATACGGCTCTCCCCGTTTTTATTTCGCGAGAGAACACAGCCCACAGACGCTGATGGCCCAGTACGCCGAGGACAGGTACGCCCGACGGTCGCAGTCTACGGACAGCCCCCTGCGGTAGACGTGTGTCTACCGACGAGAACCGCGCTCAGCGGCAGTGTCCGACACGATTGACGTGATCATTCCAAACGCGTAATATCGGGTAGCAACGAACCAGTATATGGAGTGTACAGTTGTCGGCGGCGGTGTGCAGGCACTGTCCACGGGTGTCCTGCTCGAGTCCCTCGGACACAGTACCACGATGATAAGTGACGAGTTCGCCTACATCGACGGTTCCGACGACCCGCCAGTCGCGACCGATTACGCGGCTGCCTCGGTCTATCCCGTTCAAGTCGAGTCGGAGTACTCCGAGGACGAACTCATTCGCCGCGCCGAGTCGACGTTCGAGCCGTTCTGGGAGTCGGACGGCGTCCCCGTGCGAAAACACACTCACTACTATCTCTACGAGAACGCTGGTGACCGCCACCTCCCCGACCGGATGGGTGCGCAACCGGTTTCGCAGTACGACGGTGAGGTACCGACTCGGGCCGGCGAGACGGTCGAAGGTGGCTACGTCTGCGAGGAGTACTTCGTCGAGATGCCCGAGTACGTGCCACAGCTCTACCACACTTACAGAGAACTCGGCGGTGACATCGAGCGGCGGACAGTCACGGCCACGGAGGTCGACAATCTCGCCGGCATCGTGTTCAACTGTACTGGATACGGGAGCCGAGAGCTGTTCGACGACGACTCGCTTCGGGCGATGAAAGGCCACATCCTACAAGTTCCGTACGAGGACGGACCGCTTCCGTTCTCGTACACGTACACCCCATCCGGGTACGACGACGAGTACGCGTACATGTATCCCCGGCGAGAAACCGTGCTGTTCGGGGGGTCGTACTTGCCGGGGGATATCGTCGACGGTCAGTGGGTCGGCGAGAGCCCGGACGACCCGATGACCGTCGATGGCGTGACTATTCCGAGGCGGTTGTACGACGTGACCGCGGACATAATGAGTGAGTACACCGACATCACGCCGGAACGGATCGACGCGAAGTACGGCTACCGACCGTACCGGGCGGACGGCATGCGCATCGAACGGACGGGCGACATCGTCCACAACTACGGTCACGGCGGTGCAGGCGTCTCGATGTCGTGGTGGTCGGCACTGCGTGCCGTCAGCTACATCGAGACAGTTTCGGAAGACGTCCTGCCGGATGTCGCGGCCGCCGTTGCAGTGTAGCGGTTTCAGTGGTGTCACGTCACCGGCACTCACGACCCCGGCCACTCGTCCCATACCAGTGAGTACGGGAGCCTCTCCGTCGGTAGTCGGTCGGGCCGCGACGGACTCAGTGGTCGTGTCCGCGTCCTCAACCTGTTTGCTGACGAGTGGTGCAGTCACGTCGACAGGCCGGTTCCACGTGAAGACGGGGGACTGCGAGGAGTGGAGCCAGTCTCACCGGGCACAGTCGGCGCGTCTCCTCGATCACGTCTGCTGTGGGACCCGAGTACACTTTCGGCTGTAGCCCATAGCTCCGACCGATGGAACTCGGTACGTACCTCGTCACCGGCGAGGCCCACTCGGCGGGACGGTCGACCGTCGAGGTCGTCGCGGCGGCCGTTGCCGGCGGCGTCGACATCGTACAGTTGCGCGAGAAAGCGATGCCAGTCCGCGAACGCTACGACGTTGGCCGGCGGGTCCGGGAGACGACTGCAGAGGCGGGCGTCCCGCTCGTGGTCAACGACAGGATCGACCTCGCGCTGGCACTGAACGCCGACGGCGTTCACCTGGGGGACGAAGACCTCCCGGTGACTGTTGCCCGCGAGCAACTGGGGTCGGACGCCGTCATCGGTCGGTCTGTCTCGACACCGGCGGCCGCCCGTGAGGCCGAGCGAGCGGGCGCGGACTATCTCGGCGTCGGTGCGGTCTACGGCACCGACTCGAAGGACACCGACGCCGAGATTGGGCTCGACCCGATTCGAGCGATCGACGATACCGTCGACATCCCCTTCGTGGGTATCGGCGGTGTGACGCCGACCAACGCTGGGGACGTGGTGACTGCCGGTGCGGACGGGGTCGCCGTCATCTCGGCTATCACACGGGCCGACGACCCCGAGGCGGCGACTCGTGACTTGGCAGCGACCGTCGCGGCGGGGCGGGACCGACGATGACCGCGAGGGGTGTGCCGGCGTGACCGAGACTCCAGATCGGGTCGCGCTTATTACGGGTGCCAGTTCCGGTATCGGTGCGGTGACGGCTCGCCGGTTTGCAGAGGAGGGCACGGCCGTGGTGTTGGCGGCCCGGAACACGGAGCCCCTCGAAGCGGTCGCCGAGGAGTGCCGCGAACACGGCGTCGCGGCAGTCGCAGTCCCGACCGACGTGACTGAGCCCGACGCCGTCGACACAGTTGTCGAGACTGCTGTCGAGCGGTTCGAGCGGCTCGACGTGGCCGTAGTGAACGCGGGCACCGGCGAGACGCGAAACGTCCCGCTGTCTGAGCTACCCCGCGAGCAGTTCGCGGCCGTCACCGAGACGAACGTCCACGGGGCGTTCTATACGACACGGGCGGCACTACCACACCTCCGCGAGCGTGATGGCGCGCTCGTGTTCGTCGGAAGCTCGAAGGGGAAGTACCCAAGTACGTCGACGCCGGTGTACGCGGCCTCGAAGTGGTGGGTCCGTGGGTTCGCCGCGAGCGTGGCCGGCCGGGCCGGCCCAGACGGCGTCGCCGTCACGGTAATCAACCCGACGGGCGTCCCCACGGCGTTCGGGTCCGATTTCCGAGAGTCGACCAACGCCGAGAGCCTCGACCCGAAAGCCACTGTCGGAGCCGGCGACGTGGCCGACGCGATCGTCTACGCCGCCGGACAAGAGGGGGCGACCGCGGTGGCAGAACTCGATCTCTACCGGCGGGACATCCACGCCCGGTTCTGAGGGTTGAGACTGCCAGCCGACAGATGGCCGGATACGGGCCGCCGACACACGACGACGGGCCGTCCGCTCAGTGCCAGCCGACAGCAGATAATTGTACCTCGGCGACATAGTGTCCGGGAGATATCCGTGTCGCACACTGACCGAGAGTACGACCTCGTTGTGTGGGGAGCGACTGGCGTGGCCGGGCGGTTCGTGAGCGACCACCTCACCGAGCGGTACACCGCCGACGACCTCGCGCTCGCGCTGGGTGGCCGCGACGAGGGTCACCTGCGCGATATCGCGACCGAACTCAAGGCCCGCACGGACGGGTGGGAGCACATCCCGGTGGTGGTCGGCGACGCGACTGAACCGGCGACGCTCCGGGCTATCGCCGAGGACACGCACGTGGTCTGTACGACCGTCGGCCCATACACCGAGTACGGGACGCCGCTGGTCGAGGCCTGTATCGAAGCTGGAACCGACTACTGTGACCTCACTGGCGAGGTGACGTGGATGCGGAAGACCGTCGACCGGTATCACGATGCGGCGGTCGACGCCGGCGCGCGAATCGTTCACAGCTGTGGGTACGACTCCGTCCCGGCGGACATCGGGACCCTGCTCGTCCAGTCGTTCGCGACCGAGGCGTTCGACGCGCCGTGTGACCTAGTACGAGTCTACTTGGAGGGCGGGCGTGGCAGTGTCAGTGGCGGGACGCTGGCCAGCGCGGCGAAACTGTTCGAGGCAGCGTCGGCCGACCCGGTCGCCCGGGAGACACTCCGGGACCCCTACTCGCTGGCCCCGCCCGGGGAACGCGAGGGCGTCGACACCGGTGAACAGCACCTCCCGCGCCGTGACCCGCTCCGGTCGGACTGGACGGCCCCCTCTCCGATGGCTCCGGTCAACGAACGCGTCATCAGGCGCAGCAACGCGTTGCTGGGCTACCCTTGGGGACGGGGCTTCCGCTGTGCCGAGGTGGTCCCTACTGGGGACAGCGTCGGGGGCGCGGCTGCTGCGGGCAGCATCGCCGCGGCCTTAGGCATCGGGACAGTCGCACTGTCGGCCGGCCCGGTCCGCGAGGCACTACAACGGTTCGTGTTTCCCGACCCCGGCGAGGGCCCGTCCCGAGACGAGGCCGAGCAAGGCTATTTTACTGTCCGCCTGCTCGGCCAAGGGACGAACGCAGCGGGTCCGTTCCTCGTCGAGGGGACCGTCGCCGCCGACCGGGACCCGGGGTACGGTGCCACTGCGATCATGCTCGGCGAGACTGCGATGTGTTTGGTACGAGACGAAACCGACTCCGCGCTGAACGGCGGCGTGCTGACGCCGGCTTCCGGTATCGGCTATCCGCTGATCGAACGACTCCGCAACGCTGGGATGACCCTTACCGTGCGCGAGGCACCGGACGAACCCTGAGGGCAGCTGGACGGACTGGACGGATACGGGGTGTTTTGTTACTCCAAGCCCTGTCTGTGTCCATGAGTGAGTCCCCGGAGACACTGGCGGACGTCGCGGACGTCGACTGTACTGGGAAACAAGCCCTCGTCACCGGGTCGACCAGCGGCATCGGACGGGCAGCGGCACTGGCACTGGGCCGGCTCGGGGCCGATGTCGTCGTCCACGGCCGGGACAGGACCGCTGGTGCAACGGTCGTCGAGGACCTCGGTGCGGTCGGTGCCGAAGGGACATTCGTCGCGGCAGATTTTACCGACCTCGACGCAGTCCGCGACCTGGCCGCGACCGTCCGGTCCGAGACCGACGGACTCGATATACTGATAAACAACGCTGGTGGCCTGTTCCGTGACGGTCGGCTGACCGACCTCGGCGTCGAGCGGACGTTCCATGTCAACCACCTCGCGCCCCTCCTGCTGACAGCCGAGCTTCTCGACCATCTCCAAGACGACGGCCGTATCGTCACGACTGCGTCGGCAGCACACAAGGGGGCGTCGCTGGACCTCGACCGCGTCGAGGGCGTCGACGACTACTCGGCCATGTGGGCCTACAGCCACTCCAAGCTCGCAAACGTGCTCTTCGCGGCCGAACTCGGTCGTCGGCTCGACGCCGCCGGCCGGTCACTCACCTCCAACAGTATCCACCCAGGAGCCATCCCGGGCAGCGGGTTCAGCCGGTTCCTCCCGGGGCCACTGCCGCGGCTCGTCCAACTGCTCGATGCCGTGCCGGGGGTCACCTCCGTCGCCGACGGTGCCGCGGAACTGCTGTTTCCGGCCGTCTCGCCCCACGCTGCGGACATCTCCGGTCGGTACTTCTCGGGTCAACAGCCCACGCCCCCTGCCGCTGCCGGGCAGGACACCGCCGCGGCGCGCCGGCTCTGGGAGTACAGTGCCGACGTTATAGACATCGAGGAACCGCTGCGTGAGGCGGTCCAGAAGTCAGAGTAACTTCCCTCACGTTCGTCGCCTTCGTGGCAACGCTCGCCTCGATTGCTGGCCTCGCGTACCGATGGAGCGTGCGACGGGGACTCGTATCGCCGAGCGGACGCACTCCAACCGAGTGGTCGTTCGGAGAGAGACACGGACCCGGTGCCGTCTCCACTCTCATTCCGCACAGTATCTCTCACTGGTCGTCAGTCGTGAGGGTGGAACCGTTTGAGTGCCTGCTCGACGGCATACGCGTCGCCGAGGAAGGTGAGTCGGTCACCGTACTCGATTCTTTCGTCAGCCTCGGGGACGTGTGCATCGTCCCCGCGACCGATTTCGGCGATGAGGCAACCGCCGGGAATCTCCTCGTTGAGCTCACGGATACGCTTCCCGGCGAGGTCCGAGGAGGTGACTTCGGTTTCGAGGATGTCGTGCCCGTCGCCGATGTCGTTCATCCAGTGTGCCAGCGCGGGCCGTTCGATTTCGTTGCCGAGCATGAACGCTGTCGCCTGTGGACTGTCGACCGCGGTCACCCCAAGTGCCTCGAACGCGTCGATGTTTTCGGGACTGTTTACCCGGGCATAGACGTTCTCCACGTCGAACTTCGCAATCACGGTTTGGGACACGAGGAGGTTGATGTCGTCGTCCCGCGTTGCCGCGACGACGGCCTTTGCCTCGTCGATACCGGCCTTTTCGAGGGAGTCGGGGCGGGTCCCATCACTCTCGATGACGGTGAAGCCGGCCTCCCGCGACCGTTGACACTGTTCTTCGTCGTCGTCGACGATGACGACGAACTCGTCGCTGTTCTCCAGTTGCGTAGCGACCGACCGGCCAACCCGGCCGCCGCCGACGATTATCGTGCGCATGGGTGTCACTCCTAGTAGGTCTCCGATTTGCCGCGCTAGTCCTGCCTCGACCGCGTCGGTGACGAATATCACCAAAAATACCGCGCCGAGCAGCGTCGTGGCCGCCTGTTCGTCGCCGCCGGATGCGAGTTCGATAGCGAACAGTGTCGCAACGCTTGCAGGGATAATCCCTCGCGGCCCCATCGCGGCGAGAAAGAACCGCTCCGGCCAGGTGAACCGCTCGGCACCGATTGTCGACATCAGTGCCACCAGTGGCCGGAGTACCAGTATGAGAACCGCGACGAGTGTGACGCCAGCGAACCCGAGACTCAGGACAGCGTCCACGTCGATGAGTGCCGCCAGCGAGACGAACACGAACGCGAGGAGCAGGAGCGTCGCGTCCTCCGTGAACTTCGCTATCGTTTCGCGGTGTGGGATATCGAGATTGCCGAGGGCGAGTCCAGCCGTCGCCGCAGCAGCGACGCCAGCCTCCGGGGAGACGGTGTTCGCCACTCCGTACGAGCCAACCGCTGCGAGGAGCGTCGTGAATCTCGCGGACCGTTGACCGTCCCCCGGCAACAGTTCCTCGTGTAACAGATAGTAGGTGACGCCAGCGGCGACGAGTCCGCTCGCCACGCCGACGCCGATGCGCTCGACGAAAGCAAAGAGGGTGTTCGGCCCGAACGCTTCGAGCAACAGCACCTCCTCGAAGATGACGACGGCCGCGATGGCAGCGGTCACGTCGTTGACGATACCCTCAGTTTCGAGGGCCGCAGAGACGTGTTCTCGCAGCGGTACCACGTCGACGATGGGCGTGATGACTGTCGGACCGGTGGCGACGAGCAACGCCCCGATGAGGAACGCGACAGCCCACTGAGTGCCGGTCAGAAAACGAACGGCGGCCGCCGTCCCGAAAAACGTCAGGAGCGCGCCGACAGTCACGAGCCGGAGCGACGCCGTCGACGCCTCACGGATTCGCCGGAACCGGAGCGCGAACGCCCCGTCGAAGATAATGACTGCGACGCTGATTCCGACCACCGTCGTCAGTCCGTCACCGAACGTCTCCAGACCGACGATGCCGAGCCCCGCCTGACCGAGTACCAACCCTCCGGCGAGGTAGAAAACGACGCTCGGGACGCGGAGTCGACTCGCGAGTAACTGGCCGACGATGCCAACTGCCAGTATTACTACCACGATAATCAACAAGCTCTCGGCCACGGATGGTCTGGTATTAGTCCCCCAATCAATCAGTCTACCGCCATGTGGCTGGCCGCGCCTGTTCAGAGATATTCGACCACACACAGGGTGTCGGAGGGCAGTCATCGCCCTGGGGGCTCCGCAGAATCGAAGTCGCGTGGTGGTCGGCTGGTGTCGATTGGAGTGCTACTTGTCAGTGCTCCCCACCACAACTCACGGTACTGATAAAGGCTCGAATTCCTGTCGCGACGTCTTCTGCTAAACAGGCCACGAAAGCAACGTATCGTCTCGTGGGTCCGAACGACCAACCGGTTATAGCCCCGTCTCACCGAGCGCGGCCATCGGTGACGCGCCCGCGACGATAGCACCGGTCGTCAGAATCGCTGCCGACAAGGCGACGAAGTCGCCGCTCGGCGTGTACCCCGCCAGCCCCGCACCCGTCTGAACGATGAACACCGTGACGAAGAAACCGAGTATCTTCCTCGCTACCGTCCGGGTGGCGATGCTGGCGTCACTCCAGACGAGTCAGGCACAGTTCGAGGTGTACGAGGACAACGCCGGCGAGTACCGCTGGCGACTCCGCCACCGGAACGGGAACGTCGTCGCCGACAGCGGCGAGGGCTACACCCGCCGGACGAGTGTCCACGACGCCATCGAGAGCGTGAAGCGCGACGCGCCCGGTGCAGATACCACCGAGTAAGCCCAGAGGAGAGGGCGACGGTCCGGTACCGTCTCTCCGGCGGCCCGTGGTCAGTCCTGATGCATCCGGACGGGACGGCGGAACGCACTCTCGTGGACGGCTTTGCCGCAGGCGATACAGCCCCCTTCGAGCAGGAGGTCGCGCACACCCGCGTCGACGGTCGTACACTCTCGACAGTGTGGACACTCGAACTGGAACTGTGTCATCTGTCGTTCGGACGTTCCGCCACGGGGGACAAAGCCGGGCAGCCAAAATTCTACGGTTGGTTTTTAAGCGACGCTCACCGCGCCGCGTCGTCGACGAGGGCGTCGAGGAGTTTCGACTGAGCGATGGCGAGGTGTTCGGTGAACGTCGAAAGGGAGATGTCGAGTTGGTCGGCGAGTTCGCTGGCGTTCGCCTCTTTGGGGTGTTCGAAGTAGCCTTCCTCGTAAGCGGTTTCGAGGACTTCCTGCTGTCTGTCGGTCAGACGGCTCTTGTCCACGACGACGAGGGCCTCACCGTCCGGGTCGCCGGACTGGCGGAGGTGCTGGAGGTGGACGCCGTCGTACCGCTCCCGGAGGTCAGAGACGATGGTCCGGACTGTCTCGACGTTGGGCGCGTAGAACGTGAGGTGTAACTGTCCGTGTTCGGCGCGCACGTCCGTCAGCGGGCAGTCGGCGTGTTCGACGATTTCACACACACAGGTACCGTCGGCGTCGCGCTCGAAGCGGTATCTAGTGCTCGACCCGGTACCGAACACTGGTGACACGCCCCCGTCGTCAAGTTCTGAACTCGCTCCGAACTCCTCGGTGGCGGTGTCCGTGTCGCCGGGCGAACTCCACGTGATAGACTCGATGCTGTCCTCGTTCTCTGCCGACAGTGCGGCGGGCCGACACCCCTGTGGTGCATCCACCGTCATAGCGACTTGCAATCCGGAGGTAGACATACCACCACGTTTCTCGTTCACCTGTATCTTCTTTCGGACGTATATGTTTGGGAGGTTTTTAGGATGTGTTGACAGTGTGACGTGGAACCACTGGACGGAGGGGTCATAAATAAGCAATTATGGTACGGCTACACATTCATGTGCTTACAGTACATACGCCGGATGCAGCCGAAATTTTGGAGGCAGTTTCGGCTGTGACTTCAGATCGCACCGATCGGACGCCCCCACACGTCGCTCCGGGCCGACGATACCGGGTGTCACGGCACCCGACCGATACGTCGACCGGAGCGACGACTGTTCATCCCCCCACGAGCGTGTCACCCCCACGACGCGCTTCCGGGCTTCGTAGCCCAGTGTCGCCGTTCGCCCCGAGCGGTAGCCACGGCTGACGTTCTCAGTCCGTGGAAACAGGCGTGCGGTACTAACAGCGTAGACGGTACACGGTAACGTATGCTGGAGAGTCCGCTCCTCCTCGCCGTGACCAAGGTGGCGACGGTGCTGTTCGGCGGGGTCATCACCTGCTTGGCGTTCCGCGCGTACCGGCGAACTCGGTCGTCGGCACTGGGCGCGCTCACGGTCGGCATCGGGTTCGTCACTGTCGGTGCAGTTCTGGGCGGGACACTCCACCAGTTCACGGGGACCACGCTTGCGACCAGTGTCACGGTTCAGAGTGTCTTTACGGCCGTGGGGTTTACCGTGCTGACGTACTCGCTGTACACCACTTCACGGCCGGACCAGACGGGGACCCACCTCCCGAACTGCCCCAGCGACGAGTGACCGGTTATCGGTCGAGTATCTCGCAAATCTCCTCGGCGTGTTGCCGAAGCAGTGTCTCCCCCCGCTCGGTCAGCGTGTATCGGTTCGTGCGGTCGTCGATCTCGCCGCACTCGACGAGGCCCCACTCGGTCAACTTGTCGAGGTTCGGGTACAGCCGTCCGTGGTTCACGCTCTCGTCGTACCGTGATTCGAGGTGCCGTTTGATGCCGAGCCCGTAGCTGTCCTCGTCGCGATTCTCTAACCGTTTCAGCACGACGAGGACATCCCGCTGGAAGGCACTGAGATTTGCGTACTGGACATCAGCCGCGCCATCGTTCTCGCTCCCTGTCATCGTAGAGTCGTGTGGACGCTCGACAGCCCTCGACTGCCCGGGGTCCGTCGGTAGTCGCCCTTGTATCTACAGTCCTGTTTGTCAGTCACTTAGTCGTTACCACCGAGAAGACATGATAGACAAATCTTGTCATGTTTCGGCATAGTGTTTTGAAAATGTATTTTATACCGGAAACTCTCTAAGTGGTTCACCATGCGCCCCCGACTCGCGTCGTGGATGACGCCCGTAGACCGCGACATTCTCGAACTGTTGCGGAACGGGGAGCGACAGGAACTGGTGTTGACACCCAGCGTCATCGCTGCGAACACGGACTGGAAACGACAGACGGTCCGCGAGCACCTGCTCGAACTCGGAGACCACCACCTCGTCGAGTATCACAACGAGTCCCGGGCACTCTACCAGTTATCCGACCGCGGCAGAGACTACGTCGAGGGCAGACTCGACGCACAGGTACTCGAATCCGCCGCGGACGACTGAGCCACCGGTCCGAACCCGGAACACATACGGAGGTACGACCTCATCCTCCTCCCATGAGTGACGACGACTTCGAGGCAGCACTCGCCGACGCGTTCGAGACGGAAGCCGGTGCGACGGCCGACGAAGCCACGGCGGCCGCCGGGAGGGCGGCGGCCTTCCGCGAGGACTGGGCCGAGGACCTGACGGCGGCGGCCGTCCTCGACGCTGTCGAGGCGGCAGCCGACAGCTACGACGCGTTCACCCACCGATTCAACGACGCCATCGGTACCCTCGCCGACGAAACCGAGGATTGCACGGACTCCCGCGCGTACCGCCTCTCAGGGTTCGGCGACCTCGCTGCCGACCCCGAGCAGAGCGCGTAAGCCGGCGACTGTTCGTCCGTACGACGTTCGGACAGAAGAGCCAGGGGTGGCAGTGTGAACCACGGTCGTTCCCGTTCGCTCACGCTGTTCGCTCACCTCCCACTCCCTGGTTCAAATCCCAGCGACTGTTCGTCCGTACGACGTTCGGACAGAAGAGCCAGGGGTGGGATTTGAACCCACGAACTCCCGATTACAAGTCGGGTGCTTGGACCGCCCAAGCTCCCCTGGCGCGGTCGGTGCTTATCCGTCGTCCTTTGTGTGCCTATCGTTTTCGACCGGCCGCTCCATCCGCACTCGGTGGGGCTCGTACCCGTGCCGTCGGTAGAACCGCCGGGCCGCCTCGTTCGCGGCCAACACGTCGAGCGTGATTGCGTCGACACCGCGCGATTCGAGTGCCGTCGTCGCCGCCGCCAACAGGTCGCTCCCGACACCACGGTTCCGGTACGGCGGGCGGACATAGAGGTTCTCGATGGTACCCCGAACCGCATCCGTCGCCAACACCTCGGTTCCAGCACTGAACATCACGAACCCCAGTATCTCGTCGGTGTCGGCGTCGATGCCGTCGCCGTCCTCCGCCCGTGCCACCCGGACGCTGTCGGCGGCGATGGCGCGGGCGATGTTCTCCGTGATGTGTGCGAGGTTGGCCTCGGCGGAGAGATGTGAGCCGTGGGCACGCTGTTCCCGTGCGAGGTTCACCCAGCAGTCACCGAGTCGCGCTACCGCGTCGATGTCCGGTGACTCGACGAACACTACTCTCGAAGAACTTCGACGGCGGGTAAGGTATCGCCGGTAAGCAGGCGGAGTGCCGCGCCGCCACCCGTGCTGACGTGGTCGAACCCGTCGATGCCGAGTTGGCGGAGTGACGCCGCCGTATCGCCGCCGCCGACGATGCTACACTCCGCGTTCCGCGCCGCGCCGAATATCTCCCGTGTCCCCTCGGCGAACGCCTCCTGCTCGAAGACGCCCGCAGGACCGTTCAGGATGGCCGTTCCGGCCGTCTCGAAGACGTCCGCGTAGGCGGCCATCGTCGCCGGCCCCACGTCGAGCGCGGGCGCGTCCGCCGGCAGGTCGGAGACGGTGACCTCTTGGCGTGTCCCGTCCCGGGAGACTGCGACGTCTTCCGGCACGTGGATGCGACTGCCGTACTCCTCTAAGAGGGCCGCGGCGTCCTCGACGGCCGTGGCGTCGCGGTCCTGAATCGCGTCGAGCGACGGCGCGCCGATGTCGACACCGCTGGCCGCGAGGAAGGCGTTCCCGGTCATGCCGCTCGTGAGAACGGCGTCGGCCAAGTCGCGTTCGAGGACGCTCTCCGCCACGTCGAGCGCGTCGGATATCTTCGCGCCGCCGAGGGCGTACACGCGCGGCCGCGGCGTCTCCTCGATGGCCCCGAGTACGTCTAACTCCCGCTCCATGACCCGTCCGGCGTAGCTGTCGACCCGGAGCGGGAAGCCGACGATAGAGGGCTGTGACCGGTGTGCGGCCGCGAACGCGTCGTTGACGAATGCGTCCACGACGGGCGCGAGCCGTTCGACGAGGAAGGTTCCGGCGGCCTCCTCGGGTGGGAACTCCATGTACTCCTCGCTGTAGAAACGGGTGTTCTCGAGGAGGACGGCCTCGCCACGGTCCAGACTCTCGATGGCGGCGTGTGCATCCGTCGAGAACGTCGCATCGCAGTAACTGACCGGGAACGAAAGCAGTTCGTCCAGCCGGGCGGCGTGGTCGTCGAGCGTGTCGAACTCGTCACCACCCGGTCGCCCTTGGTGAGCGAGGATGGCGACCTTGCCGCCGCGGTCGAGCAACTCGTTCAGTGTGCCGACGTGCGCGTGGAGGCGGGCGTCGTCCGCGAGCGCGCCGGACTCGTCCAGCGGACTGTTGATGTCCACGCGCACCCCCACCGTCGTTCCATCGACGGTGAGGTCGTCCAACGTCGGTATCCCCATACCCCTCTCTGCTGGCCCCCGGACGATAGGTGTTGTGATGCCAGTCGACGCGCAGTCGTGGCCTCACACGTCCCGGCAGTCGCTACAGACCAGTTGTCCGTTGAACGACGAGAGGTTCCGCGTGAGCGTCCCGCAGACTTCACAGATTCCCTGATTCGAGTATCCTTCGGTCGCTGTGGCTTCGCCTTCGCCCACGACGGCCGCCTCGGCGCGGACCGCCTCGGTCGCAACCTCTCGCGTCTCTGCCTCGCCGCCGGGGTCGAGCGTCGTCGCCGTGACCACGTCGTGTTCGGAGACGAGGCCGAGGAGTTCCCCGTCCCCCATCACGAAGAGGTGGCGAGCCTGTTGTCCCGACATCCGGTCGGCCGCCGCCGTCAGCGGCGTGTCGGGTTCGACGACCGGTAACTCCGTTCGCATGGCGTCGGCGGCGACGGTGTCCGACAACGCCGCCCCCTCGACGGCAACTTCGAGGATGTCCTGTTGGGTCAGGAGTCCCTCCGGGTCACTCCCGCGGAGGACGGCGACTGCCTCGACATCCTCGTCGAGCATCAGCCCCGCTGTGTCACGGAGCGTGTCCGCCTCGCTCACGCCGACGAACTCCCGCCGCATTACCTCTCGAACCGTTACGTCTCCGTTCATGTGCCATGCTTTAGCACACGGGTGCTAAAAGGTACCTCCGCTACGCTTAATAGCGCGCCGGATGTAGGTTCGTGGCTACGCAGTCAGAAGGTGAGTTCGACGTCTGTCCCGGTGGCCCGACACTCTTCGAGCGCGTGTTTGGCGTCCATCCCGGCGTCCTGTGCCGTCGCACCCCGCCCGACGCCGACCTTCAACTCCACGTCTACGTCGTCGTTGACGTGCTCGATGGCGTCCTCGTAGTCGGCCGCGTCGAGGTCCGGACACACGGCGATGACGTTGTCCCCGCCGACGAAAAATGACAGCGAGCCATACGCCTCGCGCATGTACCGCATGAGGCTGGCGTAGCCCTGTTCGATGTTGATGAACGTGTCGAACTCGTTCAACTGGTCGGTGTACTTGCCCGTCGCGTCGTTCACGTCGAAGTGTGCTATCTGCACGTCTTCGTCGGTCCGGAAGTCGGGGTCGATGCTCCGCCCGGCCAGAATCTCGCGCCGGTGTTCGTCCTGAGCACTCCCGGCGTCTTGGAGGAGATTCGTCGCGTCACCGAGTGCCGCCGCCGGTGTCGTCCCCGTCGCGACGGCGAGACTCATCGTCACCGGATAGCGGTTCCCGACGGACTCTTGGACCATCGCGTGGTCGTCCATGTCCAACCCGTTCGAGACGGCTATCATATTGTCGAACCGAGAGAAGAAGACGTAGCCGTCGCGGTTCCCGAACAACTGCGAGAGGTCTGCGAACAGCCGCGACTGGAGTGTCTGGAGGTCGACCTCCCGCCGTGGCTCCGGGGTGACCGTCCACGGCCCGTAGTTGTCGATTTGGATGTGGGTCACCTGCGTGTTCGTCACTGTATCCGCGGGTTCGGACCGCCCCGCTATTTGTCTTCCGTCTCGGTTACGGCCCGCCCACCTCGGTCACGCGTTCGAGCCGTGCGACCACCGCCGGACAACCAGTGAACTCGACGGTTCCGAGCATCGAATTGAACGCGACGGTCCCGGTTGCAGTCAGTATCGGCAGGTGGGTCTGGTAAATCTCCCGCCGCGCCTGCCGACGCTTCGCCGCCGACGCGTCACCGGTGAGGTCACCAGTGGCGACCAGTTCCGCGAGGTCACCCACCGCCACCGGGCGGTCCGCGGTGCGAAGGTGGGCGAGTATCCGCCGCCGCGCCCGTGAGGCCAGCAACTCCTCGACTACGGCCGCAGGAAGTCCGTCGTGACGGTCACCCCGCCGGTCCGTGCTGGGATTCGAGTGCGTTGCCATATCGTGGTGCTACCACACCCACCTACAAGTATGTGTCGCGCTCTCACACCACACACTACGTGACGCCGACGACGGACCGCTCGGGCGTTCAGGCGTACTCGTACGGCCAGTAATCGTGTTCGCGCATGGCCACGCCGACGGCCTTGTGGAACTCGGGGAAGTCACCGAACTCCTCGCCCTCGACGTGTTCGAAGATGTCGGCGACGCTGACGACCGTCTCGGAGTCGATACGAATCGGCTCGTCGCCGTGTTCCTCGACGAACTCCTCGGCCACCAGCGGGAAGTCCTCCTCCTCGTCTATCTTCTTCGCCAGTATCGCCTGCCCGTACTTGCGCCGTCCTTCGCTGCCCTCCTCGCCGTCCGGGTCGTGGGGCCAATCGCTCATACCATCGTCTCCGGCCGAACCACGCAAAAGGGTTACTCTCCACGCCGCTCGCTCTGTTCGCTCATCTGGCTCCGGTGACACGCGTTGCTCCCCGCGGTATCGCTCGGAGCAAACACGGTGGGGATGGGATTTGAACCACGGTCGTTCCCGTTCGCTTCGCTCGCCTTCCACTCCCTGCTTCAAATCCATATGAACGTATTTGCCGCTCACGATATTGTTCGCGGCAAAATACGGTGGGGATGGGATTTGAACCCATGAGTCCGTGAGGACACCTGCTCTCAAGGCAGGCGCATTAGGCCGCTCTGCCACCCCACCGCAGTCAACGTTTTCACGTCGCGCGTATAATGCCTGTCGGTCACTCCCGGACGACGGTGAGTTCGCCGTCGCGTTCGACTACGTCCACGCCGAGGTTCAGCAGGAACTCCGTGGTGTACGCCGGACGGTTACTGTCTGCTCGCTCGCGGGCCGACAGCAGGGCCACCGTCTCCGCGAGGTCCGCCGCCGTCTCCACGACGGGCCGCATCTCCAGAAAGTCCACGTCGAGTCCGGCGTCGGCGGCGCGGTCCGTCAGCGTCCCGACCGCTGGCGGCGCGAACGCGTCGGTGAAATCGATGGGTTCGGCGAAGCCAGCGTAGTAGACCCGGCCGTTCGGTGCCGGGCCGAGGACTGCCTCGCTCCGTCGGAACTTCATCGCCGCGTTGTCGACGACCTGTCGGGCGAGGAACGGGGCGGTCGGTTCCACGACGGCGGCCGTCTTGACGCCCTCCTCTTCGAGCAGGTGCGTGACGGTGTTGCCCGCCCGAGCGGCGAACGACGACCCGACTTGGACCTCGAACCGGGCGTCGTCGGGTGCCCCCAGTGCCGGACGGAGCGCGTCCCTGAGTTCCGACTCGGCGGCGTCCTCGTCGGTATCGTCGGCGGCGCGGTAGTTGACCAGCAACTCCCCGCCGCTGTCCTCGACTGCCCGGCACACGTCCCGGAGCATCGCGGTGTAGAGGTCCGTCGTCTCGGTCGTCGAGAGCGGTGTCGAGTCGGTGAGTCCGGGAAGTACGAGTCCGTCGCGCGGCGGGTCTGCGAGGACGGCAACTGTGGTCATACCCGCACGTCGGACCGGGTCATCCTTGAACGCGCCGTTTCGGCCGGACGCAACACCGGCGTTTTATATTACTCGTAGGGAACATTCGGATATGGCTTGGAGAACGCTGGCTGGCGACATCGCGACGCTGGTCGTCGCCGTGTTGGTCGTAGGCTCGCTCGCGAACATCGCACTGCTGACGCTCTCCTCGGGCAACGTCGTCGGGGCGGGCGTGACGCTGGCTCTGGTCGTGGTGGCCATCGCTGTCACCGCCGTCGTCGGGTCGAAGTCCCGCGAATGGCTCGCCAACCCGTACTGGTAATTTATCGACTCCGACGCCCCTTCGTCTGCCTGTAATCACGCTCCAGTAGCGACGAGAAGTGTTCCAGAAACGCCGTCCGCTCGCTCTCGCTCTGCCCCGCCGGGTCACGCATCGGTACCAACTCGAACCCACGGCCACGAATCGTGGTGGCGTGGTCCGCCGCGATGTCGAAGGCATCGGCCGGTTTCGTCGTGTACTCGTACGCCAGCGCGGAGAGTACTCGTTCGCCGACCGGGACGATAATCTCGGGGTTTATCATCCGCAGTTCGGCACTCAGATACCCCTCGCAGTTGCGTACTTCTTCGTCCGTCGCCGCTCTGTCGGGGTGGCGACACCGCGTGAGGTACGTCAGATAGACGTTGTCGAGGTCCGGTTCCGTCGCCGTCGGCGGCGCGTCGGTGAAGCCGAGACGGCCGAGCACGTCGAGTACCGCTTCCCCTCGCTCGTCGCCGGTGAACGGGACACCGGTCCGGTCGGCACCCGGTCCCGGGGCCGCACCGACGACGACGAACTCCGCGCTCACGTCGCCGTATCCGTGGACGACCTGTGAGCGCGTCTCGCACAGTTCGGGGCACTGTTGGCAGTCCTCGTCCATCCCGAACGGGTTGGCGACTCTCTCTTGGTCGGCGTCCATACCGAGTGGTCGGACGCGCCGTGCATAAGCCCGGTGTCGGGGGCGTCAGTCTCATGCCCGCCTGACCCGTGGACTGTGCATGTCCGACCCGCTATCGGATGGGGACCGCTCGAAACGCTTCGGGGGCGACGACGCCGCGTTCTACGACCACCCGCGGTTCGTCCAGCACGTCGACGAGACGTTCCGGGGCCACCTGACGGACCTGTACCGCGAGGTACTCGCGAACGGTGACGACGTTCTCGACCTCATGAGCAGTTGGGTGTCGCACCTCCCCGACGACGTCTCGCTCGGTACCGTCGTCGGGCACGGATTGAACGAGGCGGAACTCGAGCGGAACCCCGCGCTCGACCGGTGGTTCGTCCAGAACCTCAACGCGGACCAGTCGCTTCCGCTAGACGACGCGGCCGTCGACGCCGTCCTCTGTGCCGTCTCCGTCCAGTACCTCCAGTACCCGAAAGCAGTCTTCGAGGAGATACGCCGTGTCTTGCGGCCCGACGGCGTCGCCGTCGTGAGTTTCTCGAACCGGATGTTCGTTCAGAAGGCGATTCGTGCGTGGCGCGAGCGGTCGATAACGGAGCGTGCCGACCTCGTCCGGTCGTACTTCGATGCCGCGGGAGGCTTCTCTGAACCGGTCGTGCGCTCGGCCGAGACACCGGGTGTGGACCCCTTCTACGCCGTCCTCGCGGCGACGCGTTAGTCGTCGTCTTCGGTCGGTTCCGCGCGGGTGGGTGCCTCGTCGGGGTCGTTCCGGGGACTCGACGGGTGGTACTCCGTCTCGTACTCGCCCGGCTGGCCGTCGATTCGGTCGGGGTTGATGCGTCCACCCAACAGCATGAAGTCGAGCACCGTGAGCCGGAGCATCGCCTCGACGACGGGGACGGCACGGGGCATCAGCACGGGGTCGTGTCGCCCGACGACCTGAATGTCCTTGCGCTCGCCCGTCTCCCAGTCGGCGGTGGTCTGCTCCTTCGGGATGCTCGTCGGCGCGTGCCACGTCGCCTCGCCGTAGATTGGCTCACCCGTCGTGATGCCGCCTTGGAGGCCGCCGTGGTCGTTGCCCACCGGAACGGGGTCACCCTCCTCGCTGACCGTCTCGGGGTAGGACTCGCCGTCGTCGAACTCCCAGTCCTCGTTGCGTTCGCTCCCACGCATCGTCCGGGTATCCCGCCCCTTCCCGAACTGGAAGGCGGAGGTTGCCGGAATCGAGAACATCGCTTGTCCGAGGCGGGCGGGGAAGGAGTCGAAGCGCGGCGCGCCGAGGCCGCGCGGGACGCCGCGACACTCGAAGTAAATCGACCCGCCGATGGAGTCGCCCTCCTGCTGGTACTGGTCGATGGCCTCGCGCATCTCCGCGGCCGTCTCGGGGTGGGCACACCGGACCTCGTTCTCTTCGGTGTGTTCCAGCATCTCCTCGAAGGTGACTTCCGGTGTCCGGATGTCGCCGACTTGGTTGACGTGGGCTTTGATTTGCACGTCGAACTCGGAGGCGGCGAGGACCTGCTGTGCGATGGCTCCGGCGGCGACCCAGTTGACCGTCTCGCGGGCCGACGAGCGGCCGCCTCCGCCCCAGTTGCGCGTGCCGAACTTCGCGGAGTACGTGTAATCGCCGTGTGACGGGCGCGGCGCGGTCACGAACGGCTCGTACTTGCCCGAGCGTGCGTCCTTGTTCTGGATGACCATCCCGATTGGCGTGCCCGTCGTGTAGCCGTCTTGGATGCCGCTGTTGATTGTCACCTCGTCCGGTTCACCACGCGACGTGGTTATCATCGATTGGCCGGGTTTCCGGCGGTCGAGTTCCTGCTGGATGTCTTCTTCCGAGAGTTCCACGCCCGCGGGGACGCCGGAGACGGTACACCCCATCGCTTCCCCGTGGCTCTCCCCGTAGGTGGTCACCTGAAAGAGCCGACCGAAACTGTTGCCGTTCATTATCCGTCTGTGAGTGACCCGGGCATTTAGACTTTGAGAAACGTCCCATCCCCGATGCCGGTGGTTTCGCGGGAGTCGGGGGCGTGACCCGGTCTGGCGTGGGTGTAACTGGTCAGGAAACGTCCGACGGCGTCTCGAAGTAGTCGAGGATGTCCAACACGGCACCGATGACGAAACTGATGATGGCGACGACGAGCACGAGTCCCGTGAGCAGGTGCGACACCGGCGCGGGGAGCGTGAACTGGAAGCCGGCGATGAACACGCAGGTGACGAGGCCGACGACCAGCAGGAACGACCCCGCATTGGGGTCGTCGCCGGTCAGAAACTCCAAGCCCGTCAGGAACGCCGAGTTACGAGGTTGCTCTTCGAGCGTGTCTTCACTCATCGGTGGTGGTGGCGTTGTTCCGGTCGGCCGCTCGTTGGACGATTTGGACGAGGTGGGATACCCAGATGCCGGCGGTGAACCCGAACAGCGAGGAGACGACGACGGCCTTGATGAGTAGTTCGAGCGGAGCGACCGCGACGACGAGACTGAGTGTCCCGAAGAGGAACATCAGGCCGTACTGAATCCGTGTTTCGAGGTCGAATCTGCCGAGTGTCTTGGTGAGGTTCGTGCTCATGTGTAGTAGCTGGTGTCCGTTCGGACTGTCGCTCGTCGGCCGGCACACGCGTGGGTGCCGGGGTGGTTCCGTTGCTCTCGCGAGGCAGGTCGGTTATCTCGCTCAACTCGAGGGAGGCCGCGAGTCCGAGGACGGTCGCTGGCCACAGGCCGACGAACTGCCCTCGCTGCTTGTCGCCGCGGACGTAGCAGTGGTACAGTGCGGGGGCAACAGAACCGAGAAACGCCAGCGCGGCGGGACCGAACCGACTGCCGCCGAACTCTCATGTCATCGTATCCGTCGTCTCGCTGGTTTGCTCGCTCATGTGATGACTTAGGTCTCCAGCGGTATACACGTTCGCCTCGTTTCCACCGACGAACGCGCCGCTACGTACGGATTGTTACGCCTGCTCGATGTCGGCACCGATGCCCGCGAGTGCATCGAAGAAGTCCGGGAACGACACGTCGACGTGTTCGCCGCCCGCGATGGTCGTCTGCCCGTCGGCCACGAGTCCGGCCACGGCGAGTGACATCACGATGCGGTGGTCCGCCCGCCCGTCCACGTCGGCCCCCCGAAGGGTCGTCTCGCCGCCGTGGACCGTGAGGGTGTCCTGTGCTTCCTCGACGGACGCGCCCATCTTCGTCAACTCCTCGGCCATCGCACTCACGCGGTCGGTTTCCTTGTACCGGACGTGTTCACAGTCGGTGATGGTCGTCGTTCCGTCGGCCGCCGCACCCAGTACCGCAATCGTCGGCAGGAGGTCCGGCGTGTCCTCGACGCCCACCTCGACGCCGGACAGCGAGGACTGGTGTGTCGTGATGACTCCGGCCTCGCGGTCCCACTCGATGTCGGCTCCCATTCGCTCCAGCACGTCCACGATGGCAGTGTCGCCCTGCGCGCTCGGCTGCGCTCCTTGGACCCGCAACTCGTCGTCCGCCGCGAGCGCGCCGGCCGCGAGCAGGTACGACATCGAAGAGAAGTCGCCCGGAACCGCGTACTCGCCGCCCGGCGGGTCGTAGGACTGCCCGCCGTCGACCCGAAAGCCCGTGTTGGTCGCCGTCGCCGTCACGCCGAAGGCGTCCAGCACTTCG
Source organism: Halorientalis litorea (assembly GCF_023028225.1). NCBI lineage: Archaea > Methanobacteriati > Methanobacteriota > Halobacteria > Halobacteriales > Haloarculaceae > Halorientalis > Halorientalis litorea. The sequence continues at coordinate 2,697,455 of NZ_CP095482.1, forward strand.
AGCGTAATGTCGACGTAGGGTGCGGACTTGAGTTCGGTCTCCAGTTCGATATCGATGCCCTCGTCGGTCGCTGCCCCGGCCAGCAACAGCGCGGTGATGTACTGTGAGGACACGTCGCCGGGGATAGACACAGTCCCGCCCGCAATCGGGCCCTCGACGACGAGCGGTGCCTGCCCGTTCCGCCGGGTACTCTCGGCCCGGCCGCCGAGTTGCTCGATGGCGTCGAGCAGCGGCCCCTGCGGCCGCGAGCGGAGCGACTCGTCCCCCGTCAGGACCGTCGCGCCGTCCGCGAGCGCGGCACAGGCCGTGACCAGCCGCATCGTCGTCCCGCTGTTCGCGCAGTCGATGACATCCGCCGGGACGGTGGGGTCACCGCCGAACCCGTCGATGTCGATGACGCTGTCGTCCTCGCGTCGCTCGACGCCTCCGCCGAACGCCTCCACGGCGCGCATCGTCGCCCGCGTGTCGGCACTCACCAGCGGGTCGGTCACGTTCGCGCCGTCGGCGTACCCGGCAGCGAGTATCGCCCGGTGTGTGTAACTCTTCGAGGGTGGTGTCCGGACTGCCCCTCGCACCCTGGACGGCGAAACTTCCACGTTCATACCCGCGTCGTGGTCGGCCCCCGACATGAGCATACCGGACCCGACCCACGGAGTTTTGCCCGTCGCCCTCCGAACGCCGAGCATGGACCCCGACCTCTCGGCCCTCGACGCCCACCTCGACGAGGCGGGCGTCGACGGGTTCCTCGTGGACGCCGGCGGCGACGAATCGGACCAGTTGTACCTCTCGGGCTTCGACGCGCCGGACCCCTACCACACCCTCTACGACGGGTCCGTCCACCTGCTCGTCTCCGGGTTGGAGTACGGCCGCGCGGCCAGCGAGGCGCGCGCGGCCACCGTCGAACGCCACGCCGACTACGACTTGCGCGAACAGGTGGCGGACCACGGCCGCGTCGACGGCAGTCGGCGCGTCCTCGCCGCGTTCTGCCGCGAACACGGCGTCGAATCGGTGGCCGTCCCCGCACGGTTCCCGCTGGCGACGGCGGACGGCCTCCGCGAGCAGGGCATCGAGGTACTGACGCCCGACAGCCCGACAATCGGCCGCGGCGGCGCGAACGTCGTCGAGGAGATACGCGCGATCAAGACCGAGGACGAAATCGAACACGTCCGGACGGCACAGAAGGCCAACGAGGCCGCCATGGCCACCGCCGAGGACCTCCTCGCGGCGGCGACGGTCAGCGACGGCACCCTCCACCACGACGGGGACCCGCTGACCAGCGAGCGCGTCACGGAAGAAATCGAGGTGACGCTCCTCCGACACGGATGCGCGCTGGACGAGACGATAGTCGCCTGCGGAGCCGACGCCGCCGACCCACACGACCGCGGTAGCGGCCCGCTCGCGGCCGACGAGCCGATAATCGTCGACATCTTCCCGCGCGACAAGGCGACGAAGTACCACGCCGACATGACGCGTACCTTCCTCGTCGGCGACCCGAGCGACGCCCTGCGGGAGTGGTACGACCTCACGGCACGGGCCAAGGCGGCGGCCCTCGACGCCCTCGAACCCGGTGTGACCGGCGAGGACGTACACGACGCGGTCTGTGACGTGTACGAGGACGCCGGGGAACCGACCCTCCGGAGTGACGAGGGGGCCGAGACCGGGTTCATCCACAACACCGGCCACGGCGTCGGCCTCGACGTGCACGAGCAACCGCTCGTCGGCCCGGGCGGGACGGAACTCGAACCGGGCCACGTCGTGACCGTCGAACCGGGGTTGTACGACCCGGCGGTCGGCGGCGTCCGAATCGAGGACATCGTCGTCGTCACCGAGGGCGGCTACGAGAACCTCACGGAGTACCCCGAGCGACTCGTGGTCGCGTAACCACTCCTCGCCCGTCGGACCCGAACCGCTTTTGAGCGGCGACGGGCTACCACCGGTCGATGAACGTACTGGTCGTCGGTGCGGGCGCGATGGGGCGGTGGTTCGCCCGGACGCTCGCCACGAACACGACTGGCGAGGTAGCGGTCGCGTTCGCCGACGCCGACCCGGACGCGGCCGGCGCGGCCGCCGACACCGAGTGGGGTCGGGCAGTCCCGCTCGACACCGACGAGACGTTCGACGCCGTCTGCGTCGCGGTCCCGATGCCGGCGGCCGCGGACGCCATCGAGACACACGCCGACCGGGCGACACGGGCCGTCCTCGACGTGACCGGGAGCGCGGCGGGACCCGTGACCGCGATGCGAACTCACGCCCCGGACTGTGAACGCGTGAGTCTGCACCCGCTCTTCGCCCCCGAGAACGCGCCCGGGAACGTCGCCGTCGTCGTGGACGAACCGGGACCGGTCACTGACGACGTTCGTGCCGCCCTCGCGGCGGCGGGCAACCACTGTTTCGAGACGACACCCGCCGAACACGACAGGGCGATGGAGACCGTCCAGAGCCGCGCGCACGCCGCGATACTCGCTTTCGGCCTCGCCGCTCGGGACGTGCCCGACGCCTTTCAGACGCCGGTTTCGGACGCACTGTTCGACCTCGTCGAGCAGGTCGGCGGGGGCGACCCGCGTGTCTACGCCGACATCCAGGCCACGTTCGACGGAGCCGACGACGTGGCCGCGGCCGCCCGCGACATCGCCGCGGCCGACACCGAGACGTTCGCCGACCTCTACCGCGAGGCAACCGACCGATGAACGACGACCAGCGCGAACAGGTTCGCTCGAACGCCAAGTACCTCCGGGAGGTCCGCCCCGTCGACCCGGCGGAAATCCACGAGTACGTCGAAGGGGACCCACACCCGGCGGCCGTGCGTCGCGTCCTCAGACAGTCCGCGACCGACCTCGGCCTCCGCGAACGCGAGGACGGGACCTTCGAGCCAGTGCCCGACGGCCCGGTCACCACCCAGTTCCACGGTGTCGAGTCGTTTCCGTCCGAGTACGCACTGGCACTCGAAGACTGCCTCGTCGGGGAGTACGGGGCCGGTTGGCCCGAGGGCGAGTCCGGTGACCGACTCCGGGACCGGATTCGAAGCCTCAAGACGGACTACCTCTGGGGCAACGCCGTCGAGTACGACGGGGAGACGGCCCTCGCGTACGCGCTGTACCACTTGCCGGACTACTACGCCGCGGTCCAGTACGTCCTCGCAGACCTCGTGACGGACGGCTTGCTGACTCACGACCTGCGCGTCCTCGACGTGGGGGCCGGCGTCGGCGGCCCGGCACTCGGCCTGTCCGACCTCTTGCCGTCCGACGCCATCGTCGAGTACCACGCCGTCGAACCCAGTGGTGCCACCGTCGTCCTCGACGCGATGCTGTCGGAGACGGACCGGAACGTCCACACCACGGTCCACGAGACGACGGCCGAGGACTTCGAACCCGAGGGTGAGTACGACCTCGTGTTGTTCTGTAGCGTCCTCAGCGAACTCACGGACCCGGCGGCCGTGGTCGAGCGGTACGCCGACGCGCTCGCACCCGACGGGACCATCGTCGCCCTCGCACCGGCGGACCGGGAGACCGCTATCGGTCTCCGTGAGGTCGAGCGTGCCGTCGAACACCACCCTGCGAACGTCGCGTCAGACGGCGACGACGGCCTCACAGTCTACGCGCCGACGGTCCGGTTGTGGCCCGACGCCCGCCCGACGGACGAGGGCTGGTCGTTCGACGTGAAACCCGACATCGAGGTCCCCCCGTTCCAGCGGCGGGTGGACGAGGCGGCGACGGACCCAGACCACGACCCCGGTGAGTTCGTCAACGTGGACGTGCAGTTCGCCTACTCCCTGCTCCGACGCGAGGAGCGGCGTCGCATCGAGTTCACCCCCGACGCCGGCGAGTGGGCGCGGATGGACGAGATGGACACGCACGTCTCGAACCGCATCGACGTGGCCGCGGTCAAGTTGAGCCACGACCTGACCGACGGCCCGGACGCGAACCCACTGTTCAAAGTCGGTGACGGGAGCGAGCAGGTCAGTCACTACGCCGTCCTCACCAGGGAGTCGGCCCTGAACGAGGCACTCCGGACGGCCGACTACGGTGACCTCCTGCTCTGTGAGAACGCGCTCGCGCTCTGGAACGACGACGAGGGCGCGTACAACCTCGTCGTCGACGGCGAGACTGTCGTCGACAGCGTTCCCGCCAGCCGGTGACCGCTCGCGTGGCCGACACCGCCGGCAGTCCGTGGGTGCGTCGATTGCCACCGTGGGGAACGGTGGGCTTTTGCGCCGGCCACCCGCAGTAGTCCCATGGGCGATTTGGAGATTCTGGTGACGAACGACGATGGCATCGAGAGCACCGGGTTCCGCGCTCTCTACGACGCGCTCTCGGATGTCGGTGCGGTCACTGCCGTCGCGCCCAAAGACGACAAGAGTGCCGTCGGCCGCGCCATGTCTCACTCGGTCGGCGTTCAGGAACACGAACTCGGCTACGCCATCGATGGGACGCCCGCGGACTGCGTCGTCGCCGGCCTGCAGGCCCTCCACCCCGACGCCGACATGGTGGTTGCAGGCTGTAACAGGGGCGCGAACCTCGGCGCGTACGTGCTGGGCCGTTCCGGCACCGTCAGTGCCGCCGTCGAAGCCGCCTTCTTCGACGTGCCCGCGATGGCCGTCTCCCTGTACGTTCCGGTCGGCGAGGACGCGAGTTACTACGACGTGGACGTGGAGTACGAGGCGTACCGGAACGCGACGGACGCCGCCCGTTACCTCGCGGACCACGCCCTCGACGCGGGTGTGTTCGACCACGCGGACTACCTCAACGTCAACGCCCCAGTGCCCGAGACGGCCGCCGAGGGCGGCCCCGAGATGGAGATAACCGAACCCTCGACCAGTTACATGATGGACGCCGAACGGGACGGTGGCGAGGTGACGCTTCACGACCGCATCTGGGAGCGGATGGCGGAAGGTGAGGTGCCCGACCCCCCGGGGACCGACCGGCGTGCCGTCGTGGACGGCCGCGTCAGCGTCTCGCCGCTGACCGCCCCGCACACGACCGAACACCACGAGGCACTCGACGCCCTCGCCGAGACGTTCCCCGACAGCGTCGAGTGACGACGGCGCGGCATCGACCGCGGCCTCACCTCACGACGCAGACCGAAGGCTTACACGACTGACGGCCGCAGTACCCGTATGGCTCGCGTCGAAGTCGAACTGTCGGACCGTGTTCAGACCGACATCGAACAGATGGTCGCACAAGGAGAGTTCGTCAACTGGGACGAAGCCGTGGAAGCACTCCTCACGCGCGGCGTGTCCGCCTACGGCCCCGCCGAGGAGGCGGAGACGGAGGCGGCCGGCGAGGACATCTTCCAGCAGTCCGTCGCCGACCAGCAGGACCCCGCGATGCGCGACGAACCCGGTAACGACGAGTTCACGCTGTAACCTGTCGCCGATACGTCCGGAGCGCGGAACCGAAAACTCATTTGAAGCGTCGAGAGTCACCTCCGTATGCAGACTCTCGTCGAATTGCTGGACCGAAACGCCGACCACGCGGCCGCGTTTCGGTCCCGGTTCGACAACCTACAGGACGCCCAGCATCCCGACGTGGTGACCGTCTGCTGTTCGGACTCGCGCGTCCTGCAGGACCACATCTGGGGCAACGACGAACCCGGCCGCATCTTCACCTGTTCCAACATCGGGAACCGCGTCGTCCAGCGGACCGCCTCGGGCGAGGCAGTCTCTGGTGACGTGCTCTATCCCATCGCACACACCGGCACGGACACCGCCGTCGTCGTCGGCCATACGGGGTGTGGCGCGGTCACAGCCACGTACGACGCCATCACTGGTAGCCTCTCGGAGCCACCGGGCATCCAACACTGCCTCGATATCCTGCAACCGCGTCTCGAACCGGGCGTCGAGGCACTCCCCGAAACCGTGAACCGGGCAGGCGCGATAAACCGCCTCGTCGAGTACAACGTCGACAGCCAAGTCGAGTTCCTCCGGGCGAGCGACGACGTGCCGAGCGACGTGACTGTCGTCGGTGCCGTCTACGACTTCCAAGACGTGTATTCCGGACAGCGCGGTGAAATTCACGTAAGCAACGTGGACGGCGAGACGGACACCACGACGCTCCGGAGCGAGTACCCCGACATCGCGCCCCGGGTCGAACGGCTTTGGGAGTACTGAGCGGCCGCGAATCGGCAGTCAGCGACTGTCCCGCTGTTCGACCTTGTTCAACTCGATGAGCAGGCGGAACACCGCCTTCACGAGGTTCGAGTCCACGTTGAACCGCTCGGCGTTCTCGCCGGCCCGGTCCATCACGGCCTGTTCCTGCTGTTCGTCGGTCGTCGGGAGACCCTGCTCGTCTTTCACGGCCGCGATGGTCTCTGCCACGTACGTGCGCTGTGCGATGAGTTCGACGAGTTCGCGGTCGATGGTCTGTATCTCCTCGCGGAGTTCGTCGAGACTCATATCCTCCGGGTTCCGTCCGTCTGTGTCGTTGTTAGCCATGTCGTACCCTCTCTGTCGTTCCAAACGTCCTGCAGTGTTTCGAGTGCGTCTCGCTCGCCGACGGCGGTGAAACTCGGCCCGGTCCCCGAGAGCGAGACGCCGGCGACGCGGCCCATCGCCTCGACGAGCGGGTCGGTCGGGAAGTCGAGTGCCGCACAGAACGCGAGGCCGTTGACCGTCATCGCGCGGCCGTAGTCCCCGTCCAACGCGAGGTCAGCGACCAGTTCAGCCATCGGGGCGACCTGTCGGCACCGCGCCACGTCGGCGTCCGCGCTGAACGAGCGTTCCGGCGGCGTCCAGACCAACACGTCCCAGTCGACCTCCTCGCGGGCCAGCAGTTCGTCCTCGTCGTTGTCGGTCACCGTCACGCCGCCGAGCATACTCGCGCTCGCGTCGTCGAACGCGCCGGTGACGGTTACGCCCGCGTCCCGTGCGGCCGTGACGCCGAGGCGACAGGCGTCCTCGCGCGAGATAGCGTCGGCGGCGTCGAGTGCGTCGAGCGTCGCCAACACCGTCGCGTTGGCGGCGGCACTCGAACTCTTCAGGCCGGACGCCATCGGCACGTCGCTCTCTGTACGAACCGTCCCGCCCTCGCCGTCGCCGAACCGGTCGGTCACGAGTTCGACACACCGCTCTATCAGACGCGTGTCGGCGTCGGGTTCCGCCGCGACGGTTCCCGTCACACCCGCGTCGTCGGTCAACTCGACCGTGGCGGTGGTGTACTCGTCGATGGCGAACGCGGACCCCGTGCCCGTCGCCAGCGCGTTCAGTACCGTCCCCGCCGCCGGTGCGCGTGCCCGACCGTCCATCGATTTCCCCTCGCGCACCTCGGTACTTACTTGTGGTGGTTGCGGTCCGAGCGTGGGTTTTTGTCGTCGTCGGCCCAAGCGACGGTGTGGACGGGCGACTTCGCGTACTGTTGTCGGGCCTGCTCCTGCCACACGAACTGGTTCACTACGCCGTCCTGTGGCCGTGGCGCGACTCGCTGACGCTGACAGTCGCGCCCCGGGACGGCGCGGTACCGGCCGGCACCGTCGCGCTGGGCCGCGTGTCCGGGACACTCACCGCGGGGACGCCGACGTGGGCCATCCGCCTCGCCGCCGTCGGACCGATGCTGGTCTTCCCCACCGTGGCGTGGGTTCTCGACGCGGCGGTGTCGCTCGGTCCCGACTCCGTCCCCGTCGCAGTCCTCGTCGTCGCGTTGGCCGTCTGGGCCGTCCCGAGCGGCGGCGACGTACAGGTATTTCAGGACGCGCAGACGGTCAGCGCGGACCGGTCCATCGAAGCCGCTGGCCCCGTCACGCTGGCCTCGGAAGGACTCTCCGTCCTCCTGACGCTCGTCGCCGGGTGGGCGACGCTCGCGGTGTTGTTCGTCTGAGTCGTTCGACGGGCCTTTGACGACGCGGACGGAACCGACCGACATGACCATCCGAGAGGAGATTTCACCGGCGACGCTCCCCGTCTCGCTCACCGAGGACGGCATCGAGGTGGAGTACGCGGACGGACGGGACGTGTTCTACCGGGGCGTCCCGAAGAAGTGCGAAGGGCACGTGAAGACGGCACCCGGCAAGGACGTTCACGTCCTCGTCACTGACGAGTCCGAGTCCGAGGGCGTGTTGACCTACGTCAACGACCGCACGACGTACGACGACATCCTGAAGGACACCGGCGTCGGCCGCGTGTTGCTCGACGTCGACGAGGAGACGACGGTGTTCCCCGGCGTGACCGTTCGCAACGAGCAACACCGCGTCACCGTCGAGACGGAGCGACCCGTCGACGGCCGCGTGTTCGTCTTCGAGGAGGACGAACTCGGCGAGCGGTCGTACGAACTCGTCGAAGCGGAGTGAGCGGCGGCCGCTTACTCGGCGTCGACGCCGTCGGGGAGTGCGATGGGGACCGACCCCTTGGTGTAGCCCTCGACGGGCCGCCCGGGGCGGACCCGGAAGACGACGGCGGGGCGGTGGCGCACCTCCGGTCGTTCCCGGACGATGTCGCGCCACTGTGCGTCGGAGAACGAGGAACAGTCAACGAACAACACGACACCCCCGTCGTGGGCGGCCAACTGGCCGCTCGTCTTCGTCTCTGCCGTCTCGCGGATGGACGTGACGGCGGAGGACGCCGCCCGCGTCTCGGGCGGTTGCGGCCGGGTCACCTCGACGAGCGTCCCGGTGCCGTTCTCGTCGGCCCGGAAGTCGATGGAGTGGCCCGTCGAGACTTCGATTTCGGGGGTCACGTCGTACCCCTGTTCGTGCAGGAGTTTCGCTACGGTGAACTCGCTCATGGCCGACCGCATCCGCCCGAGGTTGAGATGTTCGCTCGTCCCGAGTTTCCCGGCCATCACGTGCCGGTCGTCGAGCGCGCCGGACGCGAGCAACTCCTCGTAGTAGGCCAACCCGTCCTCGGGGTCCGTGTCCGGGAACCCCGCGGCGTACTCTCTGAGGAACTCCCGGGAGGTGTGTCGGCCGTCCTTCGAGAGCAGGACGGGCAGGAAGAACTCGGAGATGTGCGGATACTCCGCGAGCCACGGGGACTCTTCGTGTAATTGGGCGAGGAGTTCGCGCTCGGCCCACTCGGACACCGCGTCGGGTACCTCCGCAAAACTGAACTTGTTCGTCCGCCAGAGCGTACTCGGCGTCTCGGTGTTGCCGAGCCAGTAGCCGCTACCGTTCCAGCAGAACAGCGCGATGTCGCCGTTGTCCATCTCGAAGCGACGACAGTCGTATCCGTCGGGACCAGCGTACCACGGGCGTGTCATCTCCGCGCCGAGGTTCGAGTCGAGGGGCTGCAGGATATCGTTGCGAACGCGTGCGAGGGTCCAGTTACCCGTGGACCGTCGGAATCGGAGGGGCTTCGCCACAGTTGGGTTAGGCCACCTCGGCTTATATACGTGTTGTGCGGTAGGACGGCCGACACGTTCCTGCCGTGGGCCGACTTCGCGCCATATTTCCGAGTCGAACCGCTTTGCGTGGACATGGCCGACGAGCACGGCGGGTTCGAAGACGTTCGCGAGAACGTGGACGGCCACCCGATTCTGAACCTGCTCGGCTACGCGCGCCCGTACTGGCTCACGCTCACCGTGGGCGTCGTCGCCTCCTTCCTGACCCGTTTCGCTCGTCTCGTCCCGCCGCTCGTCGTCGCCGTCGCCATCGACCGCGTCGTCCTCCAACAGGGCGACCCCGGCCTCCTCTCGGACGTGGGGCTGGTCCCGGGCGGCGAAATCGCCGGCGAGGCGGCCCGAATCGCCCTGCTGGAGCGGTTAGTCCTCATCGCCGTCGTCGCCTACCTCGTCCGCTCCGTGAGCCGATTCGGCTCGCGCTATCTCATTCAGGCGACGGCTCAGAAGATACAACGTGACCTCAGAAACGACACGTACGACCACCTCCAACACCTCTCGCTGGGCTTTTTCACCGACCACCAGACCGGCGGGATGCTCTCGATTCTCAACAGCGACATCAACAGACTGGAGCAGTTCCTCAACACGGAGTTCCGGCAGTTCATCCGGATGCTGGCGACGGTGGGTGGTATCGCGTACATCCTCTCGACGTACTCGGTGAAACTCGCCCTCATCGCGCTCGCACCGGTCCCCATCATCGGGCTGGCGTCGGGGCGGTTCCTGACGTGGATAGAGCCACGCTACAAGTCCATCCGCGAGACGGTGGCGCGGCTGAACACCCGTCTGGAGAACAACCTCGGTGGCGTCGCCGTCGTCAAGGCGTTCAACCGCTACGAGTTCGAGCGCGACCGGGTGGCGACACAGAGCCAACAGTACCACGACGAGAAGGTAGCCGCGCTCCGCATCCGCCGGGCCTTCTTCGCCGGCCTCCGCCTGCTCACGGGCGTCGTGTTCGTCCTCGTCCTCTACGTCGGCGGCCGCGACATCATCGTCCTCGGGACCGGCGAGGGGGCCGCGCTCTCGGCCGGTGCGTTCGCGCTCTTTTTCCTCTATCTCCGCCGCCTCTACTCGCCGATGCGCCGCATCGGCAAGTCAGCGAACAAGTACCAACTCGCCAAGTCGAGTGCCGAGCGCGTGTTCGGCCTGCTCGGGCGTGACCCCGACCTGACCTCACCCGAGGTCCCGCATCGACCCGAGTCGGTCGCGGGGGAGGTCACGTTCGACGGCGTGACGTTCGGCTACCGCGAGGACGACCCGGTGATTCGGGACGTGTCGCTCGACGTGCCCGCGGGCACCACGGTCGGACTGGCGGGCGAGACCGGGGCGGGCAAATCGACGTTGTTGAAACTCGTCCCCCGGCTCTACGACGTGGACGCGGGGGCGGTGAGCGTCGACGGTGTCGACGTGCGCGAGTACGACCTGCGGGCACTCCGTGAGGAAGTCGCCATCGTCGAGCAGAACCCGTACCTGTTCTCGGGCACCGTCGCCGAGAACATCGCCTACGGCGACGAACTCGCCTTGGCCGTCGAGAGCGGGCGGGCCGACCCCGGTGTCGCGGAGGCGGACGTGCGCGAACAGGTCCGGGAGGCCGCTCGCGCCGCCGCGGCCCACGAGTTCGTCACCGACCTGCCCGACGGTTACGACACGCAGGTGGGCGAGCGCGGCGTCAAACTCTCGGGTGGGCAACGCCAGCGGGTCGCCATCGCGCGGGCACTGCTCAACGACCCCGCAATCGTCGTGTTCGACGAGGCGACGAGCGACGTGGACACCGAGACGGAGGACCGCATTCAGGAGAGTCTGGACCGCCTCATCGAGGACCGGACCGCGTTCGTCATCGCGCACCGACTCTCGACTATCAAGGACGCCGACCGCATCGTCGTGATGGACGACGGCGAAATCGTCGAGTCGGGAACCCACGCCGACCTCTTGGCCGCCGAGGGCGAATACGCGTCGCTGTGGGCGGCGCAAGCGGAGGGCGACGGGTCACGGCCCGTCGCCGACGACTAAACTCTCAGGCGGAGGCCTCGACCGCGTCCTGCACTGCCTCGAAGTCGGGTTGGGTGTGGGGGTCGTCGGCGACCCACTTGTACGTGATTTCGCCGTCGCTGTCGACGACGAAGACGGCCCGCTGTGCGAGGCCGTAGTAGCCCATGTCCGCGAAGTCTATCTCCACGTCGTAGGCGTCGATGACCTCCTTGTTCGTATCGCTGAGCATGTCGAACTCGAAGCCGTTCTCCTCGCGGAACGCCTTCTGTGCGAACGGCGAGTCGACGCTGATACCGTACAGCGTCGCGCCCATCTCGCGGTAGGCGTCGATGTCGTCTTGGAAGTGACTCATCTCCTCCTTACACGGCGGCGTGAACGCGCCGGGGAAGAACGCCAGCACGAGGGGGGCATCGTCCAAGTGCTCGGAGAGCGTGAACGGTTCGGGGTCGCCGTCGTGAGCGCGCGATACAGTGAAATCGGGGGCTTCGTCTCCTACGTCAGGCATACGTCACACTATACGGCGGACGGCATCTTAAAACGCGGGCGTCACTGATTCGGCCTGCCGGCGTCCCGTGACCGTCGCGGGCGGGACACTCAAGCCGCTGGCGGACGCCCCTCCGATTGTGACGCTACTCGTCGATATCGGCTGTCCGTCGTGTGACCGGGTTCGGCCCGTTCGGAAGGTCGGTATCGGGACGTACCGCTGTGGAGCCTGTGGGCACGAGTTCGGCCACGACGAACTCCAACCCTAGAGGTCGGCGACGGCCGCCTCGACTTCCTCGTGGGGGAGCGGTGCTATCCACTCGTCGGCCACGTAGGCGAACTCGGCGTTGCGGTCCGGGTCGAGGACGAACACCGACCGCCACGGTGTCGAGACGTTCGCCATGTGGTGTCGGTCGGTCAGGAGGTCTAGCCTCTCGGAGATGCCGCCGTTCACGTCCGCGAAGGTCCGGAAGGCGTCGACGCCCAACCAGCGGAGGAACTCGTTTTGGGCGTACGGTCCGTCACGGCTGAACCCCAAGACTGGGACGCCGTCGAACTCGTGCCACCCGTACTTCTCGAAGCGTTTCCACCAGTTCTGGGCGATGGCACTGTGGACGAACCCCGTCGAGACGAGGACGCCGCCACGCTCACCGAGTGCGTCGGAGAGGCGGGTCGAACGGAACGTCTCACCGTCACAAAGCAGTGCCTCGAAGTCCGGGACAGTCTCGCCCTCTGTCGGTGGCATACCACCTCGTGGACCGCCCGTCACAAAAACCCTCGTCACGGCACCGAACGCGGCGACACCCCGAGGCTTTAGACGTGTTGGCCCCTACCGGTGGGTATGTCGCTTACACTGTACCAACTCGAAGGGTGCCCCTACTGTGAACTCGTGATGGACCGACTGGAGGAACTCGACATCGACTACGAGACGGTCTGGGTCGAGGGACTCCACTCCAAGCGGAACGAGGTGGCTCGCGTCTCCGGCCAACGGCAAGTCCCTGTCGTCGTCGACGACGATACCGGTGTCACGATGGCCGAGTCCGAGCGCATCCTCGAATACGTGAACAAGACCTACGCCTGAGCGGTTCGGTCCGCCCTCACTCGTCCAGACTGTGTGGGTCCAGCCCCGGGTCCTCGACGGGCGGGGCACCGATGGCCAGCACGACCCCCTCGTCGTCGCCGACGTAGCGGTGGCCGTGGCCGACTTCCGGGCCGGCGGCCCAGAACGCGCCCGGCCCGACTTCCACGAACTCCTCTTCGCCCGACCGGCCGAGTTTCAGCGAGAACTCGCCTTCGACGACGTAGTAGAACTCCTCCTGTTCGCTGTGTGCGTGGTACTGTATCTCGTCGTCCGGTTCGAAGTGCCACAGCGTGACGTTCATCTCTTCGAGTCCCATCGTCTCCCCGACGGGCCGGATGTTCAGGTCCGGCGGCACCGCCTCGATCTCCGAGAGGTCTGTTACCGGTACGTCCTCCGTGTCGAGTACTTCGTACTCCATGGCAGGCATCACCACGGCACCCCGGAGTAAAAGCGTAGGGGGCGGTGTGGCCGTTCGGGGCCGCTCGCGTCAACCGACGAGTTCGTCCCGGACGCGGGGCAACACGTCGGTCACGTCGGCACGGAAGTCGTACTCCGCCCGGTCGGAGAGCGGCGTCGAGTCGAGGTTGTTCACCACGAGCGTCGCGCCCCGCTGTGCCGCCTCCCGGGGGAGCGAGGCCGCGGGTTCGACGGTCAACGAGGACCCGACGACCAGAAAGAGGTCGGCCGACTCCGCCGCCGCGTGGGACCGCAACAGCGCGTGTTCGGGCAGTTGCTCCCCGAACAGCACGGTGTCGGGTTTGAGTATCCCATCGCACTCCTCACAGGTCGGCGGGAGGTCACCGTCGCGGGCGCGGTCCATCACTGGGTCCGCGTCGACCCGCCGCGAACAGTCCTGACAGACGACGCGGGCGGCGGAGCCGTGAATCTCGATGACTTCCTCGGACCCCGCCTCCTGATGCAGTCCGTCGATGTTCTGGGTGACGAGTGTATCGAGGTGGCCGGCGTCCTCGATGTCGGCCAGCGCGTGGTGGGCGGGGTTCGGCCCCACACCGTCCTCGTAGAGCGCGTCCTGCAGTGCCACCCGGTCCGCCCAGAAGCCGTCGGGGTCCGCCCGGAATCGGTCGATGTGGAAGTCCATCGGGTCGTGTCGCTCCCAGAGGCCGTCGTCACCTCGGAAGTCCGGGATGCCCGACGCCGTGCTGACCCCGGCTCCGGACAGCGCGACGACGTCGCCGCTGTCGGCGATGGCCCGCGCGACGAACTCGATTTCCGATTCGTCCACAGTCATGCCCAGTGTTCGATGGTGGACGGTGAAAAACTCCCCGTCCGACTCGGGTCGACGTGGCCGCCGCTCGCTCGCTCAGAACCGCACCAGTGAGTGGGGAGTCCGCAACTCACTGGTGGCCGACTGTTTTCGAGACGGTACGTAAATTGATTTTACCTATGATATTCGGATATTTATAACCTAACGCGACGCGTGTCCGCTCATTCGGTGTGGCGGACGATGTGGACGTCGTATCGCGGGTCCTCCGAGATGGGACTGCCGACGCTGGTGACGGGCGTCGAGACGCGGCCCGCGTTCTCGCTCCCGATGAACACGATGGACGCGTCGGACTCGTCGGCCATCTCGCGGATAGTTCGGGTCACGTCGTCGATGAGCGTCGCCGTGAACGAGTCGCTCGGTTCGGGCCGCCGACAGACGACGGTGGCCGACGGTGCGATGTCCCGGATTTCCCGCTCTAACCGGTCACAGAGCGCGTCGAAGTCGACGCTCTCGCCCTCGTCGACCCAGCCCCGTTCGCGCGCGAACTCCTCGTCCTCGGGGACGATAGTCAGTGCCAGCACCTCCTCGTCGCGGTACGCCGCGAACTCCGTCGCCCGTTCGAGGGCCGTCCGCGAGAGTGCCGACCCGTCGTAGGGGACCAAAAGCGTCATGTCCTGTGATTCGTCGGCCCGCGTCTTAGGTGTCAGGGCAGGCCGAGTTGCTTGGCGATGGTGTTGAGTTGTATCTCGTCGGTGCCCTCGACGATGCGGAGGATGCGGGCCATTTGGAGGTGGTCCATGAACGGGTTGTCCTCGGCGACGCCGTTGCCGCCGTGGACCCCCACGATGTCGTCCGCCGTCTCCCAGAGGGCGTTCGTGGCGAACCATTTGAAAATCGAGGACTCCTCGATGGCCTGGTCGCCCTCGTCCATCGACCACGCCAACCGCAAACCGGCGGCGTCGGCCGCGTACGTCTTCGCCCGGGCCTTCGCTATCTTGTGTGAGATGCCCTGGAACTTCCCGATGGGGCGGCCGAATGCCTCCCGGTCGTTCGCGTACTGGACGCCGTGGTCGATGAGGTTCTCCGCGAGGCCGACAGCCTCCGCACCGAGTTCCAACCGACCCAGCGAGAGGAAGTCCATCGCGTTGTAGAAGGCGGCGTCGGGTTGGCCGAGTACTCGGTCCTCGGACAGACGCACGTCGTCGAAGACGAGTTCGGCCTGGAGCCCCTCCATCCCGACGGCGTTGTTCAGTGACCCGATTTCGAACTCGTCGTCCTCGACGATGAAACAGGAGATGCCGCCGTACCGGCCGGCGTCCTCCTGGGGCGTCGTCCGTGCGAACACCTGCACGAAGTCCGCGTACGGGCCGTTCGTAATCCACTGCTTGCGCCCGTTCAGGACCCACTCGTCGCCGTCCTTCTCGGCCGACGTGGACATGCTCGGCGAGTCCGACCCGACGCCCGGTTCGGTCTGTGCGAACGCCGTGGATTTCTCGCCCCGCACGGCGGGCTTCAGGTACTCTTCGACTTGCTCACCCTCGGCCTGCATCAGGAGCGGCTTCGGCCCCTCCGGTCCCGCGAGAACGAACTCCGTCAGCCCCGTCCCGTGGCTGGCGACGTGGCGTTTCGCCCGGTACCACGTCACGTTCGAGACGTTCTCGCCGCCCACGTCCTCGGGGAGGTTCATCGCGTAAAAGCCCGCGTCGGCACTCCGCTTTCGGACCGTCTGGATGGCCTCCTGTACCTCGGGGACCAACCGACCGTCGTCCTCGTGGCGCAGGCGTGGATTCGTCCACGTCTCGCCCAACTCCTGTTCGACCGGCTCGACCTCCTGTTCGATGAACTCGTCCAGACTGTCGAGGATGAGGCTCGTCTCTTCTGTCGTGTCGAAACTGACGCCACCCGGCGGCTGTGTGCCCTCTGTTGCCATGGTACGGGACTACACCGACGGCAACTTAAATCCCGTGTTGTGTTTATCGGCAGTCACGAGGTGTCTGCTCACGAGACACCGGGAGGCGACACTCGTCCGGGGGTGGACTTATTGCGCTGACGTCAGTGGAGTCGGACATGCGATTGGATGGTGTTCGGGTACTCGACCTCTCACGGCTACTGCCGGGGCCGTACGCGACGCAACTCCTCGCCGACGCGGGGGCAGAGATTATCAAAATCGAAGACACGGGTGGGGGCGACTACGCCCGGCTGATGCCGCCGTACACGGACGACGGCACGGGAGCCATCTTCGACGCCGTCAACCGCGGGAAGCGAAGCGTCGCGCTCGATTTGAAGGACGAACGGGGCCGCGAGGCGTTCCTGGAACTCGCCGAGACGGCCGACGTGGTGTTCGAGCAGTTCCGCCCGGGCGTCGTGGACCGGTTGGGTGTCGACTACGAGGCCGTCCGTGAGGTCAACCCCGATGTCGTCTACTGCTCGCTGTCGGGGTTCGGACAGACCGGCCCGGACGCCGACCGGGTCGGGCACGACCTGAACTACGTCGGGATGGCCGGACTGCTCGATATGACTCGCTCGGACCGCGACAGTCCGCCCCAAATTCCGGGCTACCCCATCGGCGACATGGCGGGGGGGCTGTTCGCCGCGTTCAGCATCGTCGGCGCGTTGCTCTCCCGAGAACTGGGTAACACCGGCGGCGAGTACGTCGACGTGGCGATGACCGACGTAGTAACGTCGTTCTCCCAACCACTGGCCTACGAGGCGTTGACCGGCGACCAGCCGGCACCCGACGAGGCACCGCTGATCGGCGGCTTCCCGTGGTACGACGTGTACGAGACCGCCGACGGCCGCTACGTCACGCTCGCCGCTCTCGAACCCAAGTTCTGGCGGACGTTCTGTGAGGCCGTGGACAGACCGGACCTCGTGGACAAACATATGACCGGCGACGCGGCCGAACGCGAGGCACTCCGCGCGGAGTTGGCCGAAATCTTCGCCGAGAAGACCCGCGACGAGTGGGAGGCCGAACTCGGCGACGTGGAGGCGATGGTCGCACCGGTTCGGACGCTCGCGGAATCGCTCGACGGCGAGCGCGCGGCGGCGCGGGAACTCCTCGACCGGGCGACCGGCGCGCCCCGCGTCGGCTTCCCCGCACAGTCCTCCGAAGCGGGTACCGCGGACGGCCCCGCACCCGGACACGGCGAACACACGGAGGCAGTCCTCTCGGCCGTTGGCTACGACGAGACGACGCTCGCCTCCCTCCGCGACGACGGCGTCGTGCAGTAGCCGGACGGGGACTTTTGTACCGGGCGGTCCTGTGCAGTCAGCATGAAGCCCGGACTCCTCCTGCCACCGGCGGACGTGTTGGACCCCGTCGGCGTCGCCACGACCGCTGAATCGCTCGGCTACGGGTCGGTGTGGGTGCCCGAACTCTGGGGTGCCGACGCGTTCGTCCAGTTGGGTGCCGTCGCCGACGCCACCGACGACGTTCGGGTCGGGACCGCAATCGCCAACGTGTTCTCGCGCTCGCCCGCCGTGCTGGCGATGGCCGCCGCGACCGTCGACCGCTACTCGGACGGGCGGATGACGCTCGGCACCGGCGTCAGCACGCCCAAAGCCATCGAAGACCTCCACGGCGTGGCGTACGACCGTCCCGTGCGCCGCTCCCACGAAGTCATCGAAGTGGTCAAAGCGTACCTCTCGGACAGCGAGGAGCGCGTCTCCTACGAGGGTGAAGTAATCTCGGTGCAGGACTTCGAGACCCTCGGCCGGGACGTGCCGGTGTTCCACGCCGCGATGGGACCGGCCAACCGCCGGGTCGTCGCCCGCCTCGCGGATGGCTGGATTCCCCACAACATTCCGTTTCCGAACCTCGAAGGCACCTTCGACTACATCGCCGACCACGCTCGGGAAGCCGACCGTGACCCCGCCGACATCACCGTCGCGCCGTACGTCCCGGCGGCGGTCAGCGACGACGACCCGGACGTGGCCCGCGACGCCATCCGCGGCCACGTGGCCTACTACGTCGGCAACGGCGAGGGCTACCGGAAGGCCGTCGCCGAGCGGTTCCCCGACGAAGCGGACGCCGTGGCCGGGAACTGGCGCGAGGGGGACCGGGACGCGGCGAAAGCGGCCGTCACCGACGAGATGGTGGCCGCACTCGGTGTCGCCGGAACGACCGAACAGGCCCGCGAGCAACTGGCCGAACTGCAGGACGGCCCCGTCGACATTCCCATCGTTACCGTCCCGCGCCAAGCCGCGGATTTGGCGATGGAGACGGTGCAGGCACTCGCCCCGGAGTGAGTCGACTTCGAGAGGCTGTCCGGGACGGCCGAGAAGCGAGCGGTCGGCGGTACACCGTGTCCTACCGGACGCGAGGCCGGCGGCCGAGCGTCCGGGGAGTTTTATACTAAATTTTGCGAGGAGTGGTCGCGGCGAAGCCGCGACCCGACGACGTAAAATTTAGTAGGTGAACAGGTCGACGCCGCCGGTGACGCCCAGCACCTGCCCGGTGATGTACTCGGCCTGCTCCGAGGAGAGGTAGGCGACGAGGTTGGCCACGTCTTCCTCTTTGCCGAGTTTGTCCATCGGCGTCGCACGGGCGATGTCGGCCCAGTGCTCGTTGACGTTCTCGAGTTGGTCGTGGGGTAGTTCCGCGAGGTCGCCGACGACGATGGTCGGCGCGAGGATGTTCGAGGTGACGCCCTCCGGCGCGCCTTCGAGCGCGAGGGTCTTCCCGAAGCCGATGAGGCCGGCCTTCGTCGTGGAGTAGGAAATCTGGCCGTAGCCACCCTCCCACCCGGCGAGCGAGGACATCGTGATGATGCGGCCGAACCCGCGGTCACACATGTTCGGGAAGATTTCGCGGGTGATGTTGTAGGTGCCCGTGAGGTTGATGGTCATGTCACGGTCCCAGATGTCCGGGTCGAGGTCGCCGACGGTACCGACGGCGTCGACCATCCCGGCGTTGTTGACGAGGATGTCGACGCCACCGGTGGCGTCCTGCAGGTCCTCGACGGCCTCGGAGACGGCCTCACGGTCGGTCAGGTCACACTCGAGGGCGATGGCGTCGCCGCCGTCCTCCTCGATTTCGTCGGCGACGTCCTTGGCACCGTCCTTGTTCACGTCGAGGACGACAACCTCTGCACCCTCCTCTGCGAGTGTGTAACAGTCTTCGCTCCCGATACGCCCCGCGCCCCCGGTGACGAGGGCGGTCTTGTCGTCAAGTCCAAAGTCCATGACAATCTTCCGTTCGGAAAGCCCCCTGTTAATGCTACTCCCTTAGATAACAGGCTCGCCCTATATTGGGGCCGGAGACCCGTCCCCGCTCCGGGTTACTCCGAGCGGCCGACGACGGCCAACAAGTCCCGCAGGTCCTCGACAGCGTAGTCGACTGCCGGGTCGTCGAGTACCCGGTGACCGTCGCGTGTCGCGTCCGCGACCGCTTCCGTGGCAGTCCCGTTGTACGCCACCGTCTGGATGCCTGTCCGCGTCGCACCCTGCATGTCGTGTTCGTAGCGGTCGCCGACGTGGAGGGCACGCCCCGGCGGGACACCCGCTTTGTCGAGGGCGTCGGCGAACATCCGGCGGTCGGGTTTCTTGTAGCCGACGGCTTCGGAGGTGGTGATTGCGTCGAAGGCGTCGGCGACGCCGAAGGCGTCGAGCATCCGCTCGGCCTCCCACGTGTCGATGTCCGAGACGATGCCCAGGTGGAGGTCGTACTCGGCCAGTTCTCGAATCGTCTCGACTGCGCTGGGTTCGGGTGCCATCGCCGCGGCGGTGGCCGCCTCGAAGCCGGGTACCCACGCCTCGTCGTCGAGTCCGTCGTGGGTGATGGCACGGAACGCCTCGCGGTAGCCGTCACGGGCGGGCAGGTACTCCGTCCCGTCGGCGGCGTTGAAGTAGTCACCGAGTGCCGCGCGCCACTCCTCGATAGCTTCGCCCGGGTCGAGCCCCCGGTCGGCGGCGAACTCGGCGAGGAAGTCGGCGTACCCCTGCCTGATGGAGGGGAGGGAGACGACGACGCCGCCGATGTCGAAAAACACCGCGTCCCAGTGGTCGGGCTGTCTCATGCTGCGGTGTAGCGACGGACGCCGTGTTCGTCCACCTCGCTTTCGGCTTCGCCGTCGCGTTCGAGTTTGGCGAGGGCACTGGCCGTCTCGATGACCAGATACCGGATGTCGCGCTCACCCGCGCGCTGGAAGGCGATTTCGAGTGCGGTCTTCCCGCTGTCGCCGAGTCCGTCCCGCGTTCGGGAGAGCAGTCGGTCGAGGCTGTCCCGGTCGTCCTCGATGGCTCCTTCGAGGTCCGTGTGGGTCGGGTTGTGGCCGGTAAAGACGCGGTCGGCGTCGAGGTCCGAGAGGCGGTCGAGTGCCGTGTAGAACGCGTCGACGCCGTCGACGTAGCCGTCGTCGAACCCGTCGTGGAGTGCGACGGACCGGAACGACGTGAGTGCCATGTCGCCAGCGAACAACACCCGCTCGTCACCGACATCCGTGGCGTAACAGAGGTGGTCGGCTTGGTGGCCCGGAACGTGTGTCGCCTCGAACGTGAACTGGCCCACGTCGACGGCCGCCCCTTGCTCTATCCACACGTCCACGGCCTCCGGCGGGAGGAGTTCACGGTCCCGTTTCAGAGACCCGACCGCCATCTCGACTGCGTCGTCGAGGTAGTCGCCCTGCACGCCCGCGGCTTGGGCGTTCGTGCGCACGCGCCCCGACAGTGCCTCGACGTCGCGCCCGAACCGCTCTTCGACGGTCGCTGGCGCGTAGACGGTGGGGTCGCCCGCGTCCAGAACCGTCGGCACCTGCCCGACGTGGTCCGTGTGCGGGTGGGTGATGACGAGATGTTCGATGTCGCTTGGGTCGTAGCCCACGTCCGCGAGGGAGGCCCGAAGTTCGTCGGCGGCTCCCTCGCCGGTCATTCCGCCGTCGACGAGAATCGGCTCCACACAGTCGACCAGATACGCCGCTACGTGTCCCGGTGCCCAGTCCACGTCGAACTCGATTCGGTGGACGCCAGCTGCCCGCTGTCCGCTCCGTGAATCGCTCATTTCCCCCAACGAACGCCCTCTGACAAATAAGCGTTCCTCTCGCCGATAACATTGGTAGGCGAGCGGAATTTGGTATTAACACAGCACCTCATATACGGCTGTATATTTAACATCATTCGCGGTTCGTGGCCACAGTCGGGTGTGGATACTGCCGGACCAACTGTCCGGCCAGTCGTCGGCGGCCTCGTTCTGCCTCGCCCAGCGTCCCGAGTCCAGGGCGGTGCGGCGGTCACGTCGCGGTACACCCACATTTATTACCGACGGTGAACAGAACCCGAACGGAGATTAACAATGGAAACGACAACTGCGGGGGATGTTCGATGAGAGAGCAGTTCGCTGTCGAGGGACAGACGGCACTCGTCACGGGGGCGTCACAGGGAATCGGTCGCTCTATCGCGGAGCGGTTCGCCGACGACGGGGCGGACGTGGTCATCTGCTCGCGCGAGCAGGAGAAAGTCGACGAAGTCGCCGAGGGAATCAACGCCGAGGACGGCGGGGAGTGTATCCCCGTCGAGTGCGACGTGACCGACCGCGACGCCGTGGACGCGCTGGTCGAGACCACCGTCGAGGAGTTCGGGAGCGTCGACACGCTGGTCAACAACGCCGGTGCCTCGTTCATGGCGAACTTCGAGGGCATCAGCGAGAACGGGTGGAAGACCATCGTGGACATCAACCTCCACGGCACGTACCACTGCACGCAGGCCGCGGGCGAAGTCATGCGCGAGGGCGACGGGGGGCAAATCGTCAACTTCGCCAGCGTGGCCGGACAGGACGGCGCGCCCTTCATGAGTCACTACGCGGCCGCGAAAGCCGCCGTCGTCAACCTGACGAAGACGCTCGCTTTCGAGTGGTCCGACGACCAGGTGCGGGTCAACTGTATCGCGCCCGGGTTCGTCGCCACGCCCGGTGTCGAGACGCAGATGGGCGTCAGCGCGGATAGCATCGACCGGTCGAACGTCGACCGGCGCATCGGACTGGAGGAGGAAATCGCCGACATCGCGCAGTTCCTCGCCAGTGAGGCGTCCTCGTACATCACCGGGGAGACCATCACCGCGAAGGGCGTGCCGGACATCATGGAAGACCCCGACCTCTGAGGCCGGGGACACCGTTTTATCTCTGTCGGCGTTCACGGACCGCGTATGGTCGCGTCCTCGCCACTCGGGCGTCTCTCGCAGAACGCCACGGGCGTCGTCTCGACGCTGGTGACGGGCATCTGGTTGGCCGCCCTGTTTACGAACCAAGACTGGTGGCTCGCGTTCATGTTGTTCGGCTACGTCGTCGTCGTCCCGCTGACCGCGCTCCTGTTCGGGGACGACTCGGACCTCCGGGAGTGGTGGGACACCGACGCCACCTCCGTGGAACCCGACGAGCGACGGTCGGCCGAGACGGACGAGTCGCTACAGACCCTCCGGGAGCGGTACGCGCGTGGTGAACTCACGGACGAACAGTTCGAGCGAAAAGTCGAGCGACTGCTGGAGACGGAGACGTTGGAAGACATCGAGCGGGCCGAAGACACCACCGGTACCGCGACGGGACATACCGACCGGGAACCGGAGCGGTCCCGCTGAAGCGGCAAGTTATTTCCCACCGCGGGCCGGTGAGAGCGTATGATACGCGACCTCTTCCTGCCGGTCGCCGCACAGCCGAGTGTGGACACACTCGTCGAGCAAGCACAGCGCGCCGAGGAGTTGGGCTACGGCCGCGCGTGGTTGCCGGAGACGTGGGGCCGTGACGCGGTGACGACTCTCACCGCCATCGCCGAGCGCACCGAGGACATCGGCATCGGGACGTCCATCATGCCGATTTACTCGCGGTCGCCCGCGCTCGTCGGCCAGACGGCGACGACGCTACAGGAAGTCGCGGACGGTCGTTTCCGCCTCGGCCTCGGGCCGAGCGGTCCCATCGTCATCGAGAACTGGCACGGGATGGACTTCGAGCGGCCGCTCCGTCGCACGCGCGAGACAGTCGACATCATCAAGCAGGTCGTGTCCGGCGAGGAAGTCGAGTACGACGGGGACTTCTTCGACCTCTCGGGCTTCCGCCTCCGCTGTGACCCCCCGGACCCGGTACCACCCGTCGACGCGGCCGGAATGGGACCGAAGGCCGTCGAACTCGCCGGGCGGTTCGCCGACGGGTGGCACGCCCTGATGTTCACGAAAGACGGCCTCAGAGAGCGGATGGACGACTTCGAACACGGGGCCGAGTTGGGTGACCGTGACCGCGCCGACCAGCAGGTGACGCTCTCGCTGACCTGCTGTGTCTCCGAGGACGGGGAGACGGCCCGACAACTCGTCCGACAGCACACCTGCTTCTACATCGGCGGCATGGGGACCTACTACCGGGACAGTCTCGCCCGACAGGGCCACGAGGAGACGGCGCACGAAATCGCCGACCACTGGGCGGACGGCGACCGGGAAGCCGCGATGGCCGCCTTAGACGACGACCTCTTGGACGAAATCACCGTCGCCGGCACACCCGAGGAGGCGCGCGACCGGCTCGAAGCCTTCGAGGGTATCGACGGGCTGGACGCCATCAACGTCTCGACGCCGCGGGGTGCGGACCAGGAACAGATTCGGGCGACGATAGACGCACTCGCGCCTTAGTGGAAGGCGTTCATCCCGCCATCCACGAGGACGACTTCGCCGGTGGTGTACGGTGACGCCTCGCTAGCGAGGTACAGCGCGGTCCCTTTGAGGTCCGCGGGGTCACCGAACCGCTTGATAGCCATCATCTTCAGAAGTTCTTCCGTGATGGCGTCGTTGCCCATGAACATCTCCGTCATCCCGCTCTCTATCCACCCCGGCGCGATGGCGTTGACGCGGATGCCGTCGGTGCCGAACTCCGCGGCCATCTGCCGCGTCAACTGGATGACCCCGCCCTTGGAGGCGCAGTAGGCGGCCAACCCCGGCACTTGTGTCCCGTTGAGGCCGAGAATCGAGGCGGTGTTGACGATGCGGCCCCCATCCGCCATCGCGTTGACTGCGGCCTTGCAGGTCCGCATCACCCCGGTCAGGTTCACGTCGATGAGGTCCGCCCACGCCTCCATGTCGTAGCTATCGACGCCGCCACCGAAGGTGGAGACGCCGGCGTTGGCGAACGCGACGTCGAGGCCGCCGAACTCGTCGACGGCCGTCCGCACCATCGCTTCCACCTCCGCCATCTCGGTTACGTCCGCTTCGACGGCCCGGACGTTCGCGCCCGTCGCCTCGCTGATTCGCTCCGCTCGGTCCTGCACGCCGGTGGCGTCGATGTCGGCGGCCACAACGTCGGCCCCCGCTTCCGCCATCGCCTCGGTGAACGCGCCCCCGATGCCACCCGCCGCGCCAGTCACCAGTGCAACGTCGCCGTCGAGTTTGAAGTCGTCGAGTACACTCATTCCGGGTACCGTCGCGGGCAACGTAGCTACCCGGCCAATATATTGTGCACGTTATACGGGGTAATTTAAGTAAAACGCAGTCGTCAGGGTGTTAGCGGCCGGTCGTGAGCCTGTCACTACAGATATGTTGGCGATACTCATTTACAACGGTTAGATGAAAGAGTATATTACCGATAAATGTTAATTGGGTTTCCATGCGTGAGAATACAGACGAAACGCGGTCACCACGACGAACGTTCTTGAAGGGGACGCTCGGTGCTGCTGGAACGATGGCACTCGCTGGCTGTTTCGGCGGGGACGGCGGCGGCGACGGTGACGGCGGTGGTGGCGACGGGGGCGGTGACGGAGACGGCGGCGGCGACGGTGGCGGCGACGGGGGGTCCGCTCCCGGTGCCGACGGCGAGATGGTGATGACGACGTCCACGGAGACGACGGCGGCCTACTCCATGAGTCAGGTCATCGCCAACGCGGTCAACCAGAACAACGACACGGTGAACGTCTCCGCCCGGCCGAGCGAGGGGACCAACGCCAACGTCGGCCGCCTCGCCCGTGGCGAGTCCGACATCGCCTACGTCCAGAACTGGACGGCGAGCAAGATAGCCGACGGCGAAGACCCGTTCGGTGACCTCGACTACACGCCGTATCAGGTGTTCCACCTGTACGACCTCCAGTGGTTCCTCTGTACCGCCAACGATGGATGGGAGACCGTCGCGGACATCGAATCCGGGTCCCGTGTCTCCCCGACACCGCGCGGGTCCGGGACTGCCGAGATGCTCGAACACGCTCTCGGGTACGTCACCGAGGACTACGAGCGTGTCAGCATCGACTACGGCGGACAGGGCGGTGCGATGAGCGAGGGCCGCCTCGACGTCGGTGCCGGGACGTTCATCAACGGCTCCGTCGAACCCGGTTGGCTCCAGCAGATGAAAGGGACCGTCGACCTGCGACTGCTCGGGTTCCCGGACGACGTACTCTCGGACCTCGAAGACGACCCCGCAATCATCATGAGTCAGGTCGACACCGGCGAGTTCGAGAACTTCGGGTACGCTCCGAACCCGCTCAACACGCCCGCACTGGCGTACAACTTCGTCGTCCGTGACGACTTCGACGGTGACACGCTCCGCACGTTCCTCGACACCCTCTGGGAACAGCGTGAGGGCCTCGGCGAAGACAACGCCCTGCTCGGCCCGATGGCCGACGGCGAGTTCTGGACCGAGAACGGCTACTCGACGCTCCCGTTCCACCCCGCCGCCGCCGAGTTCTACCAAGACAAGGGCGTTTGGAACGACGACTACGAAGTCGGCGAGTAACCCCCGAACAGCAGGCGGTCACCCCCACCTCCACAGACACAGTACGAGGTATCCTACCCCATGAGCGAAACGAAACTCGAATCCGACGTACCCCACCCCACGGACGTGTTCGCACAGTTCCGGGAACGCCCACTCGGCGAGCAACTACTCGTCGCACTCATCACGGTCATGGCCGTCGGCCTGACCGCCGGGACACTGTACTTCGCGTGGGAGCGTCCCATCGTGCGCACGCGCTTCGCAATCATTTTCTTCGGCGTCGGCACCGCGCTGTACTACCTCTCGCGGGCACTCGACAAAGTGTCGGACCCGGACGACAGGTCGGACACGAAGCTGATGTCCCACGTCTCACGGCTCCTCGACGTGGGATTCGGGCGTATCGGTCTCGACGCCACGGCACTGGCCTCCCTGCCATCGCCGGTCGACACGCTCTCTGACGCCGACGCCCGCCACCGACTCCTCCGGCGACTCGACGCACTCGTCTGTCTGGTGTCCGCCGTCGCGGCACTCGTCGTTGGCGCGTACGTCACTGCCGAGTTCTTCAGACTCTCCCGTGACGCCATCGTCTTCGGGTTCAAACCGCTCGACCTCTACGTCGGATTGGTCGTCGTCGCACTCACCGTCGACGCGACCCGCCGCGCGTACGGCTACTCTATCGCGCTCGTCGCCGTCGCGTCCGTCGCGTACGCGATGGCCGGCCCCTCGCTGCCGGGCTTTCTCGCCCACTCCGGGTTCGAGCTCCGTGACGTGGCGACGTTCGGAGCCGTCCGCATCAAAGGCGCGTTCAGCTTCATCATGGAAGTCGGTGCCACGTGGGTCGCCGTCTTCATCATGTTCGCTGGTCTCGCCCGGGCCTACGGCGCGCTCGATTTCATCCTCGGACTGGGCCAGAAACTCGGCGAGAACCTGAAAAGCGGCGTCGTCCACGTCGCCGTCCTCTCCAGCATGGCCATGGGGTCCATCACCGGGAGCGCGGCGGCCAACGCCGCGACCACCGGGTCGTTCACGATTCCGATGATGAAAAAGCAGGGCGTCCGCAAGGACTTCGCGGCGGCAATCGAGAGCGTCGCCTCCTCGGGCGGCCAGATAATGCCGCCGGTCATGGGCGTGGCCGCGTTCCTGATGGCCGACATCATCGGCGTCTCGTACGTCCGGGTGATACAGGCCGCCGTCATCCCGGCGTTGCTGTTCTACTTCAGCGTCGGCGTGGCCGTCCAGTTCGCAGTGTTGCGGTACGGGTGGACGACGGAGCGTGGTACCGAGCGTCGGCTGACAGCATCGCTGTTCAGCACGAGGACGGTAAAGAAGGTTGGCTACCTCCTGCTCCTGTTCGCCGCGTTCCTCGTCGCGCGCTTGGATGTCCTCCAAGTTCCGGGCACCGGGGCGGAAATCGGACTGCTCGGACTGGGGCTGTTGTCCTCGGCGGCCGTCACTGCGGCCGTCCTCGTCGCGGTCCGTCTCCTGCAGTCGGTCCTGTTCACGCGGGCCGACGAGAGCGTCGGGAGCGACTTCGTCCGCGCGCTGACTGCCTTCTTCGACGGCGGTCACTTCGGTATCCCGATGGCCGTCCTGCTGTACACGCTCGTCATCATGGAACTGTCGCCGATGTCGGCGGGCCTGTACACAGTCATCACGATAATGGGGACGATGCTGGTCCGGGACCAACTGGTCGACGGACCGCTCGGTGCCGACAAGGGTGCCACGGCGGCGGGCGGCCAGTCCGGCGCGCTCCGACGGGCCGGCGTCACGCTCGGCCGCACCGTCTACACCACCCTCCGCGGGTTCAAGATGGGCGCGCTCGACATGGCTCCCCTCGTGGGCGTGTTGGCCGCGATGGGTGTCATCATCGCGATGGTCACGGAAACCGGCCTGACCGGGAAAATCAGCACGCAGATGGTCGCGCTCGGCGGCGGTGTCCTCGTCGTGGTGCTGTTTCTGGCGATGGTCACGAGCATCCTGTTCGGTCTCGGGATGCCGACGCCCGCCGCGTACATCCTCGTGGCGACGCTGTTGACCGGGTCGCTGGTCGACCTCGGCGTCGTCGAGATTACGGCCCACCTGTTCGTGTTCTGGTTCGCCATGTTGTCGGCCATTACGCCGCCGGTCGCTGTCGGGGTGGCCGTCGGCTCCCGCATCGCCAACAGCGGGTTCATGATATCGGCGAAGCAGGCACTGCGCATCGGTGCCGCGGGCTTTCTCGTCCCGTACGCGCTCATCGTCAACGACAGTCTCGTCAACTGGACGGTTACCGGAACGCCCATCTCGGTGTTCTGCGTGTTCGTCGGCGTCATCGCGCTGACGGCCGTCACCATCGGCTACGACGGGCGGAACGTGCTTGGGACGCTACATCGGCTGGCGTATCTCGTCCTCGCGCTGGTTGCGATGTACGCCCCGGCGTTCGCGTTCGCGCTGGGGCCGAACATGGCGACGGTCCTACAAGTGGCCGGGGCGACGCTCGCACTGCTGGGCCTCGGCCTGACACAGATGGGACGGCTTCCCCGCGTCGTCACGCCCGCCGCACGACGAGAGTAGCGATTCGCGCGAACGATTACCACTGTTCAGCGATTTTGCCCCGAGATAAACAGGTGAAACCGCCGCCGACCGTCAGTTAACTATTTTGCCCGTGCCCCGCCACAACGACTATCTCCATGACAGACAGCTACACGGGTGCCGACTTGTTCGTCGACGCGATGGAGCAGTACGGCGTCGAGCACGTGTTCGGCAACCCGGGGACGACGGAACTGCCGGTGATGGACGCGTTGAGCGACAGCCAGTTGGAGTACGTCTTGGGACTCCACGAGGACATCGCCGTCGGCATGGCGTCGGGCTACGCGAGTACCCGCCGGTATCGAGCACACCACGACGAGAGCGTGATGCCCGCGGGCGTCGTCAACCTCCACATCACGCCCGGCCTCGCCCACGGCATCGGTAACACCTACGCCGCCGACTTCGCGGGTACGCCACTGGTCATCACCGCCGGGAACCACGAGCGTGACTTCCGCCACGAGGAGCCGCTCCTGCACGGCGAACTGGAGGAGATGGTCGACCAGTTCACGAAGTGGAGCGACGAAGTGCTGGACGTGGCCGCCCTGCCGACGATGCTCCGGCGCGCCTTCCGCGTCGCACTCACCCCGCCGACCGGTCCCGTCTTCCTCGGCCTCCCGATGGACACGATGCTGGCCGAGACCGACCCCGATGAAATCGAACCGCTCGGGCCGATTCCGACCGCTGGCCGGGGCGACGCCGCACAGATAGACCGGGCCGCCGACCTGCTGGTCGAGGCGGACGACCCGGTCCTCGTCGTCGGGGACCACATCGCCCGCTCGGGGACCGACGCCGTCGAGGCGACCGTCGACTTCGCGGAGGCCGCCGGCGCGCGCGTCCACGGCGAGATTCTGGCCTGTGAGGTGAACTTCCCGACGCGTCACGACCAGTGGATGTCTCACATCGCACCCGACGAGGGCGTGGCGAGCATGCTCATGAGTAGCGACACCATCGTCTTCGCGGGCACGTCGACCAACACGACGCTGATGCGCCACGACGACGACCTCGTCGACCCGGACACGACTTGCATCCACATCAGCGACGAGGCGTGGGAACTCGGAAAGAACCAACCCGCCGACGCCGCCGTCGTCGGCGACCCCGGTTTGGTCATGGAGCAACTGGCCGACCGTCTGGACGACCGCTTGCCCGAGGACGAGCGAGAGCGGCGTCTCGACGAGGTCCACACGACCAAGCAGGCTCTCGCGTCGACCATCGAGTCGATGAGCGTCGACGAACGGCCGGAGGGCGACACCCGCGCGGGGAAACACGAACTGGTCGACACGCTCTCGGAGGTTGCCGGAGACGCCTACATCGTCGACGAAGGTATCACCGCGAAGTACCCGCTGTTGCTGCGCTACGACATGGAACCCGAGCAGTTTATCTCCAACAAAGGCGGCGGCCTCGGCTACGGACTGCCCGCGTCCGTCGGTGCGGCCTTGGCGGAATCGCTGACCGACGACCCGCGCGACGTCATCGGATACATCGGGGACGGGTCGTATCTCTACTACCCACAGTCTATCTACACGGCGGCGCGTCACGACCTCGATTTGACCGTCATCGTGCCCGACAACCGCAACTACCGCATCCTCAAGGACAACACCATCAAGATGTTCGGGGGCGACGACGACGACCACGACTACGTCGGGATGGACTTCGAACCGCCCGTCGACCTCGTGAAGAACGCCGAGAGCCACGGTGCGCGCGGGCATCTGGTCGAGACACCGGACGAAATCGCGCCGGCCGTCGAGGACGCGCTCGACAGCGACGGACCGGACGTGCTGGACGTACTCGTCCACGACTGAGCGGCCGGAACCCACCGGGCACCGCCGGATACCGGGGAATTATGTCGTCGCCAGTGAAATCTCCCCCACGGTGATACTGCCGAGCAGTCCCGTGGGGACCGCGGTCGTCGGGGGGTCTCTCCTCGCCGGCGTTGCGACGCTCGTCCTCGTCGCGTATCTCGCTCGCCACCGCGGGAAACCCGGTGCGGACTGGTTCATCATAACGCTCGCCGCACAGGCACTGTGGTGTTTCGCCTACGGATTCGCCCTCGTCGTCTCGGACCCGACGGCCCGGAAGTTTTTGGAGGGTGTCGCGTGGGTCGGGATATTCTGGACCGGCCCGCTGTTCTTCGCGTTCAGCCTCGACTACACGGGTCGTGGCGACATCGTTCGAAGTTGGCTGTTCTCGCTGGTCTTCGTGGTTCCGGCGGTGACGACGGTGCTGGCACTGGCGATGTCCCCCTACGGGCTGCTGTGGTCGAACTTCGACATCACGTCCGAGTTCGGCCTCGCAATCGCCACGTACACCATACAGCCGTGGGGGTTTCTGGTCGTCCTCGGCGGCACCGGCTGTGCCGCCGCCGGCGTCCTCATCCTCATCGAGACGGTGTTCAACTACGGGCCGCTCTACCGCCGTGAGGCGACTGCCGTCGCGTTGAGCACGCTCGCGCCCTCGGCGGCACTGTTGCTGTGGCTGTTCCGAACCGGGCCGGTGCCGTACCTCAACCTCGCGCCGGTCTGTTTCATCGCCCACGCCGCACTCGACGGCTACGCATTCGTCGGGTCTGGAATGTTCGAGACGAACCCGACGACCCGCCGAGCGGCGGAACGCTCCGTCGTCGACGACATCGCCAGTCCGATTCTCATCTTAGACCCCGAACACCGAATCGTGGAGGTCAACGACGCCGCGGCGTCGACGTTCGAGATAGGCGAGGAGACGGTCCTCGGCACGCCCGTCACGGACATCGTTCCGGTCACGGTGAGCAACGACGCCGACCAGTACACCGTCGTGACCGAGGCGGGCGGACGCAGGCGCGAGTTCGCCGTCGCCGTCTCGCCGCTGACCGACCCGGCGGGGACGGCAGTCGGCCACACCGTCGTGTTGCAGGACATCACCGACCAACTCCAGCGCGAGCAACGACTGTCGGTTCTCAACCGGATTCTTCGGCACAACCTCCGCAACGAGATGAACGTCATCGTCGGGCAGGCGGACCTGATAGACCACGCGAGCGAACAGGCACAGGTCCAAGACTCAGCCGAGCTAGTACGCGAACGAGGGCAGAAACTCCTCTCGATGGGGGAGAAGGCGTACGACTTCGAGCGACTCCGGGGGACCGAACCGAGCAACGAGCGGGTCGACCTTGCGGACCTCGTCCGGGGAATCGCCACCGACCTCCGGCGACGCTTCCCGGACGCGGTGGTCGAGACGGAGACGGGGACGACGACGCTGGCCCGGACGGACCGGGAAATCCTCTCGCTCGTCCTCTCGAACCTCGCGGAGAACGCCATAGAGCACAACGACGCGGCGACGCCACGCGTGACACTCTCGGTCCACCGCGGCGAGACGGGTGAGGCACCGGTCATCGACGTGAGCGACAACGGGCCGGGCATCGACCCGTCGGAACTCACGCCCGTCGAGATGGGACAAGAGACCGATTTAGAACACACGACGGGCATCGGTCTGTGGGTCGTCTCGTGGGGCGTCACGGAACTGGGCGGTGACGTGACGTTCATCGAAACCGACGACGGCACCACGGTGTCCGTCAAACTGCCGCCCGGCGCGATGGCCGATGTCGACGCACCGCAGGAGAACCAGCACAACGAGTGGCCGGGGCTTTAATCGTCTGACTTCGCTCGCACCCGCTCGCCGTCGGCAGTCTCGGGGAACACCTTCCCGGGGTTGAGCGTGTCTTTGGGGTCGAACGCGCGCTTTATCGCCCGCATCGCCTCGACGCTGTCCGCGCCGTGTTCGAGTTCGAGGTACTGCCGTTTCCCGCGCCCGACGCCGTGTTCCCCGGTACAGGTCCCACCCATCTCGATGGCACGCTCGACGACTTTCCCGTAGACTTCCTCGCCCTCCGCCACGTCCTCTGGGTCGGAGTAGTCCACGAGGACGCTGTAGTGGACGTTCCCGTCGCCGGCGTGGCCGAAGCAGGGGATTGTCTTGTCGTACTCCTCGCCGAGTTCCTTCGCGTAGCGGATGATGTCCGGGAGTTTGCTGATGGGGACCGTCACGTCGCCCGCGTGAATCGGCAACTGCTTGGGGTCCCACGAGCGGGTAGCGAACGCCAGTTCCCGCCGGGCCTGCCAGAGTTCGTCCATCGACTCCTCGTCGGCCATCTCGAACTGGTCTACGTCGTGGGCCTCGAAGATAGAGCGACAGAACTCGATTTCCTCCTCGATGCCGTGGTTGGCGTGGAACTCCACGAACGTCATCGGCGTGTCGGGCAGGTCCAAGTCGAGGTAGTCGTTTGCCATCATCGCGCTCACGTCGTCCACGAGTTCGATTTTCGCCACGTCGACGCCCGAGCGCACGGCGTCGAAGACGGCCTCGGTGGCGTCGTCGAGCGTCGGGAAGATGGCCCGGCCGCCCCGTATCTGCTCGGGCCGCCCTTCGAGTTCGAGCGTCGCCCGCGTGACGACGCCGAGCGTCCCCTCGCTCCCGATGAGGAGGTTCTTCAGATTGTATCCGCTGGACGTTTTGACCGCCTTCGACCCGGCCGAAATCACGGAGCCGTCCGCCAGCACGACTTCCAGTTCGAGGACCCAGTCGGCCACCTCGCCGTACTTGACCGTCTGCATCCCGCTGGCGTCGTTGGCTATCATCCCGCCGATGGTCGAGATGTCCCCCGAGGATGGGAGTGGCGGGAAGAACAGGCCGTCTGAGGCCGCGGCCTCGTCGACGGCCGACCCCATGACGCCCGGTTGCACGTCGATTTGGAAGTCGTCGGGCCGCACGTCGAGTATCTCGTCCATCCGGGTGAGGTCCATGCTGATACCCTCGTACTCCGGGACGGCGTTGCCCTCCAGACTCGTCCCGGCGGCGTAGGGGGTGACCGGGACGCCCCGGTCGTTCGCCGCCGCGAGGACCGCGGACACGTCGTCGGTCGATTCGGGCCAGACGACGGCGTCGGGGGTCACGCCGGTCTGTTTCTGTTCGGCCGCCCAGTCGGCGGCGTGGTCATCGCGGTCCGAATCACCGAACGACACCTGCGCGTCGGGGAGAATCTCCGTCAGAAACGAGCAGTCGTGAGGCATACTTCCAGTCTGCGGCCGCGCCATCTTAAACGTATGTCGTAGCCGCCGCTAGCACTGGCCGCTACACACGACACTTCCCCGACGTGTTTTACCGAGCCGACATGGCGTATTTTTATACTCCGTGGTTACCATTGTTAATCTATGAAGGTAGCAGAGGTAACGGAGTTCGGCGACAGCGACACACTCGAAATCACTGACGAGGAGAAACCGGAGCCGGGGACGGGCGAGGTACGCATCGAGGTGCGGGCCGCGGGCATCAACTTCGCGGACATCATGCAGCGGCGGGGTCACTATCAGGGCGGACCGGAGCCACCGTACGTTCCGGGGATGGAAGTCGCGGGCGTCGTCGACGCCGTCGGTGACGGCGTCGGCCGGAGCGTCGGCGACGAGGTGATGGGCTTCGTCGAGGAAGGTGGCTACGCCGAGTACGCCAACGCCAACGCCGCCGGTCTGTTCGACATCCCCTCCGGGATGTCCTTCTCAGAGGGTGCTGGCTTTGCGGTACAGTTCCTCACCGCCCACAACTGCCTGTTCGAGTGGGGTGACCTGACCGAGGACGAGCAAGTGTTGATACACGCCGCCGCCGGCGGCGTCGGGACGGCCGCCGTCCAGCTCGCCAGCAACGCCGGTGCCG
The DNA here is from genome assembly GCF_023028225.1 of Halorientalis litorea. Taxonomy (NCBI): domain Archaea; kingdom Methanobacteriati; phylum Methanobacteriota; class Halobacteria; order Halobacteriales; family Haloarculaceae; genus Halorientalis; species Halorientalis litorea. The sequence goes on from NZ_CP095482.1 coordinate 2,731,450, forward strand.
AGGTGTTCGGTACCGCCTCCACCGACGAGAAGCTGTCCCTCGCCGAAGAGTTGGGCTGTGACCACCCCATCCAGTACACTGAGACGGACTTCGTGGAGGCTGTCAACGACGCGACGGACGGCGACGGCGTCGACCTCGTGTTGGACGGCATCGGCGGCGAGACGACCACCGAGAGCCTGAAGGCACTCTCGCACTTCGGCCGGATGGTCTCGTTCGGGGCTGCCTCCGGCGAACCTGGACAGCCGAACACGGCCGACCTCCTGTTCAACAACCACACGGTCATCGGCTACCACCTCGGACAGGCGATGTACCGTGACCCCGGCCGCGTGATGGCCGCGGTGCCGAACCTGACCGAGCAACTCGAAACCGGTGCCCTCGAGGTCATCGTCGGGCACGAGTTCGACCTGAGCGAGGCCGCCGAGGCCCACCAGTTCATCGAGGACCGCAAGTCGAGCGGCAAGGTCGTTCTCGTTCCCTGAATCACCCGCCAGCGTTAGGACGGGGTAGCTCCAAGTGACGGCCATGACACGGCAGGCCGTCGAGGAGACGTTCGAGGAGTTCATCGACGACATCATCGAGGTGTCGCTGTCGGAGTTCGACGTCGTCGCGGCCTTGCAAGGGGGTTCGAACGTCGGGAGCCGCCTCGTCAGCAACCTCCTCAAAAACAGCGACCGCCTCAACCGGAAGGTCATCCAGCCGGAACTGGCGGACTACCGGAACCAAGTGACGACGCAGTTCGGCGTGTTGCTCGACTACGCCGAGGACGACGGGGCGACGTTCGCGGAGTATCGCGACGCGGTGCTCGAACATGAGGTTTACTACCACCAACTGCGCGATGACGTGTCCGAACAGCGACGGGAGGAAATCGTCGAGGCTCTGTTGACCCGTCAGCGTGACCTCATCGAGGCCGCACAACCCCTCGTCGACTCCCCGGAGTCGGAGTTCTGGGCGGCGGCCGAGGACAGCATCGACTACGAACGCGCGACCGACCTCGTGGAACAGCACTTCACGTTCACCGACCCGCTTCGGGAGTACCCCGACGCCTTCCGGTTCGACGTGGCTGTCGACACCGGCGACATCGTTCCGGGACTGTTCTCCATCGGCTTCCCGACAGTGACAATCGAGTACACAGACGAGGTGGTGCGAGCACTCCAAGCGGCGGAGGCTACCGTCGTGGAGCGGACGCTCGAAGAGGTCGACCGCCGGTTCGCCTGACTGCCGTCAGCCGTCGACCGGGAGCGGGTCAGTGTCGATGCCCGCGCGCCTGCCGTCGAGCAGACCGAACCGCTCATTCCGGCGGCGTTCCAGCCAGTAGAGGAGTCGCTCGGCCCACGCGAGTTTCCGTGCCTTCATCCCGTCTACGTTCGGGTCCTCGAACTCCCAGCCCACGAACTTCAGCCTGTCCGCGCCGAAGTGGTCGGCGAAGAACGCCGCCCTGTCCCCGTCGGTGAAGCCGCCGAAGTTCTCGACTGGTCCCGCCGGTGCGGCCTGCGTCGTCGGCAGGACGCGCCCGCTCGGTAACTCGGGGACGTACCGCTCGACGGCCGGAACGTTGTCGCCGTGGGCGTGCGCCACGACGGTGACGCCCTGTTCCGCGAGGGGGGCCGCCCGCTCTGGGGCACCGTCGAAGTCCGTCACGAGATAGTCGACGCCGACGCCCGCCGACTGGAGGCGGTCGGCGGCCGACGACGCTGCAACCACCGCGTCGGCGGCCGCGGCCGCGTCTGCCTCGGCTTCGAGCGAGGGGGCGGCCCCGGCAATCGCCACGTCCGCACCGTCGAAGTCCACGCGTGCAGTATCGAACGGAGCGACTAGGTCGGCCAGTACGTCGCGCGCGCGCCTGTCCGCCCCCCGGCCGAACCCGAAGTCCGCGAGGATTGACTCGTACACTGGCTCCCACGCCTCGAAATCCATAGCTGTTGCTCGGTGTTCGACGCCTATATAAATCGGGACGAGCCGAAATGGCACGACCTGGTACCCCTACCCGGGTGCCCTTTCGGCTTTCACGCGGAAGTTCATGCGCATCTGCCATAAGTTTTCTCTTAGTCAGACGGCAAATCTCCGCTCTCGGTGTGTGAGTTGCCCCCGCACGCCCGTCTCGGCCCGTGAGCGTCTGACATCTGTCACATACTCGAACTCCTGAAATCGGTGTGGAGTGTCTGGGCCGTCAGTTCGTTGGGTTAGCTCTGCAGAAGGCGAGTTAGGGACGCTCACGCAGGGAGGGGCGTCGAGATTTTCTGATCCTCGTTCTACACACGTAGCCGGAACATGCCGCGTGCAATTTGACCCGGCGTCGAGGATACTCCGGGCTACTCGGTGCCGGTCGTGGCTGAAGGCCAGCACGGTTTTCAAGAAGTGGACGTATCCAGCGGGGTGGCAGGCCGGATCTGTTACAATTCGGGTGCTACGCCGAGGAACCGACTAAGAGCAACTACCACCGGCATACTCTCCAGAAATATGCTTAGCCATGCGTTACACTTTTCACTGCGCGGTCTTCGGGCGGTCAGTTCTCGTGCAGGTTCGTGACGGTCATCAGGTCTTCGAGGTGGGAAGTTTGGAAGTCAGAATCGGCGACCACGAACTCAGCACCAGTTGAGCGGGCGGTGGCGGCTATAAGCGCGTCTGGTGTCGTCAGACGGTCGCCGTCGCTCATCACTTCGTCTTGGAGCCGAAGGGCCTCAAGAGTTATTTCCTCTGTTAAATCAAGGGCCTGAACCCCGCCAAAATCACCGCGCAACCCCTCTATGTCGGTCGTCCCTGACCCGAGCCTGTTCTGAATCACTTCGTATACGCAGATAGTCGAAGTGAAAAACGGTTCACGCCCATCAAGATACTCGACTGCGTAATCCGAACCTTGCAGGTAGTCGATGATGGCCGACGAATCGAGAAACGTCATCGGCGGTCGTCCCACTCCTCTCGCGATTCTCGGATTCGCTCTTTGGCGCGTTCTGCCCCTTCTTCTGACCATGCTCCAGCCTTGATGGGTTCTTCATCGGCAGTCACTCGCATCAAGAACTCGTCCCACGTCTCGTCGTCTCTTTTTCGTCCGTCGAGTCGGTCTTTCGTCTCGGAATCAACCGGGATTGAGGTTCGGCTCATACTAATTCATAGTGAATTTATCGTATTGTATCTTCCGACGACTTACACCGTGTCGGAGTGGTCGTACTTCTGTTCGGTCGTCGCCAGCCGCGAGTGCCTGAGCCGACTCCTGACGTTGTAGCGGATGTACCCGTCGTAAGCTGGTGGAGCATCCGGTAGGCAACGCTGTGCCGGAGCGTGTGAGCTGTCACGTCGTCGCGTCTCGGACGCGTCTTCGAGCAACCGCAGTTCGGTCCCGTGGTAAGTGACCGCGATCGAGGAGAGCATGCCCCCGCTCGGCCCTGTGTACCCACGAACGGTGTTGTGCTCTCGTTCTCGGCCACAGGCTGCGAGATGAACCCCAATCGCTGGGGGAAACCCGCGCCGCTTATGCCCGTCACTCGGCTACGTCGGTTATGGGCAAGGTCAACATCGGCTTGCGTGGATGGCGGTTCGAGGAGTCGGAGGTGTTCGACGCGGACGGTGACCTCCGACCGCTCGGGACGATGGAACCGGACACCCGCGAGCGAATCGTTCGCCTCGCCGCGATGATGGGCGAACCCTGTGACGCCTGCTACCTGATTCACGGCGACGAGGACATCGAACAGTGCAACGTCGCGCGGGTCATCTACGGCGAACCGCTCGGCGAGGTGTTGCTCTGTACGGACCATGAACCGGATTTCCTCTACTGGTTCCGCGAGGCGGGCGGCAAAGCGTACGCCGGCGACACCGAACTCGAAGACGCCTTCCACGAGTGGTTCGCCGACGGCGGCCGCGCACCCGAGGATTACGGGAGCCTCGACCACGTCAACACCGACCCCGACGAGATTCCCGACCCGGACCCGGCCGAGGAACTCCCGTCGCTCGAAGAGGAACTGGAGAAGATGGAAGACGAGAGCTTGGACGACCTCGGCGTCGACTTGGACGACCTCGACCTATGATTTCGGTGGCGGTGGTCGGCGCGACGGAACCGGGCAACGTCGGCACCATCGCCCGGTCGATGAAGAACTTCGGCCTCGGGGACCTGTTGCTCGTGGACCCGCCGGAACTGGACCCCGACGGCGAGGCCTACGGCTTCGCCGGTCAAGCCCGCGAGGACGTACTCCCCGAAGCGGACACTGTCACCTTCGACCACCTCGTCGAGCACTACTACACCGTCGGCTGTACGGCCACGACGAACGAGGACGCGACGAACCACGTCCGGTACCCGTTCCTGACCCCCGCGGACCTCACCGAGGAGTTACGCGGCGTCGACACCGACGTGGCAATCGTCTTCGGCCGCGAACGCGTCGGTCTCACCAACGACGAACTCGCGCGCCTCGACCGAGTGTGTTCCATCCCGGCCAGCGACGACTATCCCGTGTTGAACCTCGGACAGGCGGCGACGGTGGTGCTGTACGAACTCCGGTCGCTGACGGTCGACGCGACACAACACCCCGAAGAAGCACACGAGCGGGCCGACGAGCGCGAAATCGAAGCCCTCCACGACCAGTTCGCGGACATGCTCGTCGGCATCGGCCACCCGGAACCAAAACGTGCCAAGGCCGGGCGACTCTGGCGGCGACTGCTCGGCCGGGCACACCCGACCGGCCGCGAAGTCAAGACGCTCCGCGGTATCCTACGACGGGCGACACAGCGAGCGAACGAAGAGTGAAACCGCCGTACTACGCCATCGACCCGCCGGACGGTCCGAGCGACAACTCGTAGGCAAACGTCGCCTCACGACTGAAACTCGTGGCGACGATGGTGTACTCGCCGTCCGTCGAGAGCGTGGTCTGAATCCGGGAGTCGAGGCCTTGGTAGTCGTCGTTCTCGGCGACGACAGTGCCGTTGGGTGCCAACAGGATGAGGTAGGTGTCGTCCTCGCTCTCCATCTCGATGGTGATGTCGTCCCCTGCCTCGCCGTCGAAGGTGACCGGTTCGTAGAACCCGCGATAGGCCCGCGATTCGGGGTCGTCCTCGCTTATCGCACCCTCACGGGTCTCGCCGTACTCGATGTTCCGCAGGTCGGCACTCAGGTCCACATCCTCTTCGACCGACAGCGACAGCGAGTAGTCGAACGTCGCCTCCCGGTCGTAACTGGTCGCGATGATGGTGTACTCACCGTCCTCGGGGAGCGGGGTCTGAATCCGGGAGTCCAGGCCTCTGTGGTCGTCGTTCTCGGCGACGACGTCGCCGTTCGGACCGTAGAGGATGAGATAGGAATCGTCGTCGCTCTCCATCTCGATGGTCACGTCCTCGCCCGCTTGGCCGTCGAAGGTGACTGGCTCGAAGTGGCCACGGAGGAACGGTGCGCGAGGGTCGTTCTCTTCGATGCGACTCTCACGGGTCTGGCCGGGCGCGATGCTCCGGAGGTCCGGCCCCGCGTCCGTCCCGGCCCCGACGGTTTCGACCGATAGCTCGTAGGGGAAGGTGTCCTCACGGCTGAAACTCGTGGCGACGATAGTGTACTCGCCGTCTTCGGTGAGCGTCACTCGCTCGATGGTCGAGTTCAGACCGTCGCTGTCGTCGTTCTCGGCGACGACAGTCCCGCTCGGGTCGAGCAGTTGCAGGTACGTATCACCGGGTTGGGACCCCATCTCGATGCGGACCGTCTGCCCGGCATCACCGTCGAAGGTGACCGGTTCGTAGAACCCGCGTCGGTCCTCGTCGTACGGGTCCGTCTTGTCGAGTTCACCCGTCTCGGTGCTGTTGAGGTCGATAGACCGGAGGTCCGCACCCTCGGTGTCGAGCGTCTGCAGTCGGAGCGTGTAGTCGAACGTCGCCTCGGAGCGGAACCCGGCGGCGACGACGGTGTACTCGCCGTCCTCGGGAAGAACGATGCCACGGACTGCCGCGTTCAGGCCGTTTTCGGTGTCGTCGTTCTCGGCGATGATGTCACCGTCGGGGCCCACGACGAACAGGTACGGGTCGGCGGGGCGACCCTCGTCCGAGCGTCGCGGCGGCCGCGGCGGGTACGGTTCGCCCCCCGTTCCCCGGTAGCCAGCCCGCATCTCGACGCCGACGACGTCACCCGCAGACCCCTCGAAGGTGAGTGGTTCGTGGTATCCGCGGTAGGACTCCGACTGCGGGTCGTCGTCGTCGATGCTGCTCCTGATGGTGTCACCGTACGCTACCTCGCGAGCGTCCTGTACCGGGTCACTGACGGCACCACCGGCGTCGCTGGCACTGGCACTGCCGCCGCCGCTCGCCGACCCGCTCGTCTGGACCGGGGCTGGCGTCAACGTGGCCTGCTGTGTCGCGCCGGTGTCTCCGGGGAGTCCCGTTCCCGCAACCGGGCCAGCGACCAGCCCGGCGACGAGGAGCGTGCCCCCGGCCAGCAGCAGTATCGCTGTGAGTCGCTTCGTCGTGAACCTGTTCGACGTCTCGTCCGACTGGTCGCTTCCGGGCCACTTGGAGGGCTTCATACGAACAGGCACACGTACAGACACTCCAGATAAAGTGTTTCTGGAGTGTACGATAGTCGTTTAAGTCACTTGTAGTCCGCTGTGGTGCTTTCCGTTCGGTGTCGCGTACCGCTCTGCCACGTAGTTCGCGATGCGGTCGGTGAGGTCGGCCCGATACGTCCAGAACCCGTCGTACGTCCCGGGGCCACTCTTCTGGACCAGGAGCGCGGCTCTCCCCTCGGGGTCTCCCCCGCCGTCGTAGACGACGAACCACGAAGTACCGATTTCCTCGTTCGTCGTCGGGTGGGTCGTCACTCCATCCCACTCCTCCGGGTCCGTGTCGGGTGCTCCGTAGACGTGGACCTCCACGCCGCTCTCCGCGAGTCGCCGGTAGACGCGCCGTGCCTCGTCGTCGCCCCAGAGGTTCGACAGTCGCTGGAACCCGGCGTGGAGCGTCCCGCTCCCGGCCCGCCACGCCTCCATCTCGATGACGTGACTGATGTCGACGAGGAACGCCCAGTCGGCACCGCGGGCACCGAACGTCGAGCGACTCAGGTCGGTCAGCAGTGCCCGTGCGTCCGTCTCCGGAGCCTCGATGTCCCCCTCGACGGCTTCGAACGACGCCAACAGCGACTGAACCGGCTCCGCGCCGATGAGGTCCGAACCGCGGTGGAGCATCGCCACGTTGTGCGGGGTGTCCTCGCGCAACGTCGTCTCGCGAAACGCGACGTTGATAGTCTCGCAGTGGGATTCGAGGGCCGCGAGACGGGTCGGGTCACCGTCGTAGTTGTACACGGTCAGTTGCGGCCGCTCCGTCGCCACGTCGTCGATGACAGCCTTCAGCGACACCGGGACGCTCTCGGGTTCGGTCGTCCCCTCCGACTCCGCCGTCGTGCCGACGCCGACTGGCTCGGGACTCCAGTCGGGTACGGGTTGCCACTCCTCGCCCACGTCAGAGAGGCCACGGATTCGGGCCTCCGTCCCGTTCTCGCCGTCTCGGAGCGCGAGTTCGCCGTCGACGAGCGTCTGGACCTGCCCGAAGGCTTCGTCCCCGAGCGTGTCCGTCTGGACTGCGAACAGGCCGAGCGCGTTCGCCGTCGCGAGCCGTCCGACGAGGACGTGGAGGAACTGCCCGACGCGTTCCGCTTCGGCGTAGAGGAACAACGAAGTCAACGAGGACAGACAGACCCGAATTCCCGTCGCGGTCCCGTCCGTGGCGAGTTCCGAGAGGAGCGTGGAGACGCCGACACCGATGCCGGTCAGGTCCGCCGGCGACGAGACGTAGTGCGTCCAGTCGTCGGCCGCACCGGAGTCGGGTTCGCCGGTACAGTCCACGACTGCGAGTTGGTCCGGGTGGTCGCTGTGGCGTGCGTACTCCCGCCGGATTTTGTCGGCTCCCGCGTCCGTCGAGACGAAGACGGCCACCTCGCCGTCCGCGGCCCCCTGCGCCAGAAACCGGAGACAGAACTCCCGCTTGCCGACCATCGGCGGCCCGGAACACATGAGCGTGGTGCCGCCGGGGACAGAATCGCACGGAAAGAGACCGGATGTAGTATACATACTAGTAGTTATAGCCGAGCAGTTAGAAACGTTGCGGCAGAAATTGCTTCAATTCGGGCGCGCGGTCGGCGGGACCGTCAGTTCGCTCGTGCCTGTATCTCCTCGCGCAACACTTCACTCACCACGTCGCCGTCCGCCTTGCCGCGGAGTTCGCCCATGCACTCGCCCATCAGCCCCGAGAACGCGCCCATGCCCTCGGTCTCGACTTGGTCGGCGTTGCGCTCGATGACAGCCACGACTGCCTCGCGGACGGCGTCCTCACCCGCGCTCCCGAGGTCCTCGCGGTCGGCGGCCTCTGCGGCCGTCAACTCCGGCGACTCCGCCAGTGCGGTCAGCAACTCCGGGACCCCCTCCTTCGCGAGGTCACCCGCGGCCACCAACTCGAAGACGCCGCGGAAGTGGTCGTCGGTGAGGTTCTCGACGGGCACGTCGTCCCGGCGCAGTTCCGTCACGTCGGACTCGACGGTTCGGGCCGCGAGGTTGGCGTCGACGCCCGTCGCGACGGCGTCCTCGAACAGGTGCCACCGCTGGCCGTAGGCGACCTGTTCCGCCAATCCCTCGCCGAGGTCGAACGCTTCGCTGTAGCGGTCGACCTTCTCCGTGAGCAGTTCCGGTGTCTCCACCTCGGCAACGTCGGGTTCGACGGGCGGCACGTCCGTCTCGGGGTACATCCGCGCCGCACCCGGCAGGGGACGGAGGTACCGCGAGGTGGCGTCCTCGTTGGCGTCGCGGGTCTCCTCGGGGACGCCCGCAATCGCCGTCTCCGCCCGCTCCGCGACGGCGTCGATGGCCATCTCGGCGGTGTCGGGGTCGTCGGCGACGATGGCGACGGCGTCCTCGGGACCCGCCCCGACGGCCTCCCGGAGGTCCGTGACTTCGGCTTCGGTGACACCGTAGGCCGGGAGTTCGTCGGTGTGGAAGATGCCGCCCGCACCGTGCCGCTTGGCGTGGTCCGAGAACTCCGTCCCGAGGCGGCGGTCGGGTTGAATCTCCCGGCCGACGAGGCCGTCGAACCCGTAGAGGGGGACGGCCTGAACGACGCCCCCGGAGGAGAGCGCGCCGCCGATGACCCCCGAATCCGTTCCCTCGAACACGTGTGTCACGTCCCGCGGGTCACCGACTGCCGCCCCACGTTCGTCCAGTTCCGCGGCGATGTCGAGCAGTTCGACCTGCCGGCGCGCCTCGTTGTGGACGATGTCGTCGATGTCGTCGAGGCTCTGGACGCCCTTCAGTTCGATGCGCGCGCCGTCGGCGATTGAGACGTTCACGTCCTGCCGAATCGTCCCGAGACCGCGCTTGACCTTTCCGGTCGACCGCAGTAGCATTCCGATGCGCTCGGCGGCCTCGCGGGCCTGTGCTGGGGTGGTGATGTCCGGTCCCGTCCCAATTTCGACCAGCGGAATCCCGAGTCGGTCGAGGCTGTAGCGCACGCCCGCGTCCGTCTCTTCGACGCGTTGGGCGGACTCCTCCTCTAACTGCATGTCCTCGATGCTGACGGGGCCGTCCTCGGTCTCTATCTCGCCGTCGGTGGCGACGAGCATCGACCGCTGGAACCCCGTCGTGTTCGAGCCGTCGACCACTATCTTCCGCATGACGTGTATCTGGTCGACCACGTCCATGTCCAGCAGTTGGGCGATTTCGAGTGCCGTCGTCGTCGCCTCCCCGTCGACGCGGGCCGGCGGTTCGTCGTCCTCCTCGACCAGACAGGTGGTGTCGTAGGCGAGGTACTCGAACTCGCGGTCGACGCGGCTCTCCTCCAGCGCGGCCTCGTCTATCTCGCCCAGTTCGGAAGCGGTGGGGTGGAGATAGCGCGTGAAACTCCGCGCCGACTCCTCGGGTTCCCGAAGCACGGTCGGGCACTCACAGAACAGTTTCGTCGCCGTGTCGAGTTGCTGGTGTATCTCCAAGCCGGCGACCAGCCCCAGTTCCTCGTAGTCGAGGGTGTCCGCGTCAGTCATTACCCGTCCGTGGGAGGGCGGAGTGCAAAAAACACACCCTTCCGCCCGGTCGGCGCGCCCGGCAGACCGGCCCGGTATAGCGACCATCATATACCTACCCTAAAATAAACGGCCTTCTATACTGGGGAACAGGTCGAATATATGTGATACGGTATCACAGTCGCATGACTGACGACGACCTCATCGAACGCGTCGAATCGGCACTCGAACTCCCACCCGAAGAACTGGCGGACGAACTCCCCGCGCTACTGGACGACATCGAAGGCCAAGTCGAGGTCGTCGCCATGGAGAACCCGCGGGTGTTCGCCCGCATCGTCCAGCGGATGGACGAGATGGACATCGCCGCCTTCGCCGATGACTATCCCGACACCGTCGACCGGTTCATGGACGTACTCTGGACGGGGATGAACCTGCTCGTCCGGTTCAGCCCCGACGTGCAAGACTCCATCACCGAGGACTTGGGCGTCAACTTCGAGGCCTCGAACGCGCCGATGGAGGGGCACCTCCAGCTCGATGCCGACGAAGGCACCGCAGACGGCGGTGCCGAACTGCTCGACGACCCGGACATCACCATCAACGGTCCGGCGAACACCCTCGCCAGTCTCATCACCGGCGGGAAAGACCCCGTTCAGGGGTTCATGCAACAGGAATTCGAGATGGACGGCGACATCCAGAAGGGGACCCAACTCGCGGCGACGATGGACAAACTCACGGAGAAACTACCCCAGTAGTCGACGAACCACGCCGGTGCTGGCCACTGCGGTTAGCTCGTGTAGACTACGTACAGGTTCCAGATTGAGACAGTCGCACCGACAGTGGCCAGTGCCGCGGGGACTGCGGTGCGGCCCGGTCCACGCAGGAGCCGCCACGCGGCGTAGAACCCGGCGAAGACGGCCGCCTTGACCGCCAGCAAGGCGTACTGGCCGTGTACCTCTATCAGCGGCCCCGCGACGACCCCTCCCTCCGACACGGTCCCGACCGAGAGGCCCCAGAACGTCGTCACGGTGTCGCCGAGGCCGTAGAAGAGGACCGCTGCCGCCCACAGTGCCCGCTGATGGTTCGCAAGCACCGCGAGCACACTCTGAGAACCCATACCGGGTACTTGCCGGTCAGGGCATAATAATGGCGACGCCTATCAGAGCGACGACGGTCAGGGCAACGAACAGGATAGTGAAGTCAGCCACGGGTGAGATGTACGCCTCCGAACCCGTCTGTTCGGTCCCGGTGTCGGCTTGACTGGCGTGGTCTGTGGCCATACCCCTACTCGGGAGTACCCGATATTCAATGGCCGATTCGAATCGACTTCCGATTCGAACGCGTCCGGCAACCGCGTTCGACCGGCGGTACCGGAGCCGATAGCCTCACCGGGAATCGGAGAATTCCGAGCCGTCGGTCACTCGTCCCATACTGGCCGACGACCGCAGTTCGGTTCTACGACCGTCCGGGTCACTCGTCGCCCAAGATGACGCGCTCGGTCATCTTCCGGGGGTCGAGTACCTCGTCGACCTCGTCCTCGTCCAGATACCCCTCTTCGAGCACGACTTCCCGGATGGTCTTCTCCTCGGCCATGGCCTTCTTGGCGACTTTGCTGGCCTTGTCGTAGCCGATGGCGGGGTTCAGCGCGGTGGCGAGTGCCATGCTCTGCTGGACGCGTTCCTCGCAGTGTTCCTCGTCGGCTTCGAGTTTGTGGACGAACTTCTCCGCGAACGTCTCGCTGGCGTTGGTCAGCAACTCCGCCGACTGCAAGAAGTTGTGCGCGAGGACCGGCTTGTAGAGGTTCAGGTCGATTTGGCCCTCGGCCGCACCCGCGGCGACGGCGGCATCGTTGCCGACGACTTGCTTGTGGACCTGATTGACGGCCTCCGCGACGACGGGGTTGATTTTGCCGGGCATGATGGAACTCCCGGGCTGGTTCTCGGGCTGGTCGAGTTCACCGAGGCCGTTCCGCGGCCCGGAGGCGAGCAGTCGCAGGTCGTTGGCGATTTTGTTGAGCGAGCCCGCGATGGTCCGCAGTTGGCCGTGGGCCTCGCCCATCGCGTCGTGGGCGGCCTGTGCCTCGAAGTGGTTCTCGGCTTCGCCGAAGGCCAATTCCGTCTCCTCGCTGATGTACTCGGCGGCGAGTTCGGGGAAGTCGGGGTGGGTGTTCAGTCCCGTTCCGGTCGCCGTGCCGCCGAGCGCGAGTTCGCTGAGGTGGTCGCGGGTGTTCTTGGCGCGGTCGATGCCCTTCTCGACCTGAGCGCGGTAGCCGCCGAACTCCTGCCCCAGCGTGACGGGCGTGGCGTCTTGGAGGTGCGTCCGGCCCGTCTTGACCACGTCGGCGAACTCCTCTTCCTTCGCCGCCAACTCGTCGCGGAGCGTCGTCAGCGCGGGGAGGAGGTCCTTCTCGACGGCCTCCATCGACGCGACGTGCATCGCGGTGGGAATCACGTCGTTGCTGGACTGTCCGTAGTTGACGTGGTCGTTGGGGTGAATCTCGCGGGACCCGATGTCACCGCCGTAGAGTTCCGTCGCGCGGTTGGCGATGACCTCGTTCGCGTTCATGTTCGAGGACGTGCCGCTCCCTGTCTGGAACACGTCGACGGGGAACTGGTCGTCGTGGTCGCCCGCGATGACTTCCTCGGCCGCCTCGACGATACACTCGGCCTTGTCCTCGGGAATCAGCCCCAGTTCGCGGTTCGCCTGTGCGGCCCCCTTCTTGACGACGCCGAGTGCCCGGACGAACCGCCGCCCGAACGTGATGCCCGAGATAGGGAAGTTCTCCACGGCGCGCTGGGTTTGGGCACCCCAGTAGGCGTCCGCGGGCACCTGCATCTCGCCGAGACTGTCCCGCTCCGTACGGTAATCCTCGTCAGTCATGTTCACTCCCCCCGTCGTTCGGGACCCTCCTAAACGATGTGATACGCCCCTCTCACTCGGACTGCCCGACGGGTTCGGCGCCGAGATGTGCCTGCAGTCGCTCCCGGATGGTCTCGAAGGACCGCTGGGCGTCCTCGGCGTCGATGTCGTAGGCGGTCGCGTCCCGCTGGCCGAACGTCGAGGACGTGGCGGTATCGGCGGTGAGGTGTGCGAGGCCGAGCCGTCGCTGGAACACCGTCCGCGACCGGATAGCCGTCTGCAACCGGTAGTACGGGACGACGCGCGTGGTCTGTCGCCAGAACCCGTCGCGCACGACGAAGTAGTCCTCACCGACGTGATAGCCGCGATGTTTCCACTTGTAGTGTGCCGCGACGGGCACCACGGGGACGAGGAGCAGCGGCGTGAACCACAGCGAGAAGTTCCCGACGAACGACCGCGCCGCCGCGAAGACGCCTGCGATGGCGAGGACGGCGAGCAGGTAGCGGACCGCGTAGCGTCGCCGCGCGATTTTCGGTGGCCGAGTGAACGAGAGGGTATCGAACGGTTCGATGTCCCGGGCCAGTTCGAGTGCCCGGGCACGGCGCGTCAGCGGCACCGCCGACTGTGAACCGCCCTGCCCGCTGTTTTGCCCGGGGCTGTACCCCGCCGTCTCGACGGCCAACCCCGCGTAGCCCAGCGCGCGCATCACGAGGTTTTCCTTTATCGTGAGCGTCTGCACCTTGTCCGTCGGAATCGACCCGCTGTACCGCTGGAGCAGGCCCCGCTCGTACACCAAGTCCTCGCCTTGCCGCCCGAGTCGGAAGCCGTAGTACTCGCTGAACGTGACGGCCGCGCTGAGTGCCCACGTCCCGACCGCACCGATTGCGACGGCGACCAAGCCCGTGAGCAAGAGCAAGTCCGGCGTTCCCGTGATGGACTCGACGTCGGTGCCGATACCGGTTACCGACGCCGCGAAGCCGAACAGTCGGTCTTGGACCAGCGGGAACCCGACTGCCACGAGAAAGAGGGTGGCCCGCCGGAACGAGGCCAGCGAGAGGACGACGAGTTCGCTCTCGTCGAGTTCGAAGATTTCCGTGGGTGTGGTGTCGCGTCGGGGTGCGTCCGCGTCCGTCTCGGGTGTCGCGGCCGCCGTGTCCGGTTCGTCGGCCGCGCGCGTCTCGCCCTGTGCGGCGGCCCGCCGGTCACGGATTTCCGACTGCACCCGGCGGGCTTCGTCGGCCGCGACGAAGTTCAGCGTCGCCTCCGTCTCGGACCCGCCGGCCGTCTCGACGCGGACCACGGCGACGCCCACGATTCGGTGGAAGATGCTCTCGGTGATGTCCACGTTCTGGACACGGCGGTAGGGAATCTCGCGCTCCTTCCGGCCGACGACGCCGGCCGCGATGTCGAGCGTGTCCGGCGTGAGGTCGTACTCGAACCGGTAGTAGTAGGCGACCTGATACCCCGCGCCGAGGAGGAAGCCGAGGGGAGCGAGGACGAAAATCAGGCCGACGGTGTCGGTGCTGTCGGGGACGAGGAAGTTCGACATGCTGGTCAGGAAGAAGGCGACGCTCCCGACCACGAGCCCCCGCTGGATGCCGCGCACGAGGGCACTCAGCGGGTGCAGTCTCATACCGCGTCCTCCGGTTCGCTCTCGATGGCGAGGTCACGGAGTCGATTGCGGAGGTCGCGGGCTTGGTCGGGCGTCAGGCCCGGCACGGTCACGTCCGCGCCCCGTGACCCGGCGGTGTAGACGACGACCTGTCCGAGTCCCAGCAGGCGGTCGAGCGGGCCACGCCGCGTGTCGACGTGCTGGATTCGGACGTAGGGGACGGCCGTGTCGACTTTCGTCACGACGCCACGCTCCAGCGCGAGCGCGTCGGGTTCCAGTTCGTACCCCCAACTGCGGTACAGCAGGAGGACGTACACGACGACGACGGGGAGGACGACGGCGGCGACGCCCACGCCGAGGAACGGCGATATCGTCAGCAGAAACCGGTCGACGGCGGTGACGATACCGCCGAGGACGAGGGCGACGAGGAGGCCGACGAGTCCCCAGCGGAGGCGAACGCGAGGATGGAGGGCGTTCATGGCTCTATCCTCGCGCGCGACGGGTGAATAATTGTCGATGCCCTCTCACGTCCATCGGTCGAGACCCGCCTGCACGGTGGCGTCCTCGATGCGTTCGAACCCCCGTTCGACCTCGTCGCCCGCGACGCCCCACTCCCCGACGACGTACTCGCGGGCCGCCGACAAGTCCGGGTCGATGTCGGTGTCGAACGTCACGTCCTCGTTCACCGGCGGGTTCAAAAAGAGGTCACGCACCCGGTCGGCATTCTCGACGGCGACGCCGCGGGCCTCGAATACGCCCCAGATGTCGCCGTGTTCCGTGATTGCCTTCACTGCCGTCTTCGGGCCGATGCCGGTGACGCCCTCGTTGAAGTCGGTGCCACAGAGGATGCCCACGTCGACAAGTTGCTCCCACGTCAGCCCGTGGTCCGCGAGCGTTGCGTCGAGGTCCATGCACTCGGGGTCGCCGCTGGCCGTGAGGCCTCGGAGCGTCAGGGGCGACCCGAACAGCAGGGCGTCGTAGTCCTCGGTGCCCGCGTAGTCCACCACCCCGGAACGGGCCATCCGGGCGGCTTGGGCCTCGCCCTCGGCGGGCGCGTCGACCACCGGCACGTCCAACCGTTCGAGCAGGCCCCGCGTCGTCTCGATGATGGTGTCGGTCAGCCGCTGGGTGCGCGAGTCCAGCGTCGCCACCCTCGCCGCGTCCCCTTCCTCGCGGGCGGCTTCGAGTTCCTTCTCGTATTGCTCGCGCTGTTCGCGGCGTTTCTCGACTTCGGCTTCCTTCAGGTCGGTGACGCCGCCGTCGAAGACGAACACGGGCGTCACGTCGTGTTCGAGGAACTTCGGGAGGCCCTGTACGACGCCGATGAGGTTCGCCACCTCCTCGCCGTCGGCGGTGGTGTACGCCGAGTCCCGCGTGAACTTCACCGTCGTCGTCAGGTAGCGGTACAGCCAGTTGTGGGCGTCCACCGCGACGACCGACCCCTCAAGATCGTCGTAAGCCACGTCCTCGATGGCCGCGAGGTCGCGTAAATCTGCGTTTCCCATCGCAGTCTCGTTAGTGTGGCCCGGGCTTGAAACCCCCGACAGGTTCCGCCGTCACTCCGGCACCGGCACGACCGGCGGCGGACTAGCGTCCGACTTCCGGACCAGAAACGCCCGCTCGTCCGCGCTCAACTCGCGGTCACGGAACGCCTCGAACCCGCGTCGGTACGTCTCGGGCGACCGGTCGCTCGGGTGTTCGAGCACGAGTTCCGCGATGCCGGTCTCCTCGCCGGTGAACCCGAACCCGGCGCGGGAGAGGGCTTCGTAGGCGAAGACGTTGTTGACCGCAATCGTCACGCGGTCGTACCCCCGCTCGTGGGCACGCGCGGTGGCGAAGCGCGCGAGTCGCGGGCCGATTCCCTCGCCGCGCCGGTCGGCCCGCACCGTGATGTACCGGAGCCACAGGGTGTCGGCGTCGGTCCGGTCCTCGTTGAACGAGACGGCGGCCACCACCTCGCCGTCGTCCAGCACCACGGCCTTCCCGGTGTTCGACATCACGAACTTCCCGGCGTAGCTGAACCGCTCGTGGTCGAGACGGAGCGTCGGGCCGTCCGGCGGCCACCCGCGTACCGCGAACTCCATACCGAAGCCAGCGGTGCCTGCGGCTTGTACCCTGTGGGACACACTTACGACTGCGTGTCCCCTTCCTCCGCCGTGGCACACGACCGCTCTCCCGGCGATGTCCGGTTGTTCGACCGCTTCGCGACCGTCTACGACCGGTTCAAGCCAGCGACCGACGCCGCTACGGTCGCACCCGCGCTCGAACTCGCCGAGCGGGACGTGACCCGCGTCCTCGACGTGGGCGGCGGGTCCGGACAGGGCGTCCGCGGCCTCGATATCGCGTCGTCGCTCGTCGTCGACCCGGCACCCGGTATGGTCCGCCGGGCGGCCGACCGTGGTGTGGCCGCGGTTCGCGGGGACGGACGGCACCTCCCGGTTCGAGACGAGTCGGTCGACGCGGTGTTGATACTCGACGCGCTTCACCACATGCACGACCGGGCGGCCGTCATCGAGGAGGCGGCACGCATCCTCGAGCCGGGCGGCGTCCTCGCGGTACTGGAGTTCGACCCGACGACGCTCCCGGGGCGCGCACTCGTCGCTGGGGAGCATCTCGTCGGCTTCGACTCACAGTTTTACACACCGGCAGACCTCGCTGCTCGGGTCCGGGCCGCCGGACTCCGAGCGTCTATTCCTCGCCGTGGCTTCGAGTACCTCGTCGCGGGCGTCAAGCCCGCCGAGTCGGGGGACACAAGTCCGCCCGGTCCGAACGGCCCCGCATGAGTACCGTGGCCGACCGCGTTCGCGGACGCGTGGACCTCTCGGTGTCGACGGCGGGGTTGCTGCTCGGTGACCTCGTGGCAATCGCCGCGTTCGTAATCATCGGCGAGATGAGTCACAGTATCGACCCGCTGGCGAACCCCGGTATCGTCGCCGATACGTACGTCCCGTTCCTCGTCGGGTGGCTCCTCGCGGCCGGGTTGGCGGGCGTATATGCCCGTGGACTGCACGAGTCGCCGCGTCGGAAGGCCGTCACAGTCCTCGGGGCGTGGCTCGTGGCGGACGCCGTCGGGCAGTTGCTCCGGTCGACGGCGTACTTTCACGGCGACGCCGCGCTGACGTTCGCGCTCGTCGCGGCCGCCGTAGGTGGTCTCTTCCTCGTTGCCTGGCGGTTGGTCCTCGTCGCGGTTATGCCCCGGTTCCGGTCGACGGGGCGCGCGTAACGAGGAACGCGCCCAGCCCAGCACCACAGAGCGCGACGCCGCCGAGGACCAGAAACAGCTGTTCCGGCGAGAAGTACGTCAACATCGCTCCGGCGACGACGGCACCGAGCGCGCCGATGCCGAAGGTGCCGAGATACGTGAACCCGTACGAGAGGCCGCGCGTCCCGGCCGGGGTGTACTCGGCCACGGCCGCCTGATAGAACGGCTGGATGAGAAAGAGGAAGAAGCCGAGCAGTGCGGAGACCACCAGCAGGGCACCGAGGCCGAGTGCCGCCGCCGGGAGAAAGAGGACGGCGACGACGGCCAGCGCGGTGAATCCGGCCGCGATGCCGATTTCCGGGCGACCCCGGTCCGTCAGCCGTCCGGCGGTGTACTGCCCGCCGACGCCGACCATCAGCAGGCCGACGTAGAGGTAATCGCCGGGCTGGTACGTCCGACCGGCGAGTTCGACGGGCGCGAGCGCGGGCACGTTCTGGAGGAGTTCGGGGAGGAACGTCAGCGTCCCGCGGTAGAACAGTCCGGAACAGAGCGTGACGAGGAAGACGGCGGCGAAGGCACCCGCGAACAGCGTGACCGAGGCCGAACGGAACTCAGCGAACGAACTGACGCCGGTTCCGGCGCGCCCGTCCTCACTGCCGCCGTCGGTGGCCGTCACTGCCGCACGCTCGTCGATGTCGACGCGGATGGCGTAGACGGCCGCGAGTGCCGCCGGGACGGTCAGCACGGCGACGACGGCCCGCCAGTCCAGCACGAGGAGCAGGAGGATGGTCACCAGCGGACCGACGGCGATGCCGATGTTGCCGGCCATCCCGTGATACGCGAAGGCACTGCCACGCTGTTCGACGCCCCGGGAGATGAGCGAGAGCCCCGAGGGGTGATAGACGCTGGCCGCGACGCCCCAGATAGCGAGTGCGACGCCGACCAGCACGGGCGAGGGGGCGACGGCCAGCAGGAGGAACGACAGGCTCATCCCGGCGAGACAGCCGGTGATGAGGATACGCGCGTCGATGCGGTCCACGAGGATGCCGGAGGGGAGCGCGCCGAGTCCGAACAGGCCGTAGCCGACGGTGACCAGCGCGCCGATGGTCGCGGCGTTGACGGGGAACTGCGTGAGGCCGAGATCGATTGCGGTGAACGTGTCGAGCCAGATGGGGACCAGTATCGGGATAGACAACTCGTAGGTGTGAACCATCGCGTGCGCGACGGCGACGAGGCCCACGATAGAGCGGTCGTTGTCGTTCACGCTCGCGCTTCACGGCTCAGCGGCTTCAACGCGTCGGTTGCGTTCGCTCGGAGGGGACTCAATACGCCCCGGTTGGCCCGGGGCAAGGTGTCAGTGCAGGTGCAGGTGCAGTGAGTGGAGGCACCCGTCTCTGGGGGGAGACCGACTGGCTCACCGCCGCTCGGCGACGGACACGGCGATATCCGACTGGAGCCACGCGTGGTGGTTCTCCCGGTCGTAGATGACGTACTCGTCGGTTCCGATGACGAGTTCCGCGTACCGGTCCGTCCGGTCCTCACCCGTGCCGTCGTCGTGGTTGGTATCGTGGCTGCTCATCGGTACCATGGCGGCTATACCGCCGTTGGGCTGCCTCCACTCGAGAGAAGTTCCCCGACGTAAATAATTCCGTCCATGCTGTTATCATCCCGAATAACAGAAACTAATTTATGCAAAGCTCTCTAGTCGATTATTTCATAAATTGATACTGGAGACGGCCCGGCCCGTCTCCGCTTCCGGCATACCGACGACCTCCGCCTGAGCCACGCCACCGTCACCGAACCTCGTCAGACTTCGCACGCTCGGAACGACGGGGCTCGGGCCGAAACTGCCGGCAAAACCAATCCGTAAGTTATAGACATGTCATTCCGAAACTTCACAGTAAATAGCCAGTGCCTACAGTGGATATAATGCAGTGCCTATGGGAAACACTTATATTAGGAACTATCCTCTGTTAGAGTACGCTATGACGGGCTACTACGACATCGTGCTCGGTCTCATTCCAGTCTCACTCATCACCATCTCTGCGGCCTTCGTCGTCGCCGGGTTCACGCTGACGTTCGCCGTCGCGGCGGCGTCCACAGTCGGCGTCGCACTCGTCGGACACGCCTTGTTCGTCAACGGTCCGGTCGACGCATCAACACGAACGGACACCTCGACCGCAAACGCGTCCCGTGACACCCCCGTTTCTGCCGACTGATTCCGTCCCACACATCTAAGACGACCTCGCCCGAACGAAGGGCTATGTCAGACGATGATGTCGAAGCGCTGTTCCTGCGAAGCGACGAACTCGCCGACCTCGCCACCATGGACGAGTACGTGGACGCCGTCCGTGAGGGCTACCGCCAACGCGGCGAGGGCGCGCCCGCCGAACCCCGGACGAAACTCCCGAACGAACACCCGCCGGGGTTCTTCACCGCGTACCTCGCCATCCTTCCCGACACGGGTGTGATGGGGACGTACACCTACGGCGCGGGCTTCGGAACCAAGGACGCACACTTCATGCTCCCGCTGTACGACAGCGAGAGCGGCGAACCCCTCGCTCTCCTCGACGGTGCGAGCATGAACCCCTACAAGACCGGGGCCACCGGTGCCGTCGGCGTCGACGCACTTGCGCGTGCCGACGCCTCCTCGGTCGCACTCATCGGGTCCAGCGCGCAGGCACGCGGCCAGTTACTCGCCACAGCGACCGTCCGTGACCTCGAACGCGTCGACGTGTACTCCACGACGAAAGAACACCGCGAGGACTTCGCCGCGGAGATGAACGAACAACTCGACGCCACCGTCGCCGCCGTCGCCTCCAGTGCCGCCGCCGTCGAGGGGGCCGACATCGTCATCACCGCCACGCGCGCCCCGGAACCCGTCTTCGACGGGGACCTCTTAGAGACCGGAACCCACGTCACCGCGATGGGGCAGTACTCCACCGACGTGCGCGAAATCGACAGCACGGCGATGCAGAAGGCCAAGTACGTCCCCGACCTCCGCGCGCGAACGCGAACCGACGCCGGGGCGTTCATCGTGGCCCTCGAGGAGGGGGCCATCGACGAGGACCACGTTCACGCCGAACTCGGGGAGATACTCGCGGGCGTCGAACCGGGCCGTGAGAGCCCCGACGAGATTACCCTGTTCGACAGCGGCGGAACCGCAATCGAGACGGTGGCCGCCGGGCACATGCTCTACGAACGTGCCAAAGAGCGCGGACTGGGCGAGACTATCGCGTTCTCTCCGGCGAGCGAGGCGATGATGGGCAAGCCGGACTCATAGGTACTGCGCCACCCCGAGGGCGTCGACGATTGGAACCCCGGTGGCGAGTGCGGACACGAGATACCCCGCGATTGCTCCGCCGTTCAACAGCGGCAGTCCCGCGTGTGCCCGCCCCTGTAGCACCATCCGAAGCAGGAGGGCGAGACCGACCATCGTCCCGACCATCGCACCGAGCGCGGGGACCGGAACCGAGAGCCCCGGGAGCGTGACTGTCGGGACGTTTGCGGGCGCGAAGAAGGCCGCGCTGGCGACCAACACCGAGGGAATCACCGCGTCGCCCAACCCGATGAACATCGCCTCGCGGTCGAGTGGGTCGGCCTCGATGCCGTCACTGTCCTCGTCGTCTGGCGCGCTGTCGCCGTCGGCTGCGACCTCCTCGTCTGCTGGCCCGCCCTCGACTTCCCCAGTCGGGTCGGGCGTCTCCGCGTCCAGAAACGAGTACGAGAGCGTGAGCGGAATCACGAGGATGATAGGCATCTTGAGGTCCATCACGCCGTCGGCCAGTTCGAGCATGTGTTCGGTGCCGTAGACGCTGATGGCGTCGTAGACGGCCAGCGCGATCAAAAGGAGGATGGCCGGGAGGAGGCCGAAGCTGATGCCGAAGAGGCCGGCCGCGCCCGCACCCATGACCACGCCCGCAGCGTCGATGACGTACCACTCGGGGTAGACGTACAGCGCGACGGCGAGCGCGCCCGCCGCACCGAGCGCGAGAAGGTTGACGCCGTACGGTGCCACCACCGGCGGTAGGACGACGCTGAACACGTACCACGAGAGGTAGCCACTGGCGAACACCACGAACGCGCGGATGAGTCGTTCGAGGTCGAGTTTGATGACGGCGAGCATCAGGGCGGTGACGACCAGAATCGCACCGATGTAGAGGAGACTGTTCGTCGGGTCTTGCGGGTCCTCGACGGCCTGATATCCGGCCGTGTCGAACGGGGTGACGAGCGCGAGGGCACCCACCTGCACGAGCAGGAAGACGACGCCGATGAACCCGCTTGCGAGGACCGCCCGCGTGCGCTGTTCCATACCGACCCCTGTCGTGGCTCCGGTTTCAGGATTGCGAACGTCAGCGACGCGCGCGCCGTCGGTCACTCACCGCGCGTACAGTGCGTCCCCGAGGAGCGTGGCCGGCCGAACGCCCTCGGCGGGCGAGACAGCCACGTACGGGCGGTCGACCGGCCCGAACACGTCCACGACGCGCCCCACGTCGTCCAAGTTCTCGTCGACGACATCTGTCCCGAACTCCGGGTGGTCGTCCTCCAGCGTGCGAAGGACGGCCAGCCCCTGTGCCGTTCGGACGACCTCGCCCACGCGTCTCATTCGCGGATGGCTCCGAGGTACGCGCCGACGGCCTGCACGAGGTCCGACTTCGTCGCGTCGTCCGCGTCCTTCACGAGGACGCGGCCCCGTTCCTCCCACTCTCTAGGGTACTGTTTGTCGCGTTCGACCACGGCGTCGTACCCGACCTGCTGGACGGCTTGGGCTATCTCCTCGACCGTCGGGTCGGGGACAGCCAACTCCAACGGGACCCGCCGCCCCTCCGCGCGGGTCAGGTCCGCGTCGAAAAACGCGGGCCACATGACGTTCTCGACCATACGTCACCTCGCCCGCCCCGACACAAGTGCTTTGCTGGTCGCGCCGGTGCCGGGACTCCCACGGGGCCGACTACCGCCGGCGGGCCAGTCCGAGGACGGCCGCGAGCGCGATGGCGGCCGTCGCCACACCGGCGCCCAGTCCCGGCCCGCTGGCCGCAGTCGTCTCGGCCGCATCCGTCTCCGCCGTCGTCGCTTCAGGCGTCTCGGTGTCCGCGACTGTTTCCGTCGCCGTCCGCACGTCCTCGCGGGTGATGCTCTCGTTCGCCCTGTCGAGTGCGTCGGGGTGCCA
Source organism: Halorientalis litorea (assembly GCF_023028225.1). Classification (NCBI taxonomy): domain Archaea; kingdom Methanobacteriati; phylum Methanobacteriota; class Halobacteria; order Halobacteriales; family Haloarculaceae; genus Halorientalis; species Halorientalis litorea. Next base: position 2,754,251 of record NZ_CP095482.1, read on the forward strand.
CTCTTTGGCCAGTCGCGTCAGCGGTTGCGTGACGCGTGGTCCGGGCTGGCTGATGTAGTTGGACTGCAACTCGATGGTCTGGCTCCGCTGGAGGGCCGTCGTCCCGTTGTAGGCCGCGGTCCGTGGAATCGTCGCGTCGCCGGGGTAGGCTATCCACTCGGGGTCGCTGTCGACCACGACTTCCTCGCTGAGTTGGCGGTACCCCTCGATTCCAGCCTCGGCGGCGACGTTGGTCCCGCCAGCCGTCGTGAGTACGTCGTGGATGTGCGTGCCCGTGCCCGTCGTCGTCCCGAAGAAGTAGTACAGGACGCGTGGGTTGTTCTCCGCGAGTTCGGCCGCGCGCTCGGCGCGTTCGACGCCGAGGCGGAACTCTGTGCTCGCCTCGCGTGCTCCATCGCAGGCTCCGAGGAGCGCGCCCGTCGTCTCGAGGTTGGTTTCGATTTCGTCCAGCGAGGTGACGAGACCGAAGTGGTAGACGGTAATCCCGGCGGTGCGGAGCTGTCGCACCGTCTCGACGCTCGTCGTGTTCGCCGCGAGGACGATGTCAGGGTTCAGCCCGACGACCTGTTCGACGTTCACACTCAGGTCGTCGTTGACGACATCGGTGATGCCCTCACGCCCGTCGAGATACGCCGTGTACTGCGTCTGTTGCATCCCGACCACGCGGTCCTCGGCCCCGACGGCCCACGCGGCCTGTGCGTCGCTCGGTTGAAGCACGACCACCCGCTCGGGCCGTTCCTCGACGGTCACCTCGGTCCCCGTCGTGTCCGTGACGGAGACGGGGAACGTACAGTCGGACTGTGCGAGCGTCGCGCCGTCGGGTGCCGCGGCGACCCCGGACCCGCCAGCCGCGAACCCGCTGGCTACCACCACCACCGTGAGAAGCACTGCGTTCAGTCGCATTCCCTAACGTTCCGTCGTTACCCAACAAATATTTGCCTACCGAAAGTTGGCTTGTAGACGATGCACACGGGGACCAGAGCGGCCACGTTCTCGGCGGTACTCGCGGCGGTGCTCGTGGGCGTCGTCCTCGCCAGCGCGACGGTCGGCCCCGTCGCGCTCGATACGCTCGTCGTCGCGAAGGCGACGCTCAACGCCGTCGGCGTCCCCGTCGGCCTCGGCGTGGTCACCGGGACGGCGTCCCTCGGCCCACTCTCGCTGCCTGTCCCCGTCCCAGACGTGACGTACGCCTACCCGTTCGCCTTCGCCGTCGAGGGCGGAGCCGAGACCATCGTCCGGCAGGTGCGACTCCCCCGCATTCTGCTCGCCGCCGTCGTCGGGTTCGCGCTGGCGTCGGCCGGGACCGTGATGCAGGGTTTCTTCCGCAACCCGATGGCCGACCCCTCTATCGTCGGCGTCTCCTCCGGCGCGGCGGTCGGTGCCGTCGCCACCATCGCGTTCCCCCTCGCGCTCCCGTTCGGCCTCCAGACTGCGGCGTTCGTCGGCGCGTTGCTGGCGGCGTTCGGTGTCTACCTCATCGCCTCGGAGGGGCGACACACGCCGGTGGCCACCCTCCTGCTCGCGGGCGTCGCGATTCAGACGCTCCTCGGTGCGGCAGTCTCGTACATGCTCCTCCACGCCGGCGAGAGCCTCCGGCAGGCGGTGTACTGGCTCATGGGTCACCTCCACAACGCCTCGTGGGCGGAGTTGGAGGTGACGCTCCCGCTCGCACTCCTCGCGTTCGCCGTCCTCGCGGCGTACACGCGCGATTTGAACGTCCTGATGCTCGGCGAGGCGGACGCCCACACGCTCGGCATCGAAGTGGAGCGGACCAAGCGCGTGTTGCTCGCGCTGTCGAGTCTCCTCACCGCCGCCGCCGTCGCCGTCACCGGCGTCATCGGCTTCGTCGGCCTCATCGTCCCCCACGGGATGCGACTCGTCGTCGGCCCGGACCACCGCGTCCTCCTGCCGACGAGCGCGCTCGCCGGCGCGAGTTTCCTCGTCGCGGCCGACACGCTTGCACGCGCCGGCCCCGCAGAGGTGCCCGTCGGCATCGTCACCGCCGCCGTCGGCGCGCCCTTCTTCCTCTACCTCTTGCGCACACGGGAGGTGTACGCGCTGTGATAACCGTCGAGAACCTCGCCGTCAGCAGGGGCGACGCGCAGGTGCTGACCGACGTGTCCCTCTCCGTCGCGGACGGCGAGTTCGTCGCGCTCGTCGGGCCGAACGGCGCGGGCAAGACGACACTCCTCCAGACGGTCAACGGTCTCCTCGACCCGGACGCCGGGGCCGTGACCGTCGCGGGCCGTGACGTGACGACCTGCAGTTCCCGCGAGGTGAGCCGACTCGTGGCGACGGTCCCACAGAACCCGACCATGGCGTTCGACTTCAGCGTCGCCGACGTGGTCGCGATGGGACGGACCCCCTACCAGTCGCGCTTCGGCCGCGCGAACCCGAGCGAGGAACGCCAACGCGTCGAGCGCGCGCTCGCTCGCACCGACACGGCCGAACTGTCAGACCGGTCCGTCAGCGCGGTCAGCGGCGGGGAGCGTCGGCGGGTGTTGCTCGCCCGCGCGTTGGTGCAGGACACGCCCGCGCTCCTGTTGGACGAGCCGACCGCCAGTCTCGACATCAACCACCGTGTCAGGACGCTGGAACTCGTCTCGGACCTCGTGGCCGAGGGGAAGACGGCGTTCGCGGCGATTCACGACCTCGACTTGGCCGCACGGTACTGTGACCGTCTCGTCCTGCTGGCGGACGGCGAGGTCCGGGCGAGCGGCCCACCGGCCGAGGTGCTGCAGTCGACGCATCTGGGTGACGCCTTCGGGACCGACACCGCCGTTACGACCGACGCCGCGACGGGGACCCCCTCGGTGACGGCATTGTGGTACCGGCGCGACAGCGACCTCCGCGTCCACGTCCTCGGCGGCGGCCCCGTCGCGACGCGTGCCATCTGCCGGTTGGTCGACGCGGGTGCGACCGTCACCGGCGGCCCGTTCCCGGAGGGCGACGTGGCCGTCGAGACGGCCGAGGCACACGGCATCGACGCGGTGACCGCCCCGCCGTTCGCGGCGGTACCGGACGCGGCTCGCGAGCGCGTGACGGCACTCCTCGACGGGGCCGACGTGGCCGTTCTCGCGGTAGGCCCATCGGGACCGTCGAACCCGGCGTTCGAACTCGCCGCCGACGTGACGGTACCCGCCGTCGCCGTCACACCCGACGGTACTGCCCTCGAAGGAACTGTCGGGTGGGAGGAGTTTCGTCCGGCCGTCACCCCCGACGAACTCCCCGCGGCAGTCGTCGCGGCGGCCGACCGGCAGACGGCCACGGCCGACGACTGAGAGTGTCGTCGCCGACGCTGTGACCGCTACAGGACGGTGCCGTGTTTCTTATCGGGAACGTCCTTCTCGACGGATTCGTAGAACGCGAAGCGGGCTTCCAGCTCCGTCCGTAGGTCGCTCGGCGGAATCACCTCGTCGATGACGACATCGCTCGCCATCCGGCGCACGTCAATGTCCTCGCGGAACTGCTCGCGGAGTTCGCGCTCGCGTTCGGCGCGTTCCTCCTCGTCCTCGATGTCGGCGAGTCGGTTGGCGTAGACCGCGTTGATTGCCGCCTCGGGACCCATGATGGCGATTTCGCCGGACGGGAGGGCGAGCGTGGACTCGGGGTCGTAGGCTGGGCCGGACATCGCGTAGATGCCCGCGCCGTACGCCTTCCGAACCACGACGCACTGCTTCGGGACCGTGGCCGCGGAGGTGGCGTAAATCATCTTCTTCCCCTGTTCGAGAATCCCCTCCTTCTCGACCTGTGACCCGGCCATGAACCCGGGCGTGTCACAGAGATAGAGGAGTGGGACGTTGTAGGCGTCGCAGGTCCAGACGAACTCGGCGGCCTTCTCGGCGGCGTCGGGGAAGATGGCTCCCGCGCGGTGGGCGGGTTGGTTGGCGACGACGCCGACGGGGCGGCCGTCGACGCGGGCGAACCCGGTCAGAATCTCGGCCCCGTACTCGGGGCGCAACTCGAAGAACGACCCGGCGTCGACCACCCGCTCTATCACCCGCTCCATGTCGTAGCCCTTGTTCGGGTCCGCCGGGACGACGGCGTCGATGCCGTCGGGCGACTTCGCGGGTGCTTTGCCCGCCGTCTGTGGTGGGTCCTCGTCGCTGTTGTTCGGGAGGTACGAGACCAGTTGTGCGACCAGTTCGCGGGCGTGTTCCTCGTCCTCGGCCACGAGGTCAGCACTGCCGGAGTGGCGGGTGTGGACCTCCGGGCCGCCCAACGCTTGGAGGTCGATTTCCTCGCCGGTCACCATCTCCACCATCCGCGGGGAGGCGATGGCCATCGCACTCATGTCCCGGACCATCACGGTGAAATCGGAGAACACCGGGGTGTACGCCGCCCCGGCGATACAGGGGCCGTAGAGGACACAAATCTGGGGCACGCGGCCCGAGAGCCGCGAGTGGTTGTAGTAGTACTTCCCGACGCCCTCCCGGTTGGCGAAAAAGCCCGTCTGCTGGTCGATGCGGCCGCCGGAGGAGTCCATCAGGTAGAACACCGGTTTCCCGGTTTTCAGCGCGCGCTGTTGCATCCGCAGGAACTTCTCGACGCCTTTCTCGGCCATCGACCCCGCTTTCACCGAGAAGTCGTTGGCCATGAAGTGGACATCCCGGCCCTCGAACTCCGCGGCACCGGTCAACAGCCCGTCGGCGGGTAGGCGGTCCTCGCTGTCGAAGTTGGCGAACTTGCCGTCCTCGAAGAGCAGCCCCGAGGTATCGCCGTCGTCACCGAACCACAGGTTGAGGCGGTCGCGGACGAACAGTTTCCCCTGCTCTTCGAGACGGTCGCGGTACTTCTCGGGGCCGCCACGCTCGATGTCCGCAATCTCCTCGCGGAGTCGCTCTTCGCGTTCCGTCGGGCCGAGCGTATCCTCGGCGTCCGTGGCGTCGGGACTCGCCGAACTCTCGTGCGTGATGGTCGGTTCGGTGGCATCGCCGACGTAGAGTTCGACGGTGTCCTCGACGTGTCGGGCGAGTGCCTCCGCAATCGCCGCGATTTCCTCCTCGCTTGCCCCCTCGGGGATGCGGACGTTCATACCCCGGTCTGCGGCCACCGTCGTGAAACCGTTTTCCCCGGACGGCGGCCGACTCGCCGCCAGTCACTCCCCGAGGGCCCGCTCCAACCGGTCGACGAGTTCGGTGTTCCCGACGTGGACCGGGACGCGCTGGTGGAGTCGCTCGGGTGTCACGTCCAGCAACGACTGGTGTCCGTCCGAGGAGCGACCACCCGCGGACTCGACGATGTAGCCGATGGGGTTCCCCTCGAACTGGAGGCGGAGTTTCCCGTTCGTGGCGGAGTCGAGTGCGGGGTAGGCGAAGATGCCGCCGTACTCCAGCACTTGGCTCACGTCGCCTATCATCGCGCCGCCGTACCGCAGTTTCAGTTCGTCCTCTATCTCCGCGGCGTACGCCGCGAACTCGTCCGGCCAGTCGGGAACGCGGCCGCCGAAGCCGTAGACGACTGGGTCGGCGGGCAGCGTCAGGTCGTCGTCGACGACGGTGCGCTCGCCGTCCTCGACGACTGCCTCGGCGACTGTCCCGTCCCGTGCCGTGACCATCGACGTGATGGGGCCGTAGAGGACGTACCCGGCGGCCCGCAGTGCTCGCCCCGAGGCGGGGAGGGGGTCGTCGTACACCGCGACGATGGTCCCCATGACGTTGTTGGACTTCAGGTTCGAGGACCCGTCGAGGGGGTCACAGGCCACGTGCAGGTCCCCGCCTTCTCCCTCGACGACGCCCTCGCGCTCCTCGCTCGCGTAACTGGCGACGCCCTCGATAGCGAGGAGTCGCTCCTCCAGCAGTTCGTCGGCGTAGCGGTCGGCGGCGAGCATCTGGTCGCCGGTCGGGTTCTCGGCCGTCTCGTACTCGCGCCGTCCGGGGAGACTCGCGCGGATGTCGGGGGCCGTCTCGGCGACCGTCTCGAAGACGCGCTCGATGGCGTCCATCTCACTCGGCTTCGGGTGCGGCCGCGTCGGCCACGTCGAGTGCTTCCTCGACGGACGTTTCCTCGAAGATGACCTGCTCCAAGGCGTCGAGGATGCGCTCGGGGTTCTCCCGCTGGAACACGTTACGCCCGACGGCGAGGCCCGCGCCGCCCGCGTCGATGACGGACTTGACGTTCGAGAGGAACTCCTCGTCGGAGCGTTTCGACCCACCGCTCATGACGACTTTCGTCTTGCCGGCCATGCGGACGGTCTCTTCCATCGCGTCCTGACTCCCGGGGTACTTGACCTTCGCCACGTCCGCACCGAGTTCGAGGCCGAGGCGCGCGGAGTAGGCGATGGTCTCGGGCGTCTTGGCGTTACGGAGGCCCTGCCCCCGCGGGTAGGACCACATGACCGTGGCCATGTCGTACTCGCGGGCCGTCTCTTGGGCGTCACGCCACTCCTCGACCATCTCGATTTCGTTGTTCGACCCGCCGTAGACGGTGAAGCCGATGGAATCGGCACCGACCTCGTGGGCGTAGTCGACCGACCAGTTGACGGCCGAGTCCGGTTCGCCGCGCCAGAGGTTCGAGGTTCCGTTCAACTTGGCGAGCAAGTCCACGTCGTCCTCGTAGGATGGGTAGTAGGCCTCGGCGACGCCCTTCTGGACCGCGAGGGAGGTGACGGCGTCGTGGGTCGCTACGTCGAAGACCCGTGCTGGGTCCGCGCTCTCCGGCACGTCCTCGAAGTCCACCGGCCCGTGTTCGAGGCCGTGGTCGTAGGCGAGGATGAGTACCTTCCCGTCCCGGGTCAGGGGGCTGTCGTCGATAGGAATCATACACGCGTTGATGCCCCACGTTCGCTAATAATCCTGTTGGAACGCTCGACGCCACCCTTACACCCTGTGGCGTCGTGGATGGTCCTATGCGCGAACTCGATGACATCGACACCGTCGGCATCGTCGGCGCGGGCACGATGGGACACGGCATCGCACAGGTCGCGGCACTCGACGGCTACGACGTGGTGCTACGCGACGTGGAGGACGAACTCGTGGAGTCGGGGCTGTCGGGCATCCACGAGAGTCTGGACCGGTTCGTGACGCGGGGCGACCTCTCGGAAGCGGAGGCCGACGACGCCCGTGAGCGGGTCACCGGCACGACAGACCTCGCGGACCTCGCCGACGCCGACCTCGTGGTCGAGGCCATCGTCGAGGACATGGACGTCAAACAGTCCGTATTCGCCGACTTGGACGACACCGTGGCCGAGGACGTGGTACTGGCGACGAACACCAGCACGCTCTCGATTACGTCCATTGCCAGCGCGACGGACTGCCCCGAACTCGTGGTCGGCCTCCACTTCATGAACCCCGTCCCGCTGATGGAGGGCGTCGAGGTGGTCGTCGGCGAGAAGACCGACCCTGCCGTGGCGTCCCTCGCCCACGACTTCGCCGAGTCGCTGGGCAAGTCCACGTGGGAGTCCGACGACAAGCCCGGGTTCGTCACGAACCGGATTCTGATGCCGTGGCTGGCCGAGGGCATCCGCGCCTACGACGAGGGCGTCGCCGAGAAACCCGACATCGACCGCGGCATGACACTCGGCACGAACGTCCCGATGGGACCGCTCGAACTCGCCGACCACATCGGTCTCGATATCTGTCTCGACGCGATGGAGACGCTGCACGCGGAACTTGGCGACCGCTACCAGCCACCCTACCTGCTCAAGCGCAAAGTCGAGGCTGGTGACCTCGGCAAGAAGACGGGGCGGGGGTTCTACGAGTACGGAGACTGACCAACTGGCGAGTCGGCTACTCCGCCAAGCGGTCCGCCAGCGCGTCGATGTCGGCCAGCAGCGACTCGAACTCGGCGGCCACGTCCTCGCGGTCACCGAACTGCTGTCGCGCCCGCGTCCGTATCTCGTCGGCGTCTTCGCGGAGCCGTTCGAGTTCGGACTCGATGGTCTCCCGGCGGTCCAGCAGGTCCGCGACTTCCGCCGCGAGTTCGTCGATGTCCGCTTCGCCGACCATCTCGTACTCGTCGTACAGCCCCTCGCCGATAGCACCGTGACCCATCCCGGTCACCTCGTACACGTCGCTGTCCTCGGCGTCGGTTAGCAACCCGAGTGTGGACAATTGCTGGCACCGACTCGTGACAGTTTCGCGCTCCAGACCGGTCGTCTCGGTGACCGACGCCACACTCGCGCCCTGTGCGTCGTCGATGGCCCGGAGCACCACGATTGCCTCCCAGTCGAGCACGTCCTGCAACTCGGATAGCGTCGGCGACATTCCTACATCGGCGGAGTGGTCCCGCTCGGGTAAGCGTTTACACCGACGGCGGGACGGGGCAGATATAAACGGACCGTCGAAGACGCGCACAACGGCTTTGTTGGCTGCCCTACTGGGCCACCCCATGTCAGTGCAACGGCGCGACGCAGACTTTAGGAGCAACGGGACGCGATGTGCGGCGTGGCTCTACGAACCGGCCGCCGAGAACCCGCCCGTGGTCGTGATGGCCCACGGGTTCGGGGGCGAGCGCGAGGCCCGCCTCCCGGCGTTCGCCGAACGGTTCGCCGCGGCCGGGATGGCCGTCCTCGTCTTCGACTACCGGACGTTCGGCGACAGCGAGGGCACGCCTCGGCACGTCGTCTCCGGTCGTCGGCACGTCGAGGACTACCGGGCCGCGCTCGACCACGTTCGCTCGCTGGACGGCGTCGACGGCGACCGGGTGGGGCTGTGGGGGACCTCGTTCAGCGGCGGCCACGTCGTCGAAGTCGCCGCCGAGGCGGACGTCGAAGCCGTCGTCTCACAGGTGCCGTTCACTGACGGCCGACGGACCGCGCTCCACCTCGTCAGACAGGGCGGCCTCTCCTACGTGGCGGGCGTCCAGCGGGCACTCACTCGGAACGCCCTCCGGCGGGCCACGCTCCGCGGCCCGGCGTACGTGCCCATCGTCGCCGACCCCGACGAGTTCGGCGTCCTGAACACGCCCGACGCGAAACCGGGATACCTCTCGCTCGTCCCCGAGGGCGAAGACTGGGACAACGAGTGTGCCGCTCGCATTCTCGCCACCGTCGGAACGTACCGGCCAGTGACGGCGGCCGCGGACGTCGACTGTCCGGTCTACGTCGCACAGGCCACCGAGGACAGCATCATCCCCGCGGACTCTGTCGACGCCCTCGTCCGCGAACTCGACCACGTCGAACGCGACCGATACCCCGTTGGCCACTTCGAGCCGTACACGGGCGAGTGCTTCGAGGAAGTGGTATCGGCCGAGCGGGCGTTCTTCGAGCGTCACCTGGACGCCTGACCCGGCGATGAGAAAAGTAAAGGATTGACTGCCCTAGATTCCGGGTATGGACCTCAGCCCGACGCCCGAGCAAAAGCAGATTCAAGAGATGGTCGCGGAGTTCGTCGACGAGGAAGTGAAGCCGCGCGCGGCTGAAATCGACAAGGAAGACGAGTTCCCGTGGGACCTCGTGGACGAACTCGCGGAACTGGACCTGATGGGGATGCCATTCCCCGAGGAGTACGGCGGTGCAGGATTGGACTACCACGCCTACCCGATGGCACTGGAGGAGATTTCACGCGGGTCGGGCGGACTGGGCACCATCGTCGCCGCTCACATCTCACTGGCGGGCAACATGGTCTACGAGTTCGGCGACGAGGACCAGAAAGAGGAGTACCTCACGCCGCTGGCACAGGGCCACGACATCGGTGCGTTCGCGCTCTCGGAACCCGGTGCCGGGTCCGACGTGCCCGCGATGGAGACGACGGCCGAGAAGGACGGCGACGAGTACGTCGTCGACGGGAACAAACTCTGGATTTCTAACGGGAGCGTCGCCGACACCGTGACCCTGTTCGCGAAGACCGACCCCGACGCCGGAAACAAGGGCATCTCTTCGTTCATCGTCCGCCCCGAGGAAGACGACGGCTTCATCGTCGAGGGGACGGAGGACAAACTCGGCGACAAGGGCTGCCCGACCGCCGAACTCCGCTTCGACGGGATGCGCATCCCCGAGAGCCGCCGCCTCGGCGAGGAGGGCGACGGGTTCGTCCACGCGCTGAAGACGCTCAACGGCGGCCGCATCACCATCGCCGCCCGCTCCGTCGGCATCGCACAGGCCGCACTCGACGAGGCGGCGAACTACGCCGGTGACCGCGAGCAGTTCGGCCAGCCCATCGGCGACTTTCAGGCCATCCAGCACAAACTCGCGGACATGGACACGAAGACCCGGGCGGCCCGCCTGCTGATGCACGACGCCGCCGACAAGAAGATTCGCGGTGAGAGCTTCATCAAGGAGGCCGCACAGGCCAAACTCTACGCCTCGGAAGTCTCGCGGGAAGTCGCCAACGAGGGCATCCAGATTCACGGCGGCTACGGCTACACCAAGGACTTCCCGATGGAGCGGTTCTACCGCGACGCCAAACTCAACGAGATATACGAGGGCACGAGCGAAGTCCTCCGCAACACCATCGGCCAGCAGTTGCTCGAGTGACGGCCGGACGCGGCGACTCGAGCCACCGGGACTGTAATTAAAGTACAACATATTTGCGCCGGGAGTGTTAGGTGGCTCTTCTCCGTAGTACGGGTACGTATGTCAGGGAAGAGTGTGGGAGTCGACACGGGAGAGACGACACCGGACCACGAAGGTAGCGATGCCGACCTGCGGACGCTCGTACGTGACGCCGTCGGCGACACGGCGGTGACGGAAATCGTGTACCGCGAGAACACGGGGACGCTCTCGGCCCCGGACACCGAGTGGTCGCGCTTCGACGCCGTCGCGGACCTCCCGGACGGCGGCGTTACGGGGTGGGACGAACTGTACGTCTACACCGAGAGCCACGTCTACCGATGGCTCGGGGTCGGGTTCGGGAACGGCCCGGAGCGACTCCCACGGAATCCCGAGGACCTACCCGGACGCGAGTGATGCCGCCACTCGGTCGGACTCGTCTCGCGCTACTTAATTGAGTTCGGGCCGAAGTCGAACTGTGGTTCCCGAACACACACTTTCGACCGAGACAGCGAACGGAGTAACGCATGGCTGACGTACCCGACCCAGACGACGACTTCGACCTCGGGGACGATTCGGGGTCCGGGCCGGACATCGACGTCGATGCTCGACGGTACCTCCGCTTGGCTGGCATCGCAATCGTCGGCCTGTTCGTCGTCGTCGTCCTCCTCGGTGGCTACCACCAAGTCCCGGAAGGGCACGTCGGCGTCCAGAAGTCCTTCGGAGCCGTGACTGGTGCCGAACTCGCCCCCGGTGCGCACATCATCGTGCCGATAAAGGACTCGGTACAGGACGTGGAGATACGACCGCGGACGTACACGATGGCGAACCAACGGGGTGAGGGTGCGGAGCCACAACGGGCCGATGCGGTCACCGTCCAGACGGTCAACGGGACGACGGCCGACATCGACATCACCGTGCGGTACCGCGTCCAGCGTGACAACCCGTCCAGGTTTGTGTCGGAGTGGAGTACGGTCGGACAAGTCGAACAGCGACTCATCCGCCCCTCGGTTCGCTCGCGCCTCCGTGACGAGGCGGCCGGTATCCAGACCAGCGAGATATACACGCGGGACGGCCGCGAACGGCTTGGCATGGCCGCACAGGAGAAACTGGAGTCGGTCTTCGACGACGAAGCACTGGTCTTGGAGGAAGTCCAAGTGAGAGACGTGGACCTCCCGGACTCCTACGACCAAGCACTGAACGAGAAAGAAATCGCCAAACAGGAAGTGCAACAGAAGGAGTTCGAGATACAGCAGGCCAGACGCGAGAGAGAGCGCCGGGAGATACAGGCCGAGGCCGAAGCCCGTGTCATCGAGATACGGGGACAGGCACTCAGAGACAATCCAATCGTCCTCCGGCAGGACTACATCCGGGGTATCAGTGCTGCCGACAAGGTCATCCTCGCCACCGACGACGAGGGGACGCCGATAATCCTCCAGACCGACGCACAGGGTGGCGGTGGCGGGCAGACCGACGGAACGACCGGAACGACAGGGACGGACCTCAACATCACCACCGGTGACAACATCAACGCGACCGGTGGCGGATAGCCGGTCGTCCCACCTTCCCGTCTCTACTCGGTGAGCGCGCTCGGGTCGACGTTCTCTCGGGTCCACTCGTAGTGGTCCCGGAGGCGTGACTCGCCGGCGTCGGTCAGTTCGTACACGTCGCTCAGCCCCTCCGTTCGGGACGCGACGAACCCCTGTCGCTGTAGCGCGTCCAGCGCGCCGTAGAACTGCTTGGGGTCGATGCGGTCGTCGTAGTGGCGTTCCAGCCGCGTCTTCAACTTCTGTGCCGGGAGTTCGCCACCGTCGGCACCCGCGAGGAGAATGCAGACGTCTCGGCGGGTGCCGCTCTGGAGCCAGCGAGCCATGGGGACGATGGCCCCGGGCCGCTAACGGCTTTTGTGGTTCGACGCGACCGGAAGACACGACTAACTCCAACCCGTATGCCGGGTAATGACGGACGCCGAGGCTACGGCGACGGCGGACGGAGTGACGGGCACGTACCGAGAGACGGACACCGAACGCCTGCTGACCTTCGAACGCGACGGCATGACGGCGGCGATAGCGCAGAACATCGAGGGATACGCGATGTTGAAAGTCCGTCCCAGTGCGGACGGCGACGAACTCGAGCGCTACTACGGGTTCGACATGGCACTCGACCACGCGGCCGAACTGCTCGGCGTGTCACCCCACGACCTGCCGGTTCCGGAACCCGCGACCGACATGGGGATGTGACGGCACCGTCAACTGCCGGTCGGTTTACAGAATCGCGCCTTCGAGCCGCGAACCACCTGTCAACGGCGACGAGTGTGCATCCGTAACATCCCATCGGCAGGCATAAATGCGGCAAACCTCGTAACGGGTGTGATGTCAAACCCACGCGTGGCCGGAGTTGGCCTAACCCACTTCGGGAAACACCCCGAGCGGACGGGACGGGACATGTTTGCCGAGGCTGGGTTGGACGCTCTCGACGACGCCGGGGTCGACCCGGACGACGTCGAGGCACTCTTCTACGGCAATTTCATGGGCGAACTGGCAGAACACCAGGGCCATCAGGGGCCGTTGATGGCCGAGGCCGTCGGGCTACAGGCCCCCGCGACGCGCTACGAGTCCGCCTGTGCGTCGAGCGGGGTCGCCGTCCGCGACGCCGTCCGGACAGTCCGCAACGGGGAGGCCGACGTGGTGCTCGTCGGCGGTGCCGAACGGATGACCAACGTCGGCACGGCCGCCGCGACGGACGCCCTCGCCATCGCCGCGGACGACCTCTACGAGATTCGGGCGGGGATGACCTTCCCCGGTGCGTACGCGCTGATGGCCCGCGCCTACTTCGAGGAGTACGGCGGGACGCGCGAGCAACTCGCCGAAGTCGCGGTCAAGAACCACGAACACGCCCTGCCGAACGAACACGCACAGATTCGACAGGAGATAACCGTCGAGGACGCGCTGGACGCGCCGATAATCGCCGACCCACTCGGTCTCTACGACTCCTGTCCCATCACCGACGGTGCGAGCGCGGCCGTCGTCACGAGTGCCGAGTACGCCGCGGACCACGGCTTGGACGCGGGCGTCGCCGTCACTGGAACGGGACAGGGCGGGGACAATCTCGCACTCCACGACCGGGAGGCCTACTCCCGGTCCCCGGCGACCGAAGACGCTGCCGAGGAGGCGTACGCCGACGCCGGTATCGGCCCGGCCGACGTCGACTTCCTCGAAGTCCACGACTGTTTCACCATCGCGGAGGTACTCGCCCTCGAAGGGCTGGGCATCTACGAGAACGGCGCGGCCATCGACGCCGCCGCGAACGGCGAAACCACCCGCCACGGCGAAACGCCGGTCAACCTCTCGGGCGGTCTGAAGGCCAAAGGTCACCCCGTCGGTGCGACGGGCGTCGCGCAGTTGGTGAGCGTCACGAAACTCCTCGAGGGGCGGCACGACCGCGCCGCCGACGTGGCGGACGCCGAGACGGCGGTGGCACACAACGCCGGCGGTACGGTCGCGAGTGCGACCGTTCACGTGCTGGAGGTGGCAGAATGAGCGAGTCAGTTCCCGACGAGGGGTTCGACGAGTGGCTGGACGCCATCGCGGACGGTGAGGGGTACTTCCTCGAATGCGAACACGGCCACGGGTCGCTCCCGCCACGGCGGGTCTGCCCGCAGTGTGGGTCGCGCGAGATAGCGGAGACGCCGCTCCCCGACTCCGGTGCGGTGTCGACGTTCACAATCATCACCGTGGCGACACCACAGTTCGAGGACGACGCACCCTACGTGACTGCCATCGCGGACTTCGGCCCCGTCTCGATTACCGGACAAGTCCGCGGCGTCGACCACGACGAGGTGGAGACCGGACTGGTCGTCGGTATCGACACCGACCGGACCGTCACGAACCGCGACCGCCTCGTCGTCTTCGAACCCCGGTAACTGCCCCGAACGCACCCCTTCTCGCCGTGAGACGTTCCCGTACCGCGGAGTTGCAATTCCAGCAGAGATAGACCTTCGGTCGTCCAGTTATCTGCGACAGTGGGCCACCTACGTTTCCTCTGAGGGCGTAAATGTTTACACTATACCAAAGACTTAGGTGAAACCGAGACGATTACAGGGTAAATGCCGTCGATAACTGAACACTGCCGAAGCGTCCGGTCGGCGCGGACTGGGGGGCAAGGCGAACCATGACGAAGCGACACGTCGAGGTTCCGGCGGACGCCCGAGACCAGATAGACGAGGCGATAGCGGCCATCGACCGGCGTCTCTCCGGCGAGGAGGACACTGCGATGGTCGTGCAGGAACTGCTCGCCGACCTGTTCGGCGACCGGAAGTTGTTCGAACAGTACCGTGCGGGTGCCTCGCTCTCGCCGATAGCCTCGGTCCGCCTCCAGAGTTACGACCCGAGAAGCGCGCTGACTGAGACCGAACACTGGGCCGAACAGGACCGTTCGGAACTCCGCGAGTCGAAGTGTCTGCTGTACCTCTGGCGCGGGTTCGACCAGTCACCGCTCGCGAACAACTTGGCGTTCGCGTTGCCGTTCCGGCAACTGCTCGCGGACCACCTCTTCGCCGAGGCGGGCGACGGCCTCCGACTGTTCGGCGGTATCAAGATTCAGGCCGGGCACAACATCCGGATGGGGGACAACGTCGTCGTCCACAACGACGTCCTGCTCGACGACCGCGGCGAGTTGGTCCTCGGGGACCGGGTGTCCATCGCAGACCGCTGTCACCTTCACACCCACAACCACGACACGGTGGACCAGACCGACGTGACGAACTACCGGACCGTCGTCGACGACGACGTTCGCCTCGGCTACGACACGATGCTAGACGCCGGGGTACGGGTCGGCGAGAACGCGATGGTGGGTGCGTCCTCGATAGTCCGCGGCGACGTTCCGGCCCACCACATCGCTGTCGGGTCCCCGGCGAAGACTGTCAAAGTGAAGCCGGGTTGGGAACCGGTCGCCGACCATCCCGGCCCACTCCCGGACAACCGGGAGGAGCGGCGACTACCCAGCGAGGTACCGGACGATATCAGGGAGTTCGACGAGTTCGGTCGCGACCTGTCGCCACCGGGAGAGACGACTCGCATCTAGCCGAACCGACCGACTGGTCGGATGGCGGCCGGTCGCCGCGGCGTCACTCCGACGCGGGTTCGTGTTCCTCGCCGACGCTTTCGATTTCGATGGTCGTCGCGCCCACGTCGGCACCGCGGACGACTTGCCGGACGAACTGGTCGGGGTGTTCGACGTGGGGTTGCACGTCGGACTCGTCGAAGACGACGAGTTGCGCGTCCGCGGCGGCCGCGATGTCCTTGCCGTCGTCGAGCGGGCTGACGGTCGCCTGCCGCCCCCACACGAGCGTCACGGGTTCGTCCACGTCCGCCAGCACTTCGCCGAGGTCCACGTCCAAATCGAGGAAGCCGCCGAAGAAGGAGGCGGCCGCGAACCGCGCGCCGGGTTGGTGGGCGGTCTGCCACTGGTACTCGACGAGTTCGTCGGTCACCTTCTCGGGGTCGTAGTAGCCGTGGTCGGCGTTGAAGTAGCGGATGGCGCGCTCGTTCGTGGCGAGGTTGAACAGCGCCTCGCCCAGCAGCGGCGTCCGTACGAGCGAGCGGACGAGTGGCCGCGTCCCGGGAATCCCCTCCGTCGTCGGGCAGACCAGCAGCAACTCCTCGAAATCGACGGACTGGGCCGCGACGGCGGCGTACCCGCCCGCGTGTGAGGAGCCGATGACCGTCGCGTCGTCGGTCAGGTCGGTCGCGAAGTCCTCGACGAACGTAGTGTAGAGCGACCCCGAGTACATGAGTGGCGGGCGGTCCGACCGGCCGAACCCGGGCAGGTCCGGCGCGAGGACGTGGTAGTCCTCGGCGAGTTCGTCGAAGACCCCCCGGAACTCGTGGCTCGACCCGGAGGCGTTGATGCCGTGGAGCAAGAGAAGGTCGGGGTCCTCCGGGTCCCCGGCCTCGGTGTATGCCACGTCGAAGCCCCGCCAGCGGTAGGTTCGAGTCGTCCCGTCCAGCGGCGAGTCGAGGTCTCCTGCCCGTGATTGGAGGATGCGGTTCGCCGCGGCGGTCAGCCCGACAGCACCGAGCGTCCCGGCGATAGCCGTTCGGAGTTTCATACTACGTGGTACGGTCGACAGCCGGTTATATGTTTATCAGACCACGGTGACGGTCACGAGACCGACGGCCGCGGTCACTGCCAGCGACCCCGTGACCAACAACCCGAGTTTTCTGGTCCCCAGCACCCACGCGATACCCGCTTTGACGATGGTGTTCGACGCCGCCGCGATGACGATGCCCGTCGCCGCCACGTCCGTCGTGACCGTCCCGTCCTGAGCGAGACGGCTCAGCGAGAGCGTCATCGCGTCCACGTCTGCCAACCCGGAGACGAACGACGCGACGTAGACGCCGCTGGCACCGTAGCGGATACTCACCTGCTCCGAGGCCAACAAGACGACAGCGAAAATCAGCCCGAAAAACAGCGCGGGGCGCAACCGGAAGGGGTTCTCCAGTTCGATGTCGACCGACTCCCGGGTGTAGAACCAAACGACGGTCACGCCAGAGAGGAGGCCGCCCGTGGCGGTCATCGCCAGCAACGGGAGGGCGACACTGCTCACCAGTGCCGGGTTGACGACGGTGACCTCCAGCAGTGCTCGCGGGAACATCGCCGTCGAGGCGACGACGACGGCGACGCCGGAGACGGGCCAGAGTGTGGGTTCGTCGTTCGTGTGCTGGGCCATCGATGCCGAGGTGGCCGTCGAAGAGACGAACCCACCTAGGACGCCGGTCAGACCGACGCCGCGCTCTGTGCCGAGGTACTGCGAGAGGAGATACGCGAGGAGGCTGATGCCCGAGACGAACACGACCATCAGCCAGACGAATCGGGGGTTCAGTCCGAGCAGGGCCGGGAGACTGCGGTCCGGCAACAGCGGGAGGACGACGAGCGAGACGATGAGGAACTGGAGCGTCGCCCGGAACTCCTCGTGTTCGAGTCGGTCGGCGAAGTCGTGGACCGGTCCCTTCGCGGCGAGGACGGCCGTCGTCAGGACGCCGAGGACGACGGCCATCGTGTAGGCCGTCGCCGAGTGGGTCGTCATCGCGCCGTAGACGAACGTGAGGAGGAGCGCGGCCGTCGTCGTCGTCCCGAGGTCGCCCACGACGACGACCTTTCCGACGTACGCGCTGACGACGACGAGGCCGACGATGGCTCCGACGACCGGCAGCAGCGAGGGGAAGTACGCGCCCGTCAGCGCGCCGAGGAGTGCAAAGAGCGGGAACGTCCGACTCCCGGCGAACACGCCTGCAGAGTCGCTGCGCTCGCGCTCGATGCCGACGAGCACCCCGATGCCGAGCGCGGTGGCCACCTCGACGACCGGACTCGGTTCGAGCGACGTGACCGCGGCGGTTCCCGTCACACGCCGACCGTTCTCCGGGCAGTATTAAGAACGGCAGGGTCTTGCGCGACGTGGGCGGCGTCAGTCGCTCCAGACTGCGCGGATGGCGACGGCGATGGACCCACCGAGCCACAGGAGCAGGCTGACCGCGCCCGGCAACGGCGCGGCGAGGGGCGCGCTTCGGGCGTACGTCTCCCCGACGGCGAGTGCGTACACGAGACTCCGGTAGGCACTGTTCGGGCTGAGTGCCGCCACCGTCGAGAGCGAGTCGGTATCGACGAGGCCGCCGGAGAGCGCCGCCACGATGGTCGCGTCGAACCCGACGACGAAGGCGACGAAGACGACGACGGCGAGTGCGAGTGCCTGTCGTGCCGACCGGGCGACGGCCGAGACGGCGACGGCCACCGCCAGCGACACGACGGCGAACCCGGCTGTCAACCCGACGAACCGGAGGTAGAGTGCGGGCGCGTCGACGGTACCGTGGGCGGCGACCACCGTAATCTCCGCCGGGCCGCCGAGGACGACGGCGAGGGCGGCCAGCAACATCGGGACGACGACGATGGGAACGAACCCGACCAACCGACCGAGGAAGACGCCGCCGACGTAGGCCGGGGCACTCACGGGGTAGGTCCGAATCGTCTCGAGTTCGCCGCTGTCGGCGTCCGAGAGGACCGCCCGGTACCCGAACGCGAACGCGAGCAGGGGGACGAGAGCCTCCGCCGGCGTCAACAGGTCCAGCAGGAGCGGGAGGTAGCCGCCCGTGCCGGCCGTGGCGACGAGGCCGAACAGGACGGCGGCGTACCCGGCACCCAACAGCAGGACGGTCCGGGCCCGGACGACCGTATCGAACTCGCGTTGCGCGACGGCGAGGAGATGGTCGGGTCGGTTCACTCGGCCACCCCCTCGGCGGGTTCGCGGGTCGTGACTTCCCCCGTCTCGCCGCCGACGAGTGCCGCCATCGCCGCTTCGAGGTCGTCCGTGTCCGTGCGGTCGCGCAACTCCGCGGGCGACCCCGTCGCGGCCACGGACCCGCGGTCGAGGACGATTACCACGTCCGCGATGCGGTCGACGGCCCGCAGGTCGTGTGTCGAGACCACCACCGTCCGGCCACCCCCCGCGAGGTCGGTCAGGACGGTCGAGATGTGCCGGGTCATCATCGGGTCGAGACCGCTCGACGGTTCGTCGAGCAACACGAGCGGCGGTTCCCCGACCGTCGCCTGTGCGATGCCGAGCAGACGCGTCATGCCGCCCGAGAGCGCGTTCACGCGGCGGTCGGTCACGCCGCCGAGACCGACCCGGTCCGCGACGGCGTCCGCGTCGGTGTCGGCGGCCACGAGGTCCGCGTAGAACGAGAGCGTCTCACGGACGGTAAACTCTGGTCGGAACGCCGGTGCTTGCGGCAGGTAACCGACCGGTCTGTCCGCCTCCGAGGCGTATTCGACAGTTCCCTCGTAGGAGAGGAGGCCGGCCACGGCCCGGACGAGGGTCGTCTTCCCTGACCCGTTCGGGCCGACGAGGCACGCCACCGTGTCCGTCCCGAGCGTTACCGAGGCCGAATCGACGGCCCGGAGGTCACCGAACGTGACCGTGAGGTCGTCGACGACGAGTGCGTTGTCAGTCATGCTGTGGTGTTGAGTCTGTCGAGCGTCTCGGGGTGGACCGGGTCGACCAGCGGTGCCGTGTCGATGACACCGCTGGCCCGCAACCCCGGAAGTCGGTCCTGCACGGTTCTGAGGAGCGTCACCGCCGGTGAATCACGGAGCGTTACGCCGCCGGGTGTGCCCAGTAGCCCGCCGTCGATGGGTCCTGTCGGCCGGTACGTCGTCGTGAGCGTCTCGCCCCCTGCCGAGCGGCCCGGGAGCGCGCCCCAGTAGTTCCCGCGGCCGTCGGCAGTCCAGATGCGCACCGGACCGCCCCCCGCGCTCACTGCCTGCCGGTTGGCGACGATGTCGTTGCCGACGACGGTCAGCGACGGCAAGAGCGTGTCGGCTCTGACCCCGATGTCGTTGTCGACGACGACGTTTCCGGTCACGAGCGACTGGGGTGCGGCGACCGAGAGGCCGATTTCGTTGTCGCTGACGACGTTGTCGGCGACGAACGACGCCGTCCCGGCCACGGTGATTGCCGCACGGGAGTCGGTCACTTCGTTGCCGACGAGCGCGTTCCGGCGCGGCCGCGTCATCACGATGATACCCCCGTAGGTGTCGCGTGCCGTGTTGTTCACCACCAGTGCCCGGGAGGTGTACATCTCGTGGACGCCGTATCTGAGGCCCTCCATCCGAGAGTTCCGGACGACGACGCCGTGTGCGCGGTGCGTGTACACGCCGTCGCGGCCCCCTTCGAACGTGACGTTCTGGACGACGACGGGGTCGAACATCGCCAGTACGCCCATGAATCCGTCCGGCCACTCGTCCGGACCCGTGACGTTCGAGTCTCGCACCACGAGGCCGTCGCTGGCACGAGCGAGGATGCCGTTGGCGTCCGTCTCGATGGTCAATCCTGTCGCCAGCGACTGGTTCGCGTCCTCGAAGCGGACGGCAGCGTCGCCCTGTCCGTAGGCCACCCTGATGCGTTGGTCCCACTCCTCGTCAGAGAGGTTCGCCAAGGACCGGGACCCGTTCGGGCCGACGCCGGTGACTCGCAAGTCGGTCACGGCCGACCGGGGGGCCGAAACGTCGATGACCGTCCCCGTCCCGTCACCGGCGACGTGACTGTCCGAGCCTGCACCTGCGAGCGTGAGCGGCTTGTCGACGGTCACGTTCCCGTCGTAGGTGCCCGGCGGGAGGCGAACGGTGGTGTTGGGGGGTGCGCGGTCTATCGCCGCTGCGAGCGTCGGTACGTCACGCCCCACGACAACCGACACCGGTCGCTCCGTCAGCGGGGCTGTCGCCGTCACCTGTCGGTCGGCCCACTCCGTTCGGTTCGAGACGTGTCGCGCCATGTCTGCGGTCGGTGACTCGTCGCGCTGACTCCGCGCGAGGACGCCCTGCCAATCGACCACGTCACCGCCGTAGCCCTCGGCGAAGCGCTCCGCGTCGTCCCGGTCGCTGAACGGGACGACGGCCGGTCCGGCGGGGGTGCGCGCGCGGCTATCGACCACGAACACCGCGGTCCGTGCCGGTATCCAGCCGCCACCGCCCCTGTACCCCTCGACGAGGTAGCCGCCGTCCGACAGTCGGAGTTCGGTGCCGCTGTAGTCGGTGACGAGCACTTCGAGCGGTGGCCCGAACTGGCGTTCGGTGTACGGGGCCGTGAGGTGGCTTGCGGCACTCTCGACGCCGTAGTAGCCGATGACGTACTGGTACTGTGAGAAGAACACCTCGGCTCGTGGGATGCTGTACCCGTCCTCTTCTGCCTCGTTCACGTCGGCACTGGTCATTCCCAGCGTGAGCGTCTCGCCGAACGGGGCCGGGTCCGGGTCGCTGGCGTCGAAGGGGTCGACGAGGAACCCCATCCCGGTGACCGAGACGAGGAGGACGACACCGACGAGCGCGTATGTGACTCGCATGCTCGCCGTCAGTTCCGCCCCAGTCGGCCGATGACTTGCGGCGTCACCTCGTCGAGCGTCAGCAACTCGCCCCCGTACTCGTCGGCGAACGACTCGGCGTCCCCGCCGTCGGTGAACGCGATGAGGTCCCGCCCCATCGCGCCCTTGACCTCCGACCCGACGACGAAGGTGACTGCACTCGCCTCCACGAAGGCGTCCGCTTCGGGGTGGGTCGAAATCAGCAGGTCGCCGCCCTCGTCGGCGATGTCGTAGTCGACGGCGGAGTAGTCGGTCACGTACATCACGGCGCGTTCCCACCCCCGGTCCGAACGCTCGAAGTCGTACTGGAACGCTTCCCACGTGCTGTCGAACCGCGCTGGGTTCTCGTGCCCGGAGGGTTCCCTGCCGGGGTAGAATATCTCCGTCGACGGGCCGGGATGGTTCGGAATAATCATCCCACAGACTTCACAGGCGTCGTCCGTCGTCAGCGTCACCGCCGACGGGACTTCCTCGGTATCACCGTCCGTGCCGAGGTTCGAACACCCGGCGAGTGACACGGCTCCCGCCGCCGCGACGCCTTCGAGGACGCGCCGCCGTCCCAGGTGATAGTTACAGTCAGTCTGCTCGCCCGCTCGTCCGCCAGTCTTGTGTTTGTCGCACATATGTAGTGTCTCGGAATCGCGTCTGTCTCGAATTGTTGCGGCCGGTTCCGTCGCCGACCTCCACTGTGCTCTTGTGTTCGTTGTACAATATGAGTCGGTATAAGGACACGTCGCGCTCCCAGAGACTGGGAACTCGCGTCAGTGCCGCTGTGACTCCACGCAGTCGACGATGGGGCCGACGATTTCGTCCGCGACGGCGTAGGGGTCGGTCTCGCGGTCGGCGACCCGGTCGACGAACTGCTCCATCCCGCCACGCGCCTCGATTTCGTCGGCCAGCAGGGCGGCGGTGTCCTCCCGGATGAGTGCCCGTATCTCGCTGGCGTAGCGGTCCCGCTCTTTCTCGACCAGTTGCCCGGAGGCTTCGAGGAACGTGCGGTGGTCCGCGAAGGCCGCGAGTAAGTCTTCGAGTCCGTCGCCGGTTTTCGCCACCGTTTCGACGATTGGTGGGTCCCACACGGTTTCGTCGTCGGCGTCGCCCGTCCCGGAGCCGCCCCCGGTGTCCGTCTCGACCGTGCCGTGGTGCCCCGTCGCTACCGCGAGGTCGTTCCGGCGCATCTCAAGCATCTCGCGGAGTTCCTGAACTGTGCGGTCGGCCCCGTCTAAGTCCGCCTTGTTGACCACGAACAGGTCCGCGATTTCGAGGATGCCCGCCTTCAGCATCTGCACGTCGTCGCCGCTGGCCGGCGGGACGAGGACGGCGACGGTGTCCGCCGTCTTCACGATGTCCACCTCGTTTTGCCCCGCACCGACCGTCTCGATGAGAATCTTGTCCTTGCCGAAGGCGTCGAGAGCCTTCACGGCGTCCGTCGTCGCCGTCGAGAGACCGCCCAGTGTTCCGCGGGCTGACATCGACCGGAAGAACACGTCCATGTCGCCGACGTTCGAGGCCATACGGATGCGGTCGCCCAACACCGCCCCGCCGGTGAACGGCGAGGACGGGTCGATGGCGATGACGCCGACGGTCTGTCCCTGGTTGCGGTAGGCCTCTGCCAGTTTGTCCACCAGCGTGGACTTGCCCGCCCCGGGGCTACCGGTGATGCCGATGACATCAGCGTGGCCGGTGTGTTCGTGGAGTGCCGAGACGAGGTCCCGGTAGCCCGGCGACCGGTCCTCTATCTTCGTGATAGTGCGGGCCAGCGCGCGGTGTTTCCCCGCGAGCAGGTCTTCGATGAGTTGTTCGGTCACGCTCGACCACCGCCCTGCGGCGGGCGACTCGCCACCGCCATCATCGCTCGTGGACGTTCTCGCGGACGAACTCGATTATCTCGTCCATCGACGCACCGGGACCGAAGACGCGGGCGACGCCCTGGTCGAGCAGCTCATCACGGTCCTCTTCGGGGATGATGCCGCCGACGAGAACGAGTGTGTCGTCTTTCGCGCCGTACTCTTCGAGGCCGTCGAGGACTTTCGGTACCAGCGTGTTGTGCGCGCCGGAGAGAATCGAGATGCCGAGTACGTCCACGTCCTCTTGGACCGTCGCTTGGACGATTTCGTCCGGTGCCTTGTGCAGGCCCGAGTAGATGACCTCGAACCCGGCGTCCCGGAAGGCGCGAGCGATGACGTGCGCACCCCTGTCGTGGCCGTCTAACCCGACCTTGCCGACCAGACACCGTATCGTCCGTTGCTCTTGCTCCGCGCTCATGCCCCTCTCTAACACGGTGGATGATTTCACTCTTATCGTTGTGCCCGGAACCCGACGGACTGAAGAAACTCGACGCCTCAAGTCCGGTATGGCCGCTGCCGAGACTCTCGGACGCTTTCCGAAGGCTCATCCCCGTGTCGTGACCGCCGTGCTGTCGGTTGTCGGGTACATCCTCGTCCTCGGTGCGTTCGGCGGGGTGCTCCCGTTCCCGACCATCGAGCGCGGGACGGTCAACCTGCTCGGGGACGCTATCGCCGTCGTGAACACCGCGGCATTGGCGGCTATCCTCGTCGGTGTCCGGTTCATCCGTCGGGGCGAAGTCCGCAAACACCGCGCCGCGATGCTGACCGCTTTCAGCCTGATTATGGTCTTTCTGGCCCTGTACCTCCTCAAGGTCGGTGGCGGGTTCGAGAAGGCAATCCTCGCCAAAGGCGTGGTGCTGTGGGCCTACCTCGCCATGCTCGCGATTCACATTCTCCTGTCGGCACTCTCGGTGCCCGTCGTCCTCCACGCCGTCGTCCTCGGACTGACGCACACGCCCGAGGAGTTGCGGGACACGGTTCACAAGCGCGTCGGCCGCGTCGCCGTCGCCGCGTGGGGCCTCTCGCTGGCGTTGGGCATCGTGACGTACCTGATGCTCAACCACGTGTATGGCTGGGAACCGCGGGCAGAACTCCTCTTGCTGGTCGCCGTGCCGAACCTGTGGGAGAAATTGGACGGCTGAAACCGTTAACTGTCGTCGCTACCGCCGCCGACCACGTCGACGAACCGGCCGAACGCGCCGCCGATTTCCGGGTCCTCGTCCGCCTCCGCCTCGCTGTCGTCGGCATCCGTCTCAGCCTCGCCGTCGCCGCTTCCACCGCTACCTACCTCGGAGAGCGACTTATTGACTTCGAGCGTCGAGTCGTCGGTCTGTTCCGTGTCGTCCGAGTCGGACTCGTCGGTGGCCGTCGAGAGCGCGCTCGACCCACTCCCGGCAATCACGTCGCCGAGGAGGAGGTTCTTCACGATGTCCTCGTAGGCGGCTACCGGGTCCTCCGTCTCGCGCAGGTCCGGGACGGTGCCGAGGAGGTCACTGCCGACTTCCACCGGGACGCGCTCTAACGGGAGTTCACGGGCCGTGTCCGTGACGACGACGCCCGACACGTCCGTCCCGAGTTTCTCCGCGAACTCGACGGTCTTGCGAGTGTCGGAGACGGCCGCGCGCTCCGGCGAACTCACCACGACCACCTCGTCGGCGTTTTCCAGCGGAACCTGCACCTCCTCGGTCAGGCCAGTCGCCGTGTCGACGACGATGATGTCGTACGCCGCGCTGACCGTCTTCAGCACGTCCGCGACGCGCTTCGGGTCCGCGTCGGCGAACGCCAGCAGGTCGTCGGACCCGGCGAGTACGTCGAGACTCGTTTCCACGTCGCCAAACTCGACAGGGTACCCCTCGAACGCCTCCGAGAGTTCCGCGTCGCCGGTGAGCACGTCGTGAATGGTGTGCTCGGGGCTGAGGTTCAGTACGTCAGCCATGTCCGACATGGCGAGGTCGGCGTCGACGAGTGCCACGTCACGACCGGTCGCGCTGAAGACAGATGCGAGGTTGATGGCCGTCGTCGTTTTGCCGCTCCCGCCCTTACCGCTCGCGACTGCATACACCGTACCAAGAATTATCAGGTATTTGGGTATTCAGCCGGTTAGTAGCCGGTAACACTTCGAACGTCGAAACGAGCAAAAGTTTGCATTTCTTGGGTATTAGTTGGTAACACCGGTGTTATGAGAACGGTTGTCGTGCCTGTCTTTATCGTAGTGAACGAGTGAGTGTAAACTGATATAAACGGGAAAGTCATGTATCGCAACGGCACGGCGAGTCACCGCATGGGTCCCTCAGTCCGTCCGCGGGAGAGACGCCGCACCCGCCGCGAAGCAGACGACCGTTACCCCGGCCAACACGCCGAAGTACAGGAGCGGACCGGGTGCGGCCATCCCGAACCACGTCTCGGCCGCCGGTTCGGACGTGAGGGCACGGACGCCGCGGGCGAAGTACGTCAGCGGCGAGAGTTGCATCGCGGGGCGGAACCACGCCGGGAGCAGGTCCGGTGGGACGAACGTCTCAGAGAGGAACAACAGCGGGAGCGCGATGGCGTTGCTGGCCGCGATGACGCCGTCCTGTGAGTCCGCGAACGACCCCAACAGTGCCCCGACGCCACAGAACAGGGCGACGCCGGCGACGAGGAACGGGACGACCAGCGGCGAGAGCGTGACATCCGCCCCCGTGGCGAGGACGACCAGCGCGAGCAACAGCAGCCCCGCCAGTCCGATGACGACGACGTTCACGAGCGTCTGTGCGAGCAACCACTCCCCCCGCGAGAGCGGCGTCGTCGCGAGTTTCTCGAACTGGTTGCCCGCCCGGTGGCGCGCCACCTCGCTCCCGACGCGGGACAGCGGCGTGAACAACACGACCACCGCGAGGTAGCCCGGGATGTAGTAGGCTGGCGGTTCGGTGAACAGGCCGCCCCCCGTCGGCTGTGTACCGACCAGCACCCCGAAGATGAGGACGATGATGACCGGGAAGAAGAAGGTGAAAAACACCGCTGTCCGGCGTCGGAGGAAGGAGTGCCACGCCGCGACCGACGCGGCGCGGACGCGAGTGAGCGCGCCCATCGTCACTGCACCTCCTCCGTGTCGTCCGCCCCGTGTGACCGCCTGCCGCCGTCGGCAAGCGGTATCTCGCCGCGGTCCACCGCGTCGCCGCTCCGCGTAACCGCTCGCCCCGTCAGGTCGAGATACACGTCTTCGAGGTCCGGTTCCGTCCACGAGAGGGCGTCGTACGCCGCACCGGTCGCTTCCAGCGTGGCCACCACGTCACCGATGGCCTCCGGGGGCACGTCGTACACGGTCAACTGCCCGTCGGCGAACTCGGCTGGGTAGTCGAGCGCGTCCGTCACAGACGGGTCGGCGTCCGTCTCGACGACCAGACGGCTCTCCCCGCCGTGCCGCTCGACGAGTGCGGCGGGCACGTCACAGGCGACGAGTTCGCCGCCGTCGAGCAACCCCACCCGGTCGGCGAGTCGCTCGGCTTCCTCCATGTAGTGGGTCGTCAGGAAGACGGTGGTTCCGGCGGCGGCCAACTCCTCGACGAGACGCCAGAGTGCCCGCCGGCCGGCCGGGTCGATACCGGTCGTCGGTTCGTCCAGCACCAGCAAGTCCGGGTCGTTGACCAACGCCGTCCCGACGCAGGCGCGTCGCTGTTGCCCGCCGGAGAGGTTCTCGTACCACGTCTCGGCGGCGTCGGCGAGGCCCACGTCCGCGAGGACCGACTCGACCGACCGCGTCTCGTCGTACAGCCCGGCGTAGTACGCCAGTAGTTCCCGGACGGTCAACCGGGCAGGGGGGTCGAACGACTGCGGCAGGAGGCCGAGCCGCTGTCGGTCCATCTCGGTCGGCGGCCCGCCGAACACCGACACGCGCCCCTCGGCGTCGGTCGTTCCGACGAGTGCCCGGACGAGCGTCGTCTTGCCCGCGCCGTTCGGGCCGACCAGTGCGAACACTTCACCCTCCTCGACGGAGAGCGAGACGCCATCCACCGCCACGGTGTCGCCGTAGGCCCGGCGCACGTCCTCGGCGACGATGGCCGCTGTCATGTGTGCCCGGGGGGCCGGTATCGGCGTAAGCGATTCGATTCGTCCCGGGGGGATAAGCCGCTGGCGGCCCGAGTTGTGCCGTGGACCTGTTCGCTAGCAAAGAGGACCTGCAACTGACTGCGGGGAGCGTGCGCGGTCCGTTGTTCAAACTCGCCGTCCCCGTCGTCCTCGCCACCCTGCTCCAGACGGTGTACAACCTGACCGACACCTTCTGGGTCGGGCAGTACGACAGCACCGCGCTCGCGGCACTGACGTTCTCCTTCCCCCTCGTGTTCCTCTCGCTCGCACTCGGCGGCGGTGTCTCGACCACCGGTCGCATCCTCGTCGCCCAGTACGAGGGGGCCGGTGACCGGCGTGACGCGGGCGTCGTCGCCGGCCAGACGCTGACCTTCGCCGTCGCCGCGGCACTCGTCGTCGCCGGCCTCGGCGTCGTCGGCGTGCCGCCGCTGTTGGCCGCCGCCGGTGCTGGGCCCGACGTTGCCCCGCTCGCGGAGACGTACCTCACCTACGTCCTCGCGGGCCTGCCGCTACTCTTTCTCGCCGCGACGTTCTCGGCAGTCCTCCAAGGCTACGGGGACACCGTGACGCCACTGCTCGTCGTCGCCGCCTCCGTCCTGTTGAACATCGTCCTCGACCCCGTGCTGGTGTTCGGACTCGGCCCAGTCCCCGAACTCGGCCTGCGCGGGGCCGCCATCGCCACGCTCGGCGCGCGTGGGGTGGCCGCCGTCGCCGGCGTGTGGTTGCTCGTGTCGGGCCGTGTCGGACCGGGTGTCCCCCTCGGGGACATGTGGCCGCGACGGGCGTACCTCGCGCGCGTCCTCCGACTCGGAGTCCCAGCGTCGCTCGAAACCACGGCCATCGCCGTCTCCGTCACGGCGATGCTGTTCGTCGTCGGGCGGTTCCCCGAACCCGTCGTCGCTGGCTTCGGTATCGGCGAGCGCGTCCTTTCGCTGATGTTTCTCCCAGCCATCGGCGTCGCCAGTGCCACGACGACGATGGTCGGGCAGAACCTCGGCGCGGACGAACCGGAACGAGCGCGCCGCGCCGCCCGAATCGCCGTCGGCTACCCCCTCGTCGGCTTGACTGCCGTCGGCCTCCTCGTCGTCGCCGCGGCACCAGTCGTGGCCGGCGTGTTCACGCCCGACGACGCCGTTATCGGCCACGCGGCAGCCTTCCTCACCTACACCGGGCCGGCGTTCGGGCTGGAGGCGGCCCTCCGGGTGTACAGCGGCGTGTTCCGCGGTGCCGGTCGAACCAGCGTGGCGATGGTTGTCACCGGTGTCGCGTTCCTCCCCGTCCGCCTCGGCCTCGCGCTCGCGCTGGTCGGGCCACTCGGGCCGACGGCAATCTGGGTCGCCTACGCGGTCAGCGGTCTCCTCGGTGCGGGACTGGCCGCGCTGGTCGCCCGGACCATCTCGTGGGAACGGCTGGTTTAGACGTACTGCCGCGCGCGGCGCACCGTCTCGTCCACGTCGAACTCGTCGTCTGCGATATCGAACACCGGTTCTCCGTCGACGGTGACGCGGAACACGCCGTGGTCGCCGGTTCGGAGCGTCACCGCGTCGAGTCGCTCGCCGAACGCCGTGAGGAGCGCGCGCTGGACGCTCACCGCTCGGTCGAGGTATCCACAGGGGACGCAGTATTCGATTTCGACTTCGGTCACACCCGGGGTTTGGTCGGCACCATTCAAAAGGCTACGCCGTCAGCGGCCGAAGGGCCGCCAGTACAGCAGGCCGACCGTCACGACGAACACGACCGTCGAGAGACCGTATGATTGGGCGTACACCGCGCCCGCCAGTGCCGTCCCGGTGCCTGCCACGCCGGTCACGACCGTTGCCAGAATCGGCCACGTGCAACTCACGCACGAGAGCAGACCGAGCAGTCCCGTGACGGCCGACCCCGCGGCGTCGATGACTGTCGCGTAGACGAGATACGCGAGCGCGGCGTAGCCGACGACTTTGAACGGCAACAGCGTGACGGCGACCACCGACCCGTTGTACAGGACGGCCGGCCCCCATCCCGGCGGGATGGAGAGCGCGGCGATGCGGAACGACGAGGGGCCGGGCGTGGCGAGGCCGAACAGGCCACCGAAGTAGCCGAGGAGGACGAAGTAGCCGACGGCGACGGCGGCCGCGAGTCGTCGCTGTCGCGTCCCCGTCGGTGCCGGGTCGGTTCGGAGGACGGCCCACACACCCACGTTTATCCAGACGAACGGGTACACCCAGTAGCGCAGTCCGCCGGCACTCGTCAACTGGGCACTCGAGACGAGCCAGTACAGCCCGAGTGCGAAGAGTTCGACGTTGAGGACCAACAGCCCCCACAACACTGTCTCACGGCTGATGTCGAAGCGGTCCAGCCAGTTCGCGGTGGCGGTGTCTGTCATAGCGCGAGTGCATCGACGACGACGGCGAGCAGGAGCGCGCCGAGATACGCGTTCGAGGCGTGGAAGGCGCGGAAGGCCGCCCCTTCGGTCTGCTCACGGTGGAGCCTGACGACTGCCCAGAGGAACACCGTCCCGAGCGCGGTGGTCGTCGCGGCGTACACCCAGCCCAGTTCCGTCACCGCGGCCAGCACCGTCGCGGCGAGCAGGGTGGCCCCCAGCCACAGGAGGATGTGCTTGCGCGTCGTCGCCTCGCCGCGGACGACGGGCATCATCGGGAACCCGCCGCGCTCGTAGTCGTCCTTGTACGCGAGCGCGAGATTGTAGAAATGGGCGGGCGTCCAGACGAAGATGACGCCGGCCAACACCACGCCCGGTATCCCGATAGAGCCGGTGACGGCGGCCCACCCGATGAGTGCCGGGAGCGCGCCCGCCGCACCGCCGATGACCGTGTTCTGGACCGTGTTCGGCTTGAGGACCAGCGTGTAGACGATGCTGTAAAACAGGATGGCGACGAGGCCGAGCACCGCCGCGAGGGGGTTCAACTGCAGGAACACCGCGAGGGAGGCGGCGGCCAGTGCCAGCCCGAACGCCATCGCGTTGCGGACCGGCACTTGGTGGGTCGCTATCGGCCGGTCGCTGGTGCGGTCCATCTGCTTGTCTCTGTCGCGCTCGAAGACGTGGTTGAACGTCCCGCTGGCCCCGATTGCGAGGACGCCGCCGCCGAGCGTCAGAACGACGGTGCGGACGGTCAAGGAGGGACCGGCAGCCAGTGCCATACCGGCGGCGGCGACCAGACAGAGCAGCCACATCAGCCGAGGTTTCGTCAGGCGGAAGTAGGCCATGCCGACGGCCTTCGCCCGGCCGAGCGCGCTGTCGGGGAGCGGCGGCTGGTCGAGCGGTTCGTCGGCCGCCTCGGCACTCGGCGGTTCGAGGGTCGGTGATTCCTCGGGTTCGTCGGTTTCGGCGGGTTCGAGGTGCCACGCCAGCGCGAGGGTCAGTGCCGCGAAGATGCCCATGCCCGCGACGAGGTGGGCGAGGGGGAACGGGGCGGCACCGGTCTCGACGGCGACGAACGCGCCGACTACGACCTGGACGGGGTAGAGAACGAGCGCGACGCCCAGTGCCACCCGGACGCGGGTCGAGATGTCGTCACGGCGGAGGCTGGCGAGTGCGGCCACGAACAATAGGACGAACACGAGCGCGGCCACGGCGCGGTGGGTCCACGCGACGGCCAGTGCGGGCGTGGCGAGCGTCGGTGTCTGTGCACAGACCGGCCACGACGGGCAGGCACTCGCGGCGTCGGAGATGGCGGCGGTCGCACCGAGAACTACCAGCAGGTACACGCCAACGGCGGTGCTGGCGAGGAGCGTCGCAAACCGCGGGCGGCCGGTGGCCCCAAACACCGATGGAACTCTCACTAGTCGTTCCTTGTCGCGGGTCCACTTATGCCCCCCGCTTCGGCGTCGACGGCGGCGCGAGAACCGCGTCACGAGGGACGGGCTGGGCGGAAGACAGTAGGTATTTATGCCGGAATTCCTAACGCCCGCTTACGATGAACCGCAAGCGCGCCGGGCTGATGGGCCTCTTCAGTGCCGCGCTGTTGCTGGTGGCGGTCGAACCCGCCCTCGCGCAGACCAGTACCTCCACGACGGAGAGCCTCATCTGGGGGCTGAACATGAAGCTCCTCTACGTGGCGATACCGATCACCATCCTCGTCGAGGGTATTCTGGTGTACACGGTCTGGAAGTACAGCAAGAGCGACGAGGCCAAACCCACACAGGAGAACCGCCGACTCGAAATCACGTGGACCATCGCGACAGCCGTCATTCTCCTCTTCGTCGGCGTCGCGTCCTATCAGGTCCTCGGGAACCCGTACGTCACCGCCTCGACCGCACAGCAAGAGCAGGTCGAGGAGATGGAGCAGATTGACGTCATCGGGCAAAAGTACATCTGGTACTTCCAGTACGACGACATCAGTGCCGAGGACGTCTCGGCCACCGGGCTGACGCTCGAAAACGTCTCCGTCGAGGGCGGGGAGGTGGTCAGTACCGGTGACGACGGCACTGTCGTCGAGGGGGCAGAACTCACCGGGGCTGGTGTCGAGTCCGCAACGCTCGACTCCGCGACTGTCTCCGGTATCGATGCGAACGAAGGCGAGAGCGTCTCCGCCGACGGTGTCGATGTCTCGGACGCCAACATCTCGGACGCGACGCTCGCCGGTGCCTCCGTCAGAACGACGGAGACGATGGTGATGCCCGCAAACGAGGACGTGCGCCTCAACATCACCTCGGTCGACTGGCTCCACGCCTTCCACGTCCCGAGCCTCGGGCTGAAGTCCGACGCCTTCCCCGAGCAGTCGAACTACCTGCAGACGAACGTCGGTGAAACCGGTACCCATCAGCTCTACTGCGCTGAATACTGTGGCACGGGCCACTCCGGGATGCTCGGAACGGTCGACGTGCGCTCACAGAACGAGTACCAGCAGTGGCTCGTCCAGCAGTGGGTAGAAGACAACCAGTAACTCAGACGTGCGGTTTCGGCAGTAAGTCCTCGAACGGCTGGTCGTCCAACCAGCCCGCGAGGTTGACGAGGTTCTCACAGGCGGCCTCGAACAGTTCTTCGCCGATTTCGGGCGATGCGTCGGTTTGGTCGCCCAGCACGCCGTTGTCCGTGTTGTCGATTGCGTCGTAGAACGTTCTGGCGCCGTAGGTCCGCCCGGCCTCGGCGTCGAACTCCACGAGGCCACCGTCCCGTGCGTCCTCGATACGGTCCGTGCGCACGAGGTCCGGCGCGAGGTGCCACACCAGCGACGTTTCTTTCGGGCCGCCGTGCGGCCCGGGCGTCTCGAACACCGCCTCGATGCGGTCGGTGATGCTCTCGTCCCACATCCACTCGACGGCGTACGCGACTTCGTCGTCGCGGAGGCGGCGACCGACCTCCCGGAGGTGTTCGACGTTGCCGCCGTGTGCGTTGACGAAGACCACTCGGTCGATGCCGTGATACGTGAGGTTGCGCGTGAAACTCTCCACGTAGTCACGGAACACCGGCGCGTCGACCCACATCGTCCCGTGGAACTGTCGGTGGTGGGGACTCACGCCGATGTCGACGGTGGGCGTACAGAGGAACCCGGTCCGTCGGGCCGCCTCGCGGGCGAACCCTTCCGCGATGATGGCGTCAGTCGCCTCGGGAAGGTGCGGGCCGTGCTGTTCTGTCGACCCCAGCGGAACGAGTGCGACCGATTCGGTTCCGAAATACTCGCCTAACTCCGGCCACGTCTTGTCGCCGACAAACATGGTCGAACGCTGGGGGGCCGCGGGTATCAATGTTCGCGCCCGCTTGCCGCGTGGAACGCCCCCTTCAGCAGAGGTTGCCGGTCGAGTAGACCTCTCCGTCGTCGGTTATCGCGAGGCCGACACCGAGATACTCCGCGTTCTCGTAGGAGAGCCGTTCCCGGTACGCCGAGTTGTCGTACCACTTCTCGACGATGTCGCGTGCGACTTCGGTTTCGTCCTCGTTGAACTCCGTGACGCCGTCGACTTCGTACGGCCGCCCGGCGACAGTCTGTGACAGCACTTCGAGGTTACTGCTCGACGAGGTGTCGGCCCTGATGATGTACGTGCCGGCGGCCGACTCGAACTGACAGGTGTCGTAGAGGTTCGCGTTCCGGTAGCGGTCGGCACTACTCGTGGCGTCGAACTCGTGGCTGACGAGACGCTCTCTGGCCATCCGCTGGCTGTGGCTGTTGGCCATCTCGGTCACGGCGTCGGCCGTCTGTCCACCTCTCTCGAAGGCGTTCAGGTCGTCCGCGCGCCGTCTGCTGTTGACCAAGCGGAGTACCTCCGACCGAATCTCGCTCTCGTCGAACTCACGCGTCGGAACCGTGGTTCGGCCGCCCGGAAGAGTCGGCGTTCCACTCCCACCCTGCTGGTCGGGGGCGGCGGTCGGAACCGGTGTCGGCGTCCCCTCGTCGGCATCAGTCGCTACCGGGTCCGGCCCACCGATCTGCATCCCGATGAGAATCCCGACGCCCATCGCTACGAGAACGATGACCCCCAGCACGCCCAGTGCCGTGTTGTTCGCCATACTACCGTATCCCTCTCAGCACTGGCAAATCAATGTTGTGTCATTCACTCGCATCGTCGGGTCGTTTCTTCGAGAGTGCCGTCCGGTCGAGTTCGCAGACGAGCGTCTCCTCGCCGTCGTCGCCCAGTTTGTACGCCTCGACGTGCATCGTGACGACGCCACGGTCCCCGTCGCTCGTCTCGCGCTTGTTCGTCACCGTGGACTGGGCCCGAATCGTGTCGCCGTGGAACACCGGTGCGGGATGCTCGACGTTGTCGTAGGACAAGTTGGCGACGATGGTGCCGTCGGTGGTGTCGGGTATCGTCATGCCGACGGCCAGTGCCATCGTGTAGAGGCCGTTGACGACGCGTTCGCCGAACTGCGTGTCCGCGGCGAACACCGAGTCGAGGTGGAGCGGCTGTTGGTTCATCGTCATGTCGCAGAACTGTTGGTTGTCGCTCTCGGAGACCGTCCGCCGTTTGTCGTGTTCGATGGTCTCGCCGACCTCGAACTCCTCGTAGTAGAGACCGGTCACGCCCGTGTCGTCTCCTGGCCCGCTGATAACGGTATCGGGAACGGGGACCGCCCGGCTCGACCCCCGGAACGCTGAAGCCGCCACCACCGAAACGGCCTGTATGGCACGTCGGAGTCTCCTGTTTTCGCCCGGTGACCAGCCCGCGTTGCTGCGGAAGGCACCCGAGACGGGTGCCGACGGCGTGATTTTCGACCTCGAAGACGCCGTTGCACCCGACGAGAAGACGACGGCCCGCGACGCCGTCCACGAGGTACTCACCGACCCGGCGTTCGACCCGGACTGTGAGGTGTGCGTCCGCCTCGATCCGGTGGGTGCCGGGGCCGCCGCCGACGTGGCCGCGGTTCTCGACGGTGACCCCCGACTCGACAGCGTGATGCTCCCGAAAGTCAGCGACGCCGCCGACGTGACCGCCCTCGGCGACCTGTTGGCCGACCACGGCGCGGCACTGTCGGTCCTCGCTATCGTCGAGTCGGCGGCGGCGGTCCTCGCCGCCGAGGACATCGCTCGCGCGGACCCGACGGACGCGCTGGTGTTCGGTGCCGAGGACCTCGCTGTCGACATCGGGGCGGCTCGGTCCGTCGAGGGAGGGGAGACGATGTACGCCCGCCAGCGCGTCGTCCTCGCCGCCAGTGCCGCGGGCGTGGATGCCCTCGACAGCATCCACGCCGACATCGAGGACACCGAGGGTCTGGCGGCGGACGCGACGACGGCGAGGCGACTGGGGTTCGACGGCAAGGTCGCAATCCACCCCGACCAGATTCCGGTCATCAACGATGCCTTCACACCGCCCGCAGAGCGGGTCGAGTGGGCCGAACGCGTCCTCGAAGCGAGCGAGGCCGCCGCGGCGGAGGGCCGTGGCGTAGTCCGCGTCGACGGCGAGATGGTCGACGCACCGGTCGTCGCGCGGGCCGAACGCGTCCTCGAACTGGCACGGGCGGGCGACGACCGCTGACTCACGGACGGCACCACGTTTAACTCGGCCGTCGCCGATTGGTGGGGCATGACAAACGAGGTGAACCCGTTCGAGAGCTTGCAGGAGCAAATCGACGACGCAGCCGTCTTTCTCGACATCGCTCCGGACCGCATCGAACGGCTGAAGCGACCGGAGCGGGTGCTGGAGACGAACCTCTCGGTCGAGATGGACGATGGGTCCATCGAGGTGTTCGAGGCGTTCCGGTCGCAGTTCAACGGCGACCGGGGACCGTACAAGGGCGGCATCCGCTATCATCCCGGCGTCACTCGCGACGAGGTGAAGGCACTCTCCGGGTGGATGGTCTACAAGTGTGCCGTCGTTGACATCCCGTACGGTGGCGGCAAGGGTGGTATCGTCCTCGACCCGCGGGACTACTCCGCCAGTGAACTCGAACGCATCACGCGGTCCTACGCCACCGAACTGCGCCCGCTCATCGGGCCGGACCGGGACATCCCCGCGCCGGACGTCAACACCGGCCAGCAGGAGATGAACTGGATAAAAGACACATACGAGACGCTCGAACGGACGACGGCCCCCGGCACGGTGACCGGAAAGTCCCCGACCAGCAGCGGGAGCGCGGGCCGCGTCGAGGCGACGGGGCGGTCGGTGATGCTCACCGCCCGGGAGGCGTTCGAGTACTTCGACCGCGACATCGCCGACGCGACTGTCGCGGTACAGGGCTACGGGAACGCCGGGTCGGTCGCCGCCCGACTCATCGACGACCTCGGGGCCGACGTGGTCGCTGTCTCGGATTCCGGCGGGGCAGTGTACAACGCCGACGGCTTGGACACCGAGGCGGCCAAAGCCCACAAGGTGTCGACCGGGTCGCTGTCCGGGTTCGAGGGTGCGAGCGAGGAGCTACGCAACGACGAGATGCTGACGATGGACGTGGATTTGCTCGTCCCCGCCGCGCTCGAGAACGCCATCGACGGGACGCTCGCCCGCGACGTGCGGGCGGACATCGTCGTCGAGGCGGCCAACGGCCCGCTCACCCCGGACGCCGACGACGTGCTCACCGAGCGTGACGTGGCCGTCTTCCCCGACGTGCTGGCGAACGCGGGCGGCGTCACCGTCTCGTACTTCGAGTGGGTCCAGAACCGACAGCGGTTCGCGTGGACCGAACAGCGTGTCAACGACCGACTGGAGCGCGTCATCACCGACGCGTTCGACACGATGACCGACACTTACGAACGCCGTGACCTCCCGAACCTCCGAACGGCGGCGTACGTCGTCGCAATCGACCGCGTCGCGACTGCCGCTGACGAGGCCGGTGTCTTCCCCTGACGCCGGCAGTCCGTCTCACGCACTCGGGTCGCCGATATGGACGACGAACACCGGCACCCGCGCGTTCTCGACGACGCGTCTGGTCACGCTTCCGAGTTTGACGTGTCGGTCGTGGTCGCCACTCCCGCGCGTCCCGATGACGACGACGTCGTTGCTCGAACCCCGAGTGTGTTTCACGATGGTCTCCGACGGGATGCCCTCGCGGACGGACCCCGTCGCCTCGACGCCGAGTTCCTCGGCACGCATCTGGACTTCCTCGATGGCCCGCTCACCCTTCCGTTCGAGCGTTTCCTCGGCCTCTGCCCGCCTGTCCGCCGGGAGTGCGTGGTACTGCCGCTCGTCGACGACGTACAGGGCCTCGACGGTCGCGTCGTGGCGGTCGGCCATGTCGAGGGCGTGTTCGAGTACGTCGACGATGGCTTCGCTTCCGTCGGTGGGGACGAGTATCCTGTCGTAGTTCATGTGTAACGGTTTCACACGCCACCCCTTCAACACGGGGGGCAGTCTCACGCCGTGGGAACGAACCGACCACCGACGTTTTACTCCGGTCGCTCCTAAAGGGTGCATGGCTGTCTACGAGCGCAGAACTCGCGTCGCCGCGCCGTTCGAGGATGTGTGGGAGTTTCACTCACAGATTTCGGGGCTGGACGCGCTGACCCCGGGGTGGATGAACCTCGAGATCGAGTCCGTCACCGGTCCCGACGGCGAGGCCGACCCGGAAATCCTCGAAGCAGGGGCACGCGCCGAGTCGTCGGTACGGCCGTTCGGCGTCGGGCCACGCCAGCAGTGGACTTCCGTCATCACCGAACGCGAATCGGGCGACGGCACGGCGATGTTTCGGGACACGATGGAGGGCGGCCCCTTCGCGGAGTGGGAGCACACGCACTCGTTTTACGCCGACGGTGACGGAACGGTCGTCCACGACCACGTCGAATACCAACTCCCGTTCGGGCCGCTCGGGCGGATGTTGGGACCGCTCGCCGTCGTCGGCCTCGAACCGATGTTCCGGTTCCGTCACCGGAAGACGAAGGAACTTCTCGAGTAGCGTCGTCGGCCCGTTCGTCGCCGGGGCGTTCGCCGCGAGTCACGAACGTCTAAGGCACCGCCGTTCGTGGCGGGTGTATGCGACTGGAGGAGTTCTGGGGCGTCGGTCCCAAGACCCGCGAGGTGTTGGCCGAGGAACTCGGGGAGAGCGAAGCCATCGCGGCCATCGAGGCGGCCGACAGCAGGACGCTCGTGAACGCGGGGCTGAGTCGCGGCCGTGCGACTCGCATCCTCCGCCGGGCGAAGGGTGGCGAGGGGATGGACGTTCTCGCAACCCGGGACACCCGCGACGTGTACAAGGACATCTTGGACGTAGCCAGCGAGTTCGCCGTCACGCGCCACGCCGAGGACCGCATCCGCGTCCTCACGCCGCTCCGTGACCTGTCGGCGATTCGGGACCGCCTCGATACCGTGCTGTCGGCCGTCGATGCGTGGCGAACGCTCGACCCCGCGACGCGTGAGACAGTCGTCGCCGCCTTCGAGACTCACGACAGCGTCGCAGGCGGCGACCGCTCCGCGGCGGAGACGGCACTCGCCCTCGCCGACGCCGGCGTCTCTGAAGGTGCCTTCGAGGGTATTACAGACCTCGACACGGACGCGCTGGCCGAGGCCGCCGACGCGCTCGCGGTTCTGGGTGACGGGGCAGTCGGTGAGGGGGCGGACGACAGACTGGACGCCCTCCGCGAGCAGTACCGGGCGGCCGAGGAACTCGCCGCGAACCAGACGGACCTGTCGGAGACGGTCCAGAGCGAAGTCCGGGGCACCGACGAGTTCCGGGAGACGGTACTGGATCAGATAGCCGCCGACACCGGCGTCGACATCGGCCGAGTGCGGGACGCGATGCCGTCCGACGCCGCCGACGCCGCGGGCTTTCTGGGCGAGACGTTGCGGACGCTCACCGACGACCTGCGGGCGGCAGTCGATGACCGTGAGACCGAGGTGGCGGCGACGCTGGAGGGGGCCGTCGAGGACGCCCGCGAGGACATCGACGCGGCGGTCGAACTGGTCGACGACGCCGCGTTCTACGTCTCGCTCGCGCGCTTCGCCGTCGCGTACGAGTTACAGCCGCCGACCTTCGTCGAGGACCGTGACACCCTCGCGGTGGCCGACGCCCGGAACCTCACGCTCCTCGCCGAGTCGGACGTGCAGGTCCAGCCGGTGCAGTACGGTATCGGGGACCACGAGGTGGAGTTCGCGGCGGCGACGGCCCCGCCGTCGGGCGACCGGGTGGCGGTCCTGACCGGCGCGAACAGCGGCGGGAAGACGACACTGCTGGAGACGCTGTGTCAGGTGCAATTGCTCGCGCAGATGGGCCTGCCAGTCCCCGCCGACACCGCCGAAGTCAGCATCGTCGACGTGGTGGTCTTCCACCGCCGTCACGCGAGTTTCAACGCCGGCGTCCTCGAATCGACGCTCCGGACCATCGTCCCGCCGCTGACCGACGCGGACCGGCCGCTGATGCTCGTCGACGAGTTCGAGGCCATCACGGAACCGGGGAGCGCGGCCGACCTGCTCCACGGACTTGTCACGCTGACCGTCGACCGGGACGCCGTCGGCGTGTTCGTCACGCACCTCGCCGACGACTTACAGCCACTCCCGGACACCGCCCGGACGGACGGCATCTTCGCGGAGGGGCTGGACCCGGACCTGGAACTGGCCGTGGACTATCAGCCACGCTTCGGCACCGTCGGGAAGTCTACACCCGAGTTCATCGTCTCCCGACTGGTCGCGGACGCCGACGACCACACGGAGCGTGCCGGGTTCGAGACGCTCGCCCGTGCGGTCGGAGAGGAAGCCGTCCAGCGGACGCTGGCGGACGCGCGCTGGACGAACTGACCGGCCGGGTCAGACCCCCTCTAACTCCTCGACGCCGACGGCAACCGTCTCCCTGCCGTCGGGGCCGGCTTCGTCCAACTCCAGTCGTGCGACGGCGTTCCCCTTCTTCGGCGTGTACGTGACGGCGGTAACCGTGCCCGCACACTCGACACCGTCGACAGTCACACGTGCCCGCTGTCCTTCGAGGTCGGTTCCGGGGTCCATACCCGTCTCTTCGGCTCTACCGGCCTGTCTCTTGTGGACTCGTGCCGAGTTCACCGCATCCCGCTCCCCTGCGCGCCCCCTACGAGGCCACTCGTCGCCGTCGGCCCCGGAAGCTCGGCCGCACAGTTCCGACAGAACTGGAACTCGGTCTCGTTGCGCGCGTCACACTCGGGACAGACGACCACCGAGATGTCGGCACCCCCACGTCCCGACCCGTCGGCCCCCTGTGCCCCCTCCCACGCGTCGGCGAGTGCCGAACGCCGGTAGAGGTACACGACGACGACCAACTGTGCCACGGCGAGGCTGACGATAGCACCGTGAACCCAGACGTCGGCGACCATAGTTGCACGGAGCTACGAGTGGCCCGAGTAAAACAGTTGTGTCACAACGGCCCACGGCAACTGCTCCCCATCCCGGTGCGGTCGGCGGAGAGAGTTCTGCCCGAACACGCCGGTTCGTGCGTTCCGCCCCTCCGTTGCATTCTCGTATTATTTTGAGAACCACTGGCGTCTCTCTTAATGCCTTCCAACGAAGACACCGGAGTAACATTTTTACTGGATGCTCCACCTACTTTTGAACGAGGAGGTGGCAACACATGGCGACGAGCGACAGGAGACCCCACGAGTTCGGTACCGACCAGCGAACGCCGGTCGCGGGGCTGTCCCGATACGACCTCGTGTTGGTCCTGATACCGCTGGTACTCGCCGCGAGTGTGTTTCTCGGCCACCTGTTGTCCGTCCCGGTCGAGATGACGCTCGCTGGCGCGTCCGTCGTCGGGACTGCCGCGCTGGTCGACGCGCTCTTCCTGAACCCGCCGACCCGCGACCGACCGCGGTAACCGTTCGTCACTCTCGTTCGTCCCGCTCCACAGAGGCATCACCGTCGTCGTCGGTCGCGGTATCCGCCGTGCCGTTGCCGTCGAGTTCGCCCGCGACGGCCCCCGTCTCTGCTTCGGACTCGCTCACTCGGACGCCCTTCGAGGAGAGGTGCCTGAGACGACGCTGGGCGAAGTCTTCCTCGTTGCTCCCGCGGGTGGCGAGGACGTAGACCAGCGACCGGCCCTCGGGACGCATCGTCCGGCCCGCTCGCTGTGCCCCCTGTCGCCGCGACCCGCCCAGTCCCGAGGCGACGATGGCCACCTCGGCGTCGGGGAGGTCGATGCCCTCGTCGCCGATGCGGGAGACGACGAGCCTGTCACGCGCGCCGTGACGGAACTCGTCGAGGAACCGCTCACGCTGGCTGTGGGGCGTCTCGCCGCTGACGAAGGGTACGTCGAGTGCCGCCGAGAGTGCCCGCCCTTGGTCGAGGTAGTCGGCGAACACCAGTGCCTTCTTGTCGCTGTGCTGAGCCAGCAAGTGCTCGACTTCCTCGACTTTCGCCGGGTTCGTCGCCGCGAGTTGCCGGCGTTCGTGGCCGTGACTGCTGACGTACTGGTTGCGCGCGTCGTCGTCGGCCCACGGGACGTACCGAATTTGTACCTCGGGTTCCGCGACGAACCCCGCGTCGAACAGCGCGTCCCAGTCGGTGCCGATAGGCGGCCCGATGAGGGTGTAGATTTCCTCTTCGTCGTCACTCTCACGTACAGGGGTTGAAGACAGTCCGAGGCGATGTTTCGTTTGCAAATCAGCACTACGTCGGTACACATTCGCAGGGATGTGGTGGCAGTTGTGTGTGAGGAACCCGTCCGCGACGAACGTGTGTGATTCAGTTTCGAGGTCGTAGACAGTATCCACGCCCTCTGTCTCAACGGTCGTCACTTCGGAGATAGTCAGTCCCGTCAGTTTCGACAGTTTGGATGCGTGTGCTTTCGCTCGTTGCCGTCGCTCTGAGGCGATTTGTTTCGTTGCGTTCAGTGCCCCCGCGTCTCGCTCCTGAAACCGTCGGTATGCACCCCCGGACGTTAGTCCCACTTCAGTACCGATATCCTGATACGTGACATTGTGTCTATCACGTACTCTTTTGGGGCCTTCTACGTCATTCTCGGCGTACTCACGCAGACCATGGGCGAGTTCGGAGAGGTGTCTCTGCCCGATTCTGTATTTCCCTCTAATGACATCACCGATAGTCTGTCTGTTGACTCCCGCCATCGAAGCGAGGTCTGCATTTGTCGCTTCAATATCATTTTTAATGGACTGGAGCAAGGCCCCAACTGGGAGACCGGTTGCTGGACTCTCTCCCGTCCCCACCCGCTCTGACTTGTGCGACAGCCGGAACCCGACTGCTTCTTCGAAACGGCCACCGTAGAACGACGCTATCGTGAGACGGTAGACGTCGTTGTGGCGTACGTCGTCGCGTTCTATTTCGAGTCGTCGGCAAGGGATGCCGATTTTTTGCAACAGAAGCCGGACATCCGCCGCTAGGCTCGCCGACACGGAGTTGAATTGAATACGCGACTTGGTATCGACGGACCCTTCCGCATCGAACAGCCCACGGAGCAGTGCGCCGACCCGGGCCGCCGACCACGTATAACATTCCGACGGGACACGAACGGAGTCGGTTTTATACCCCGACGGCAGGTCGTGGTCCAACTTCGAACCGAGGTTGGGAATCCAAATCGTCACGTCGTCTCTGCTGTTCTTGTAAACGGAATAGTCGAATCCGGCAGCATCACAGAGTGACCTGATGATGTCGACTTGTGCGTCGGCCTTCCGTCCGAACGAGAACTTGATATCGCCGTACTCGTTATGATGCCCATCTCCCAAAAACCAACCAAGTAACTCACCTCTTGCGATTTCTGGTGGTATCCCGTGTGACTCCCCCGGGTTCGATAGCTTTGGGTCTGGTGTCGGCTGGACGAGGTAATCGCCCTCGCTAATGCCGGTTTGTTCGGCCAGTTCTCCGGTCTCGGTATCGAACACGATGTGCGTGTGCTCTGGGGTCGCCCGCAACGAATGGCCTGCATCGGTCTCAATACGCTCCACTGGAGCCTCTGTTTTGAAGATACCAGTCACGTCCTGCCACTCGTACTCGTCTTTTACTGGGTCAAACGACCGGACCGTCAGGTCCACGTCTGTAGTCCATCCGTGCTGCAGTGCTAGCTCTGAATCCAGGTCGTCGAACGTCGTACGTCCCGACGGTGTCTCGATAACCGTCTCTCCAGCGAGACACTCATCGTAGACGACCAGTCCCCACTCCCGACTGTCGAACAGCTGTCGATGTCGGTCCATCCCGGCGGTCTGGTAGGTGGCGATGGTCACCGGTCGCACGTCCTTGGTCCCGCCGTGGTACTCGCCGACTTGGTCCTCCGTGAGCGTCGTGTGGGCGAGAATCTCGTCGCGCCACTGCCCGGCGAGTTCCCGCGAGGGGACGAGGACCAGCGTCTCGCCGCCGACCCGAGCGAGGATGCCGAGCGCGGCGACGGTCTTGCCGGCACCGGGCGGCCCGACGAGGACGCCGGATTTGGTCTCCATGAACTGTCCGACCCACTCGTGTTGGTAGTCCCGGAGGTCGAGGTCGAGCGAGAGGGCGAGCGGTTCGCCGGTGTCGAGGTCACGTTCGTCCTGTATCGGATAGCCCGCCTCGTAGAGGACGCGCTTGACTTCGGCGACGGCGTCCTCGGCGACCCACGACTCGGTGTCGGAAATCGGGGCGCGGAGCAACCCCTCGTCCAGTTTCTCTCTGGCGACGTTGCCCATCAGGTTCGCCGTCGCGGCTTCGAGGACGACGTACCCGTCCTCGTGGGTCCGCAGGGTGAACTGGTGGGCACGCTCCCACTGGTCGGTCACCCACTCCTCCAACTCGGGCGAGCGTTCGGGGATGACGTCCCGCATCGTCCCGAGGAGGGCGTCGACATCGTCGTAGGGCGCGCTCCAGATGTCCTCGCGCCGGAGTTCGTAGAGGTAGCCGCCGCGGTGGGTCGTGTCCAGCAGGTGGGCGAACTGGGAGAGTTGCGCCCGCGTGAACTGCGTGGGGTGGTCCACGACGAGTTGCCGCCGCGTTGGAAAGACGACGACGCGCTCGCGGTCTGCCAGTCGGGACCAATCGGTCGGGTAGTAGACGACGGGGTCGCTCGATACGTCCTCGCGCTGGACGGCCCCCTCGTCGTGGAGTTTGTCGAGGAGTGAACTGGCCCGCTCCTGCGAGCAGTCGAGTTCGCGGGCGGCCTGCCGTGCGGTCACGACCGGACGGCCGACCGTCTGTACGAGGTCGGCGAACCCGTCGCCGTCGAGCGTCAGTTCGTCGGTGTCACTGTTCGGGTCGAGGGTGGTCGAGTCGTCGTCGGACCCACCCTCGTCGCCTCCGTCGTCGGCCGCGTTGTCGGTCACTACCCTCCCTACGCTGGCGACGGACAAACCCGTTACGTCGTGCGGGCGGCGTCACCGGCGTTACTGGATGTACGACGGCTCCTCGGCGTCACAGTTGGCCTCGTGTTGGCGGGCGTCCTCTTCGTCGTCGAACATGAGGCCGCACTTCTCACACTCGTACCAAACCCCATCCTCGCGCTCGGTCTGAGCGACCATGCTAGAGGGTTCCGTAGCCCGGAGTAAATGTGTTTCTC